>JAIEPV010000260.1 GCA_019748215.1 Hyphomicrobium sp.
GATACGCCATAAAAAATTCGCGAGTCTGAGAACATCGGACGCTCCATTTTACTTCGGTCGAACATCAGAAAAAACGTCTGCATCTTCGACGCTGCCCCGGTCGGTCCGCGCGCCCGCTAAACTTGGCGGCCGGCCGGTGATTCTCTAAAGTTTATATAAACATGCGAAAAGAACCTCAAGCCGCTAGGTTCGCGTCTGCACAATTTTTTCAGAAATCAATACCTGACTTCAGCTTTCTCCACGGAAATCATCGTGCGGCGGCGGGTACTTGTTCAAGAAATTGGACATGTCTTTCTTGTAACCGAGCGCCAATCTCTGGCGAATTTCGACCCATGACCCGGCATTGGACAGGTTGAGCTGACCAAGCGCTTCACGCACATATTTCAGCTGATCTTTCAGCGCCTGCTCGCCATGCTGCAAACCATCATCGGACTGCGCGGCGCTTTCAATATCTTCAATCAGATTATCGATCAGATGCGTTTCAGGAAACAACATGTAGAGCGCCAGATCTTCTCGGATTTTATCCTCGACGGAATCCAGTAACGTACGCTTGCGCTCATCGCCGCCAATCTCATCGCGCAGCCCACTGTAGACGTTGCTTAAACGGCGATCCTGCTCATTTTGGAATTCGCGGAGCACTAAGCCCAGCAGTTGGTTTTTCTTGCTGTGGGCATCAAGGGCCCGCCAGGCCTCCCGCATGCCAAATCGCTCGGCGTCGGACTGCAGACGATGGTCGACGATGTCGCTCGAGAGATCGATCGATTTCAGCAATTTCTCCCGATAGTAATCGTGAAGCTCCGATTTTTCGTCCGGGCTCAGCTGGGGCACGCGCGGCAGTGCCGTCATGGGCCTCGCGAGTTCCGGCGGCTTTGGCTGCTGTTCAAGACGCGCGTTGGCCTCGCGCAACGCGCCGCCGTCGATGGCGGGGCGATTTTGCGCGTCTTCGAAGCGCCAGCGCTCGTGGCGATAACCGGCCGACTCCGGCGCCGTCGCGCGAATGGTCAGCAGCGTTTCATACAGCGACGGCCGAATGTAATAGCGGTCGTCGATTTTGACATCGGGCGCCACTGCCTTCAACGCGGACCCGGCATTCATAACGCGACGAACAACGCGATTTTCGTAGCTATCCTTGATGTCCGAAAGAGTCACCATTGACGTGAAACCCTCGGTCTCGCGAATCGGTTCAAGAGTATGCAGTACGATCTCGGCGTGTTCGCGCGGGTGCGGCGCCAGAGCCGAGGTCACGAGTTGATCGAGGCGGGCGCGATCCTTGGCGGTCGAATCGGTCTTGAAATGCTTGTCGCAGACACCCGAGAGATACTCGCGCAATTCGCTGCGCACGCGATACCGCTCCGGGCTGAAACTCGCGGTTTCAACAGCGCCGATGTCGGCCCCAGCCGTCAAAACCATCCGCACTCTGTCGGCCGCCGAGCGCTCCATGATGCTCAAATCGGCCATCGCCGAAAAGCCGTCGTCGTTGGTGATCGGTCGCAGCGCATTCAACGTCAGCCACGCGGTTTCATAGGGATGGGGCCCAAGAGCGGCGTTGATGGTCGATTCTAACTGTGACGCCGATCGAGATTTGAAGCTCGGGACGTCCGACAGCGGCGAGCGCACCGCGTTGGCGCCAAACAGGCCGGACATGAAAATCAAGCTGTCGATCGCAACGGCGATGGCAAGCGCCAGATACGCCAGCCGGTTGCCGTCCTGAAAAGCATTCCAGGTGACGACGAAGCGATGGGCCTTGTCATCGCGCGACAGCTCGATGAAATTGATGCGCGAGCGCAACGTGTCGGTGTCTTTGCTTTGTAACGCCGTATCTGCGAGGCAGCGGCGAGCGAAGGCAAAGAGGGCGTCGGCCGAGGAATTGGCATTGAGCTTGTCACCACCGACACACGTTTCGGCAAACACCCGGCTGCCCGCCTGCAGCGCGAACAGTGCGCTGGCCGCGTCAGCCGTCGATTTCGGGTCGCAATCCAAACCTGACAGCAGCGCCTTGGTTTCAGGCGTCGCCGATAGTGCCCCGTAAATGTCGCCGCAAATGCGCTGCACGTTCGCCAGCCGTTCAGCCGTCGGCGTGGCGCGAAACTCAGTACGTGCCTGCTCGAAGCTCGGCAGGATACGGGCCGGGTCTAGCGTCGGAGCGGCCGTATCGGTGGACGTCTGCTGTGCCAGCTTGATGCGCTGTTCGGCGGTTTCTGCTTCGCCTTTAAGTTTCGCCAAATCGCCATCGAGCGTCGCCAACTCGCGGTCGATAGCGGCCAATCTCGTCTCGGTCGCCGTCAGCCTTTTCTGAGCGTCCTTAGCGCGCTCCTCAGCGACCTTGGATGCACTTTGCAGCAGAGTAAGTTCTGCCTTGCGCTGGCGATACACCGGACCTCGGCCTTCTTTGCCAGTGCCCTCCACGCCTTTGTCTTCAGCGAGAGCCTCGACGCGCTTGGCGTCGACCTCCTTGAGCTTGGCGTCGAGATCGGCTTTTTTGCCGGCGTAGTCGGCGGCAAGTTCCGGTCGCTGCGCAGCCAATTGGGATTTTTCATCGGTCAGCGAAATCTTGCGGCCGGCAAGTCCCGCCTGGCCTGCCTGGGCGGACGCCATGCGTTCTTGCTGATCGTTGACGGCGCGACGGCGCGTTTCAATTTGCGAATTGACGTAGCGTTCGATTGCACCTTCGGAAGCCGCAGCAGCGCGCGCGACGCCGGCCATCTGTGAATCGTAGTTCGTCCACGCGTCCGTCGTGAACAAGGCGGCGGCCTGTTCATTGCCGCGAGCCGCAACCGTTTCCTCGATGTCGGCGATGATACCCGAGACTTGATTTTGAGCCCGCAGTTCGGCTGCGCGGACGCGCTCCGATTGTGGAAATATCGACGTGAAAAGACTGTCGAACGAGAAAAACACGCTCGTCGCCATACAGGCTAGAAACATTACCCACAAAACCGAGTTGCGGATGATGACGCGGGCGCCTTGCAGGTACGGTCGGACGAGATCACTGGCGGCATAGAGTGCGAACAAGGCAACGAGCAACAGTCCGGCGCCGACCAGTAAAAATTTGTCGCCGGTTTTCGACCAGGCCAAATCCTCAGCGCTCGCTTGGCGGACGTCCGCCTGCCCGGTCCATTGCATCAGCAGAACGAGTGCTGCGACAAACAGCAGGACGCCGATGCCCGTCCCGATCCAGGTCTGCGCGGCTGGATTGATCAGCGTGGATTTCGACTTGGCCGACTGCGTCGTCATCCCGGTCGCGAAACTTTCGCCGATCAGCCAAGCCACGATCAGCATCACGCCCTGTATGCCGAACGTGATCATGCCCGACAGCAGAGGCTCGCCGGTGAAATTGCGCATGCCGTCCCAGGTCGTCCACCCGGACGCGGCTGACAGCACGATGCCAGTGGTGCCGAGTAATCCAAGCTGCCAGTTGGAAAACAGCGTTTCCTCGATCGTCGCCCACAGCCGCTTCGCCACCCGGGTGCGCAGAAGCATTGTCACAGTGATCAGAAAAAAGAGGGCGATCCCCAGCGGTCGGGCATGCTCGGCCAAGCCGTCCACAATCAGCTTAACGTCCATCCCGTGTTCCGTTCCCTGCTCGGCGCGGCCCGGTTTTGAGCCGCAGTTTCGTCGCTAACTTCGGCCCAGGTGTTCCGGCCAACACAGTTCGTATCATGATGCGCAAAACACCCGGCCATTTGGCGGCGAGATTGCGTCAAAATCCGCATTCTTCATGAACTTACCGACACACAACTGGTTCCTGGTCTTGCCATTGCTGCATTGCAGAAACGTCAAGTCTTGACCGTAACCATCCGTTGCGGCCGCGCGACCGTGGCGCGCTCGCCATAACTGTTATATTGTCCAGAGACCGTGCGCCGGTTTGTTTGGAATAAACATGATTTAGTCTGCGCTCACGCCATCCATCGCCGGCCCCCTACTGCACAGGTTGACCTTATGCCCGCCGCCGCCAGCGAAGAGCAACGCGCCAAAGACCGGGTGAAGTCATCCGTCGATCGGGCGAGCGTCATCTTCGCTGAGCGAAATATCCGTTTTACCGATTTACGCCGCAAGGTTTTCGAGGAGATCGCCTCGACGACGGCGAGCGTCGGGGCCTATGAAGTTCTCGATCGGCTAGCGAAAAAGGGCACGCGCCTCGCACCAATTTCGGTCTATCGAGCCTTGGATGCGCTGCTGGATGCGGGGGTCGTGCATCGGCTCGAAAGCAAGAATGCTTACTTCGCCTGCAGGCGCTTGCATCAGCCCCGCACCGGCCGCCGCCCCATGTTTCTCAGCTGCGAACAGTGCGGCACTGTGACTGAAACCGACGGCGAGGACATTTTCGCCAGTATTGATGCCGCCGCGCGCAGCACGCACTTCGAGCCGCGTGTTCGTTTTGTTGAAGTCACCGGAACCTGCCAGGAATGCGCCAACCGGCGCAAAGTCTGACGCCGTCCTCATCCGCTTTTCGGAGATACGTCATTTTGCCAGCCGAAACAGTGACGGCGACGCTGGAGCAATCCGTTAGCCACGCAGATCGACCGGTTGGCTCGCCCGGGCAATCACATGCGCATGACCACGGTGCGGCGTGCGGGTGTGGTCAGGCGCATTCTACTGCGGTTGATCGCACCGCTTTAATGTCGGCGCGCGGGCTTTGGTTCACGCGCCACCGCCGCGACCTGATCGCGGGGATCGATCTCGATGTGCACGCCCGCGAAATCGTCACGCTGATCGGGCCGAACGGGGCCGGGAAAACCACGCTCGTCAAACTGATGCTTGGCATCGAAAAGCCTGATCGTGGTGAACTCTATCGGCCAACTTCGACACTGATCGGATACGTGCCGCAACGCTTCGACATCGAACGCGCCATCCCGATGACGGTCGCCCGCTTCCTGGCGTTGGGTCACGGCGCGAGCGACGACGAGATTGCGGCGGCATTGGCCGAGGTCGGCGCGGCGCGGACGGTCGATCAACAATTGTCGCAACTGTCAGGCGGCGAAACGCAGCGCGTGCTAATCGCGCGGGCGCTGTTGCGGCGGCCGAACTTGCTCGTGCTCGATGAGCCGGCGCGCGGTGTCGATTATGTCGGCGAGGCCGACCTTTACGATCTGATCGGCAGCCTGCGCGACAATCGCGGTCTTGGTGTCCTTCTTGTCTCGCACGATCTGCACGTCGTGATGGCCAAGAGCGATCGCGTGATCTGCATCAACGGGCATGTGTGCTGCTCGGGTAAGCCCGAGGCGGTCGCGAAGCACGCCGAGTATGCGCGGCTATTTGGGCCGCGAGCAGCTGGTGCACTCGCGGTTTATACCCATCATCACGACCATCAGCATGACTTGTCGGGTGCGCCAAGCCCAGTGACGCAGACCAGTGGCCTTGACGTCGACGGGCGGAGCTCGACGTGATCGAATGGCCCGAACCGTTCGTGCTGCGCGCACTGGTCGCCGGCCTCGTGCTGGCCGTTGTCGCAGCGCCCCTTGGCTGCATCGTGCTGTGGCGGCGTATGGCCTATGTCGGTGAAACGCTGGCGCAGTCGAGCTTACTCGGCGTCGCGTTCGGCATGGCGCTGAACGTCGATTTGACCCTGTCCGTCATCATCGCGGCGGTCCTTGCCGCGCTCATTCTCATCTGGTTTGGGCAGCAGAAACTTCTGGCGCTCGATTCTGTTCTTGGCCTCATGCATCACGCGGCGCTCGCCATGGGCGTCATTGCGATCACGCTGCTCAAGGGCCCAGCCATCGATCTGATGGGATTTCTGTTCGGTGACGTGTTCGCCGTCACGCGCAACGACATGATCTGGGTCGTCGTCGGCGGCGCGCTGGTGTTGGCGGCGACGCTCGCTCTCTGGCGGTCGCTGGTGCGCGTCTCGCTGCATGAAGATCTGGCAACAGCGGAGGGCATTGACCCGCGGCTGTCACGTGGCGCCTTCGATATTTTGCTTGCCGTCACGATCGCCGTGTCGATGAAGATCGTCGGCATTCTGTTGGTCATGGCGTTCCTGATCGTCCCGGCTGTTGCTGCCCGGC
Source organism: Hyphomicrobium sp. (assembly GCA_019748215.1). Classification (GTDB taxonomy): domain Bacteria; phylum Pseudomonadota; class Alphaproteobacteria; order Rhizobiales; family Hyphomicrobiaceae; genus Hyphomicrobium_B. The sequence continues at coordinate 6,006 of JAIEPV010000260.1, forward strand.
CGCTGGCCTCGACTCCGGAACGCATGGCTATTATTGCGGCTATTGTGGCCATGATCGGTGTCGTCGGTGGCCTGTTCTTTTCACTCACGGTCGATGTCCCGGGGGGCCCCAGCATCGTCCTGACAATGTGCGCGCTTGCCGTCATTTCTCTGATGGCGGCAGGCAGCCGGTCGCGCTAGAACCGCTGCAACTCATCGGAGATTTTGCGCATGACGGCGGACGGCGGACACGGGCTGAAAGCGCGGCACCAGACGGTTGCGGTCGACGTCGGCGGCGTGCAGGTGGGCGGCGGCGCGCCGGTCGTCGTGCAGTCGATGACTAACACCGACACAGCCGACATCGACGCAACGGTGAAGCAGGTCGCCGCGCTCGCGGTCGCCGGCTCGGAACTGGTGCGCATCACTGTCGACCGCGATGAAGCCGCGCGCGCGGTGCCAGAGATCCGCGATCGGCTGCGGGCGCAGGGCGTCACCGTTCCGCTGGTCGGCGATTTCCACTACAATGGCCACAAGCTGCTTGCGGATTATCCCGACTGCGCCGAAGCCCTCGACAAGTATCGCATCAATCCCGGCAACGTCGGTTTCAAGGATAAAAAAGACCGGCAATTCGGCGCCATCATCGAAGCGGCGGCGCGCCACGACAAGGCGATCCGCATCGGCGTCAATTGGGGGTCGCTCGACGGCGATCTGCTGACCCACTTGATGGACGAAAATGCCAAGCTCGCAGCGCCCGCATCGGCACGCGCGGTGATGCACGAAGCGATGGTGCAATCGGCGCTGTCGTCGGCCGAGCGCGCCGAGGAGATGGGTCTTGGCGCCAATCGCATCATCATCTCGGGCAAGGTATCGGCGGTCCAGGATTTGATCGCGGTCTATACGCTGCTGGCGGCCCGCAGCCGCTATGCGCTGCATCTCGGTTTGACCGAAGCCGGCATGGGCTCGAAAGGCATCGTCGCGTCGTCGGTCGCGATCGGCATTTTGCTGCAGCAGGGGATCGGCGATACGATCCGCTTTTCCTTGACGCCGGAGCCCGGCGGCGACCGCACTCAGGAAGTCCGCGCCGCCCAAGAACTACTGCAAACCATGGGCTTGCGATCGTTCGTGCCAGTTGTGGCGGCGTGCCCCGGTTGCGGCCGGACGACGTCAACCGTGTTCCAGGAACTCGCCCGCGACGTGCAAAACATGATCCGCGATAAAATGCCGGAATGGAAAGTTCGCTATCCCGGTGTCGAAGCACTGAACTTTGCGGTCATGGGCTGCATCGTCAACGGGCCCGGCGAGAGCAAGCACGCCGATGTCGGGATTTCCCTGCCGGGTACTGGAGAGAGCCCGGCCGCACCGGTTTTCATCGATGGCAAGAAGGCCATGACGTTGCGCGGCCCCAATATCGCCGCCGACTTCAAGGATCTCGTTGAAGATTACATTGAAAAGCGTTTCGGCGTTCCCAATCGCGCCGCTAGTTGACGGCGCCCAACACGCTGAAGACGGTCGTTTGAACCGCCTTCAGCGTCGTTTGCCGGGCTCGCCAATCACTTGATGACGCTAGAGAGAACTTCGCCAAATTGGCTGTTGAGTTCGTCAGCCTCGATCGTGTGATCCTTGTCGGTGTTGGTTGCCTTGAACAGCTTCTTGGTAAAGTGCAAATATTCTCCGAGGCTGATCGACCCGTCCTTGTCCGGGTTGGCGGCAGCGAACGCACGGGCGGAGAGCACACCACTGAGTTCGCCAGGCTCCAGGGTGCGATCCTTGTCGGTGTTCAAGCGCTTAAATTTGGCGATTGCCGCGCGATACACTTCGCCCCGGTCGAGCGAACCATCGTTATCCCGATCGACAGCGGCGATCACGTGCTTGGCCGAGTGTCCGGCCACGGCCGGAGTCGCTGCCGGCGCTATCACGACGGCACCAACACTGCATGCCATAGCCAATTGAATAAAGCGCATCGTATTAGACCTTTTGTTGAGCTTGGGCTTTGAACCCCAGGAGAGAACGCGGCTTTCGTCGTCGCTCTTTGTGGCCAAAGCAGGTCGGTGACGGAGCCTTTGCGAAGCCGTCGCTCAGGTACGCGTCCGGTGACAACTGACTGGCACGGCGCAGCCTGCGGCATCACCAGGCTGGACGGGCAATCGGGACACTGCCTTAACCTCAAGCGGGATAATTTCTGCAAAATTTTTGGCCGTGACACGCACTCGTGCCAATGTTTGCCGATATCCGGCAGCGCGTTCCATTGCACGCCGCGCCGCCATGCACAGCGCTATCCGAGTTCCATGACGCATGCACCCTTCTGATCCGGACACGAGTGACGCGCAAGCGGCGATGAGCTCTCCAGCTCTAGACGAGGTGACGGCACCCGCGCCGGATGGCCCGTCGTCAGATGGTGCAGATATTTCGGCTCATTTTTTGAACGCAATGCAAATGCCGCCGCAGCCACCCCTGCCGCTGCGCCCCGGCCTCTACATTGTGACTTCGGACAGCAAATTCCACATGAGCCCGCGCCCTTTTGCCGCCGAAGAGGCGGCGACACCGCCGGTGATCGCCGACATCGCGGACGCTCGGCGAGATCACCCGCGAGCGCTGGCGTCGTCGCCACCATGGCCACCGATGGTTACACCGCCGCTGCCGATGTCACCGGCGCGATATGCGAAGTCCGCTCAAGAGTTTCAGGCGGTCGGCGACGTTGTTGCGGCTAGACCGGCCAATCCTTTGCCTGTCGTCGCGCCACCACCGTTTTTGCGTTGGACTGAACCTGTGCCGTCGATCGGCGGCGTTGAACCGCTGCGACTGCAACCCGTTGTCGACGCGGATGTCACCTTGCGGCGGGATCCGGTTCGCGCGAGCGGGGATGCGACGTGGTCGAAGCTGTCGATCGGCATCGAGCCACCGCCCCGTCCAACGCCGTCCCTTACGAGCGATGGCAATCTCATGGCGCGACGGGTGCCAGCGCGGCCGATGCTTGTCCTGCGCGTGCTGAAGATCGCAGCCGGCGTGGTGGCGGCGTATTTAGCCCTCGTCATCGTTTTGCTGGTCGCCTACCGGTTCGTCGATCCGCCGTTTTCATCGCTCATGGCTCAGAAGCTGATCTTGGGCCAGGACGTGACCCAGGTCTGGGTGCCGCTGGACCGGATCTCGCCGGATGTCGTCCATGCAGTTCTGGTTTCGGAGGACGGTCGGTTCTGCCAGCATAACGGCGTTGATTTTGAAGAAATACAAAATGCGATTGAACGCGCCGGCGATGACGGCGTGCCGCGCGGCGCCAGCACCATCTCGATGCAGGTGATCAAGAATTTGTTTCTATGGCCGTCGAGAAGCTATCTTCGCAAAGTTATCGAATTTCCGCTGACCTACCTGATGGAACTGCTGTGGCCGAAGCGGCGGATTATGGAAATCTATTTGAATATTGCCGAGTGGGGTCCGGGCGTATTCGGGGTCGAGGCAGCGTCGCAGTTTCATTTCAACAAAGGCGCCGCGCAATTGAATGAGAGGGAGGCGGCGCGGTTGGCGGTCGCTTTGCCCAACCCGCTGCTGCGCGACGCCGGAGCGCCGGGGCCGCTGACGCGACGGCTGGCGTCCGACATCGAGTCCCGGGCTCGGGCGGCCGGCACGTCGCAAACGGCTTGTGTCGATGTTCCAAGGCGCGCGGCGGTGAAATCGGCTGCACCCACCAGGCCGGCGTTCAGGGATCCGCGCGTCGACTGGCAGCCGAGTATCCGCCGTGATTAGGCCGGCGCGACATGGCAAATTGAAGGGGCTGGCCGGAGGGTCTTAGCGGAAGGAGCTGGTCGAAGGGGCTGGCGCGCCCAGGCGGATGCGGGTATAAGCCGCCTCGACCGACCATGTGCCCGCTTGACCGGGCGCCGTGGTCAAGGCAGAACCCTCGCAGGATTTGGCCATGACGTCCGCCGCACGGCGGGCCGCACGCGTTGCGGTCCGCATGGCACACGTCGCCAGCCGGACACAGCGGCCTAGAACAGACGCTATTTGGAGCACGTAATATGGCAGTTCCACGCAGTAAAATGTCGCCGATGAAGCGCGGACAGCGCCGCTCGCACGACGCTCTGACAGCTCCGGCCTATGTCGAAGACAAGGACAGCGGCGAGCGTCGGCGTCCCCATCACATCGACCTGAAGTCGGGCAAATACCGCGGCCGGCAGATTTTGCCTTCGAAGGTCGACGCCTAACATCTCGCGCTATGGCCTGATAGCGGCAGCGCCGTGAGCGCAGCCTGGCTCCGTTTCGGTCACTGCGCATTTGAGATCATTTCGCGGCAGATCGACGGTTTGCTTGGCAAATCGATATGAGCATGTCACAACGGCGCGCTTGGCGGTCCCGGCGGGCCGCACTTCGACAGGAGACGCCTCATGTCGCTCAGAGCCATACCGCTCTTGGTCATTGCCTTCATCTTCTACAACTTGATCGTTTTGTCGTTCGGCATCGAAGGCCTTTCGAGCCCGATCTTCACGACAACGCTGCTCAGCGGTGGCACCTGGACATTCGAGTGGGGTGATCTGATCCTGCTGGTGACGCTGTTCCTGCTGTTCATCGAAATCGTCAAGTCGACCTTTACGTCCACTTCGACCCTGATCGACCACGCGCTGTCGATGGTGGTGTTCATCGCCATCCTGGTCGAGTTTTTGATGGTGCCGCAGGCCGCTACCTCGGTGTTCTTCCTGATTTTGATCGCGTCACTCATTGACGTCATTGCCGGCTACACCATCGGTATCCGCGTGGCCCGGCGCGACCTCAGCATCGGCGGCGGCGATCAGTAATTGGGTTGAAAACACCGCTTTCAACTGTAAAGGCCAGCCGCGTCGGCTGGCCTTTTTCTATGGCTTGAGCCGAATTTGGCCAGCTTATAGCGGCGGTCGGCGGGACGCTTTAACTGTTGTTAGGACTTTCGGTCTACTTTTGACATCGACGACCAAGCGCATCGCCGTGCCGCCGTCGAAAACGCCCACTGCCCCACTTTCGATCAAGGTTGTCACGTGGCTCCACCGCCCACGACAGATGCGACTTTTGCCGCAGCCGAAAGCACGCGCCCGGTGGCCGACACGCGCGCGACCCGCGTTGCGTTCGATCCGCTGATTGAAACTGAATCCCTAGACCTGGTTGGTCGCTCCTCGGCCGTTGACGCCACGGCCTACGTCTGGGATCTCATTTCTGATCGCATCGCCTGGGAAAGCAACGCGGCGAGCATGCTTTGCTTCGCCGATGTCCGCGACCTTGCCACAGGTCATTTGTTCCAATCGCGCATTGCCGTCGAGCATCTCAGCCGTCGTGTCGAGGCCATCGCGGCGGCGAGGCCAAACGATGATGTCCGCGGGGTCCCCTATCGCATCCAATATCGCTTTCGGCCGTCCACACAGCGCGGCAGCGTGACCATCCATCTTGAAGATCAGGGACGCTGGTGGCCCGGCGCAGATGGGCGTCCCGAACGCGCGCGCGGAGTCTTGCGCATCGTCAACGACAGCACGCTGGCGGATAGCCTCGACGGTCCTCGACGAGAGTTCGATGAGTTGACCGGGCAGATCAATCGCATTCGCTTGACCGAGGCGCTGGCAGCGGTCATCGACCAGACCGGTGACACGGGCCTGTCGAGCGGCTTCATGATGATCTCGGTCAATAATCTGGCCGTGATCAATGAAGTGTTTGGATACGACGTCGGCGATGAAGTGATCGCGGCCGTTGGCCGCCAGATCAGAAGCCGGTTGCGCGCGGGGGATGTGATCGGCCGTTATGCCTCCAATAAGTTTGGCGTGATCATGCAGGATTGCGGATCGGGCGCGATGCGCGTCGCAGCTGAACGCTTTATGAAGGCAGTGCGTGACACCACCCTGCACACCTCGGCCGGCCAGCTCTGCGTCACGATATCGATCGGCGGCGTTATTGTGCCGACCCAGGCGTCCAGCGTCGAACAGGCCGTCAACAGCGCGATGCGCGCCGTGGAGCGCGCTAAAACCAAACGCTTCGACTGCTTCATGGCGCATGAGGCGAACCTCTCCCACGACATGGTTCGCAGCCGCGCCAAAGCGATTGGTGACGCCGTCATTGAGGCCATCGACGATCGCCGCATGCGCCTCGTGTTGCAGCCGATGATCGGCGCCCACTCAAAAAAACCGGAAATTTACGAGTGCTTGCTGCGCATGGAGCGGCTGGACGGCAGCATCGCTGCGGCCGGCGAATTTATTCCCGTGGCCGAACAGCTTGGGCTGTCGCGCTTGATCGATCGCCGCACGCTTGAATTGTCGGTCGATCTTTTGAAGCGCCATCCGGACCTGGTTTTGTCGCTCAACGTGTCGAGCCTGACGTGCTCGGATCACGAATGGCTGGTGACGCTGCGCCGTCTGACCGGATCGCGACCCGAGTTACTGGCGCGCCTGGTGATCGAAATCACCGAGACATCGGCCATTCAAGATCTCGACCAATCGATCAATTTCGTCGACACCTTGAAGGAGATGGGCTGCCGCGTCGCAATCGACGACTTTGGCGCCGGATATACGTCTTTCAAAAATTTGAAGTTGCTCAACGTCGATATCGTCAAGATCGATGGTGCGTTCGTGAAAAATCTCGCCAACGATACCAGCGACCAGATCTTCGTCAAAACCATGATCGACCTGTCACGCACCTTCGGCATCGAAACCGTGGCTGAATGGGTCGGTGACGATGAGACGGTGCAAATGCTGGTCGATTGCGGCATCGACTATTTGCAGGGCTTCCACTATGGCTTGCCGTTTGATGCGGCCGACTATGGCCGTTGCGCTTGATGGACGGGCACTTGCGCAGGTGAATTCGCCGAGGTCGACAACGCTCACTTTGGCTGGGACAACTTCTCGATTTTCTGCTGCATGGCCGAGAGCTGCGATTTCAACTCGCTCAATTCATCGCGAGGCTGGACGTTGGCTGCCGCGCCGCCTTCCGCCGCGACGGTTGCTTCAGAACCAGCCGCTGCTGATCCGGCTTTTCCTGCAGCACCGGCGGCGCCGCCAGCCGACCCCGGGCCGAACGACGTCCACATCGACATTGCCTGCTCGAACATCGCCATATTCTGGCGCGCCTGCTTTTGATAAAAATCGAAGGCTGCGGTCGGATTGGTAAATGCCGAGGCGAAATGCTCGCGAAATTTACCTTGTTCCTTGGCGAAGTTTTCCAGGCTGAATTGCAAATAGCTCGGCACCATTCGGCTCATGCTGTCGTCATAGAGGCGGATTAATTGGCGCATGAATGGGATCGGCAACAGCGTCTGTCCGCCCTCACGGCTTTCCTGCTCGACGATGATCTGGGTGAGAACCGCGTGCGTGAGATCGTCGCCGTTTTTGGCGTCATACACAACGAAATCGCGATCGCCGCGCACCATTTTCGCCAAGTCTTCCAGCGTCACGTAGGTGCTCGTCTCGGTATTATAGAGACGGCGGTTCGCGTATTTCTTGATGACGACGGCTTCGCGTTTTGGAGCCGGTGCATCGGTGTTGGTCAGCATTGCGTTTTTCTCTTATTACACCTGTTGCTGCGCTGCGTCAGCGTATCACACGCCACGACGGCCCCGCCAGACGATTCTGAGGACTTTTCGAGTAGGGTGAAACATCAGGTCACAATGACTGAAAAAGACCGCGCGCCGATAGACAAATTTGTTTTATTGTCTATGCCCTGGCAGTGGACGACGAGGTCCGAAGCCGGCCACCTATAATTCAGTAAAACACAAATAGATTTCGCGCCCAGGGAGGGGCCAAAATGAGCCAGGATACTTCGACGATCGTCATCGCTAGTGCCGCGCGCACGCCTGTCGGTTCGTTCAATGGGGCGCTGGCCAGCGTCCCGGCCCACGCGCTTGGCATCGTCGCGATCAAGGCGGCGCTGGCCCGTGCCAACGTCGCACCCGGCGATGTATCGGAAGTCATTCTTGGACAAGTTTTAACGGCGGCCCAGGGTCAGGGGCCTGCCCGCCAGGCATCCGTCGGCGCGGGCATTCCCGTCGATACTCCGGCGTGGGGCATGAACCAGATTTGCGGATCTGGGCTTCGCGCCGTGGCGCTGGGTATGCAGCAGATCCAGACCGGTAACGCCACGATCGTCGTCGCCGGCGGTCAGGAAAGCATGAGCCAGTCGGCGCATGCCGCGCACATGCGCGATGGCACCAAAATGGGCGACGTGAAGTTCGTCGACACCATGGTCAAGGATGGGTTGTGGGACGCGTTCAATAATTATCACATGGGCACCACGGCCGAGAACGTCGCACGCCAGTGGCAGATTACACGCGAGGAGCAGGATAAGTTCGCCGTTGCCTCGCAGAATAAGGCTGAAGCGGCGAAGAAGGCCGGCAAATTCAAAGACGAAATTGCGCCCGTCACCATCAAAGGCAAAAAGGGCGACACGGTCGTCGACACAGATGAATACATCAAGGATGGCACGACGATTGAAGGCATTGCCAAACTGCGCCCGGCCTTCGATCCGAAAGAAGGGACTGTGACGGCCGCCAACGCTTCGGGCATCAATGATGGGGCGGCGGTCGTCGTATTGATGACGGCCGCTGAAGCGAAGAAGCGCGGCATCACTCCGCTGGCGCGCATCGTCTCGTGGGCCAGCACCGGCGTCGATCCGTCGATCATGGGGACCGGTCCGATCTCGGCGTCGAAGAAAGCCCTTGAGAAGGCCGGGTGGAAAATCGGCGACCTCGATCTGATCGAGGCGAACGAAGCGTTCGCCGCGCAGGCTATTGCCGTCAATAAAGGTCTTGGCTGGGATACCGAGAAGGTCAATGTCAACGGCGGCGCCATCGCCATCGGCCATCCGATCGGCGCGTCAGGCGCCCGCATTCTCAATACGCTGTTGTTTGAAATGCAGCGTCGTGACGCCAAGAAGGGGCTGGCCACGCTGTGCATCGGCGGCGGCATGGGCGTGGCGCTGTGCGTCGCGCGCGATTGAGACACCTTCTGATCCATTGCGGTGGTTCGCACAGGATCGCCGCAACGTCATGCAGCCACTGAAATCCTCACCGCGGGCCGTGTGCCCCGTCAAACAAAAAAATAGGGAGAAAACACATGGCACGAGTTGCCCTTGTCACCGGCGGCACGCGCGGCATTGGCCACGCGATTTCGATTGCATTGAAAAGCGCCGGATACCGCGTCGCGGCCAGCTATGCCGGCAATGATGCGGCGGCTCAGGCCTTTCAAGCGGAGTGCGGCATTCCGGTTTACAAATTCGATGTGTCGAATTTTGATGCCTGCGAAGCAGCCGTGAAGCAGATCGAAAAAGATGTTGGCCCGATCGACGTGCTGGTGAACAACGCCGGCATCACCAAGGACATCATGTTCCACAAGATGACGCGGCAGCAGTGGGACGACGTGATCGGAACCAATCTCAGCGGACTTTTCAACGTGACGCGCCAGGTCTGGGAAGGCATGCGCGCCCGCAAGTTTGGCCGGGTCATCAACATCTCGTCGATCAATGGCCAAAAGGGCCAGATGGGCCAAGTCAACTACTCGGCTTCGAAGGCCGGCGACATTGGTTTCACGAAAGCCTTGGCCCAAGAAGGCGCGCGCGCCGGAATCACTGTCAACGTCATTTGCCCGGGCTACATCGCCACGGAAATGGTCAAGGCGGTTCCGCAGGATGTGCTTGAAAAAAACATTCTGCCACAAATTCCGGTCGGCCGTCTCGGCGAGCCGAGTGAGATCGCACGCTGCGTGGCGTTTCTGGCATCCGACGATGCAGGTTTCATCACCGGCTCAACGCTGACGGCAAACGGCGGACAGTACTTCGCTTGATGAATTGCGCCCGGCGGCCGGCCCCCCGGAGGGGAGTCGCCGGGCGCAAAACAAGTGACCACCGCCACCGGTATGAGTTTCAATCGTGATGACCGCAAAACACTGATCGCGACCGGCTTCGGCTTGGTCGCGATTTTACTTTGGTCGACGCTTGCAGCCTTGGCGGCGTACTTAAGTGCCGTCCCGCCGTTTCAGCTCGTCGCCATGTCGTTCGC
>JAIEPV010000147.1 GCA_019748215.1 Hyphomicrobium sp.
TCCGATTGACCGCATCGACGGCGCGGCGGCTCAGCAGTCGGAAATCACAGGAATTCTCTTGCAGCGGCGTGCCTGACAGCGCGTGAAATGTTTTGTAGAAAATACGCGCTCCCGCGCGCCGCCAGGCGGCGTCTGCTTGCCGGTCCATCCGCTGACCAAACACGACGTCGAAACCTTCGCGCCATTTCTCAACAAACGACGGGATCAATTCGGGCGGATGTTGAAGATCGGCATCCATGAGCACGACGGCATCGCCCGGAGCGTAGCGCAGCCCGGCGGCCAGGGCGGTTTCCTTGCCAAAGTTGCGGCTGAGCGCCACCGCCTTAATGCGATCGTCGCGACGGTTGTGGGTCCGCAGGGCAGCCAGCGTCGCATCGGTCGAGCCATCATCGACGAACACGATTGTCCACGACAAGTGCGTGGCCTTCAGCGCCGCTTCAAGACGCGGCAGCAACAGCGCGACGCTAGCGGCCTCGTTGAGGACGGGAATTACAACCGACAAATGCAGCGGTGAGGGCGGCGGATCGGATAGCACAGTCATGCAGCTAATATCGTGTCACTGGTGGCGGTGATGAGGCACAAGGCGCGCCGGAGGCGAAGACACGGCTTAGGCCCAAACGATGTCGCGTGCAATCGTCAGCGCTCCTTAAAGGCTTTAGCAAACTGATCTTCAATCGGTTTTACGAGGTACGACAGCGCCGTGCGCGGATCAGTTTTGATTTGCAGCTCGGCCGGCATGCCGGGCACCAGTTTCAAGCCTTTCAGTTTATCGCTTTCACCGTCGTTCAGCTCGACCTGCGCGATGTAATAGGTCACTCCGGTTTGCGGCTCTCGTGTCAGGTCAGCCGCGATGTTGGAAATGTGACCTTCGAGAACCGGAGTCGTGCGTTGGTTGAATGCCGGGAAGCGGACGAACGCCGCGCTATGGCTTCGGGCCTGATCGATGTTCTGCGGCGCGATGCGCGCTTCGACAATCAGCTTCTGGTGCTCAGGCACGATCAGCATCAGCGGCTCACTGCTGGCAATCACGCCACCGACGGTGAACACCGACATCTGATGAACCAGGCCCTCCGCCGGGCTCTTGATATCGATGCGGCGCAGCTGATCGTCGGCTGCCGTGCGGCGTTCCGCAAGTTCAACCAGCGTTCCTTCCGTCTCGCGCAGCTCTTTGACGATGTCGCTTTTCGCTTCGCTCTCGAGGCTGATCTTCTGCACTTCGATTTCAGCGATACGCCCCCGCGTTTGGCCAGCAGCTGCCTGAAGCTGCGCCCGCTCGCCATCGAGACGCGCGCCTTCGCGGCGCAGTGCCATGAGCTTACTGGTGGTGACGAGTTGCTTGGCTTCGAGCGCCTGAAGTCCGGCGAGTTCCTGACTGATCAGATCGATCTCGCGCGCTTTCGCCGCCGCTTGGCTCGTCGTGCCGGCGATTTCTTCGCGCAGTCCGGCAATCCGCTCATCGAGTTGCGATCGTTGCGATTCCCGCGCACTCAACCGCGAACGAAACAGCGTGTCTTCACCGGTCAAGATCTGCTCGACGGCCGGTTCATTGCGCCGCGCCATCAGATCAGCGGGAAATTCGATTGCGTCCTGCTCGTCGCGCTCGGCGCGCAGCCGTGTTTGCCGGCCGGTGAGTTCGTCGATCTGCCTCGTGATCAATTGCAGATTGGCGCGCGTCACTGTCTCGTCCAATCGGACAAGAATGTCCCCGGCCTTTACGCGGTCGCCGTTCTTGACCAAAATTTCACCGATGACACCACCGGTCGGATGCTGAATTTTTTTGACGTTGCCGGCGACCACGATGCTGCCGGACGCGAGCACCGCGCCCGCCAAATCCGTCACCGCGGCCCAGGCGACCAGCCCGCCAAACAGCAAAAACGTCGTCACCAATCCGGCGGTGAGATAGCCGCGCACCGAGGTTGTCTGAGATAATGATCTGCCGGCACGTGCGCTATCGGATGTCATGGTGTCGATCGAGGGCGACTTTTTCATTTGCGTTCTCTCAGATCGGCGCTGACGGAGTGCGCGGGTGACATAGTATGCTGAGCGCTCGCGGCGCCGTTGTGCGCCGCGGCTGACGGCACCGTCTGCAAGACGGATTTCAGCACGTCATCCTTCGGCCCGAAGGCGCGCGGCTGGCCATCTTGCAGCACCAAAACTTTGTTGACGTTGGCCAAAGCGGACGGGCGATGGGCGATGACGACGGCAATGCCGCCGCGCAATCGAACGGCGGTGATGGCTTCGGCCAGGGCCTGGTCGCCATTGGTATCGAGGTTTGCATTGGGTTCGTCGAGCACGACAAAGAAGGGGTCGCGGTACAGTGCCCGGGCCAGCGCGATCCGCTGGCGCTCGCCGCCAGACAAACTACGCCCGCCTTCACCAACTCGCGTCTGATAGCCGTCTGGCAGGCGCACGATCATCTGATGTGAGCCGGCAGCCATGGCAGCATTGACGATGTCCTCGGACGTGGCCGATGGATCGAAGCGCGAAATGTTGTCACCCACGGTCCCAGCAAAAAGTTCGATGTCTTGCGGCATGTAGCCGATGTGGCGGCCGAGATCCGACTGCTGCCACTGGTCGAGTGCGGCGCCGTCGAGGCGGACAGAACCCGCCGGATTGGCTGGCGGCCAGATGCCGACAAGAGCGCGCGCCAGCGTCGACTTTCCCGACCCGCTTGGCCCGATGATGCCAAGCGCGTCACCGGCTTCGAGTTTGAAGGAGATATTCTTGACGATGGTTTCGCGTTCTCCTGGCGGTGCGACGTAAAGCGTATCGGCCTGCAAGGTTCGCGACGGCGCGGGCAGCGCGACCAGCGGCATCTCGGTCGCTTCGATGGCGTTGAGCAGCGCGTTCAAGCGTCCAGCGCTTTGCCGCGCAGTGACGAAGTTTTTCCATTGCCCGATCGCCGCTTCGATCGGGGCCAGCGCGCGCGAGACACTGATCGAGGCGGCGATAATGGCGCCCGGCGATAATTGACCGAGGATGACCAGATAAGCCCCGAGCCCAAGAACGATCGATTGCATCAAAAGCCGGATCGTCTTTGTCACCGTTCCAAGACCGATCGCGCGGTCTGAGGCGCTGAGCTGCTGCGCCAGATAGCTATCGTTCAAGGCCGCGTAGCGCGTCGCGATGTTTTCAGACAGCCCCATGGCGTAGATGGGTTCAGCGTTGCGGCGCACCGATTCAGCCAGTGCCAGACGCTGGCCGCCCGATTGCGCGGCGGCTTTCAGTGGTCCAGCGCAGCGGTACTCGGTGATTACGGTCAGGGCGACCAGCAGCAACGCGCCGATGACCGCAACGAGCGCGAGCGACGGATGCAGCAAATAGACGAAGACGAGGAAGATCGGCATCCACGGCAAATCGAACAGGGCCGGCAAACCCATACCGGACGTGAAATTCCGCACCTGATCGAGATCGCGCAGCGGCTGCATGCCGTCGGCGCCGGACGGCGAGCGCAGCGGAATGAGTTGGATGGCTTTGAACACGCGCGGGCTCAGCGCTGCATCAACGCGCGTGCCAACCCGCGCCATGATGCGGGCGCGGATCAGCTCGAGCGCGCCGCTCATCACATAAAGCCCGGCCATCAACACCGACAGCCCAACCAACGTTGGCACCGACTGCGACGGCAGCACGCGATCGTAGACCTGAAGCATGTAGAACGAGCCGGCGAGCGCCAGAATGTTCACCAGACCCGAAAACAGCGCGACGCCTAAAAAGATCGGGCTGTACGTCCAAAACAAACGGGCGACGACGCGGCGAGTGGCTGAATTCGTGGTGCGAGACATAGAGGCCTTGCCAGATCAGGAGTGAACGCTAGTCCGCTCACGTTATGGCTTATTCCGGTTAGCGGACCATGTGGGAACTGGCTAACGCCGTGCAGCACTGTGATCGAAATTGAAACGGATTTGAAAACGCAATGCGGTGCGCCTGTGCAACTCAGCGGCCAATGCTGAGCGAAAGTCATAACAAGTTCTGAATTTTGCGGAAGCGCGCCACTGCCGGTGACGACAATCTCGATATGATAATCTTTAGCGAAATTAGTCGCAACGAGGCCGGGATGTGTTCCGCGCTTGGCCTGCGATGCGGCCCCAAATGTCGCCGCTCACCACGGGCCGCGACCGGGCTCGCATATAGAACTTAAGTTGGACTATATAAGTGCAGAGCTCCACAGAGGATGTCCGAGGCGGCTGGGTCATGGGACAATTAACGCTACACGACTATTTGGCGACATGGACGCTTGAAGGCGTCACCCGTCGCGCCGTCGCAGACACCGTTGTGGCTCTGGCTTCGGCCAGCATCGCAATGTCCGAACGCGTCGCCAAAGGTGCTATTAACGGCACGCTCGGCCGCCCGACATTACGCGCCGGTGAATTCGATGAGCAGAAAGAGATCGACGTTCTCGCCAACGACGAGATCGTCGCCGCACTGCGCGACGCGCCCGTCGCTGCGGTGGCGTCGGAAGAACTGCTGGTGCCGGTCACATTGAACGCGACAGCGCCGCTTCTGGTCGCAACCGATCCGCTCGATGGCTCATCGAATGTCGACGCCAACGTGTCCTTCGGCATGATTTTTTCGGTGCTGCCGCGCCATCCGTCATCGGCGGGCGAACAGGCGTTTCTTCGCCCCGGTTCGCACCAGCTCGCGGCCGGATTCGTCGTTTATGGACCACAGACGACATTGGCGCTGACAGTCGGCGCCGGTACGCAGATCTTCACGCTCGACCGCGATACCCGCTCATATCTTCAAACGCACAAGGCGATCGCGATCCCGCCTGAAACCAGCGAATATGCGATCAATGCTTCGAATGCGCGCTACTGGGACGAGCCCATTCGAATTTACGCGCACGATTGCGAGAATGGCGCCGACGGTCCGCGGGCCCGCGATTTCAACATGCGATGGACTGGGTCGCCGGTCGCCGATATCTTTCGAATTTTATCGCGCGGCGGGATTTATCTTTACCCGGCCGATCGGCGCAAAGGATTTCACCAGGGCCGCCTTCGCTTGATCTATGAAGCCAACCCCATCGCCTGGCTCATCGAACAAGCGGGCGGACGGGCGACCACGGGCAAGGAGCGTGTGCTCGATGTGGTTCCGGCGTCGCTCCACCAGAAAACACCTCTCATCTGTGGCTCGCGCGAGGAAGTGGACCGCGTGGTGCGGCTCTATACAGGCGAGTATTTCAAAGGCGAGCGCTCTCCCCTCTTTGGACGCAGGGGATTGTTTAGAGCCTTCCCGTAGAGATGTTTTTTACAGTCACCCCCGCCGCCTCACGCGCACTCCCTCACCCTTCAAGATAGGTAGCCGACCAGTCCATCATGTCCATCAAGCATCCCATCATCTCTGTGACCGGATCGTCCGGCGCCGGCACTACGTCGGTACGCCACACGTTCGAAAATATCTTCCGACGTGAGAACGTGACGGCAGCCTTTGTGCAGGGAGACGCGTTCCATCGCTATAATCGCGTCGACATGGAAAGAGCCATGAGCGAGGCCGCTCATCTCGGCAATCCGAATTTCAGCCACTTCGGTCCGGAAGCCAACCTTCTCGACGAACTTGAATCTTTGTTTCGCAGCTATGCCAGCAGCGGCACTGGGCGAACCCGGCAGTACGTCCACGACGACCTCGAGCCGCGCAGCTGCAAAACGCCGACGGGGTGTTTCACATCTTGGACCAACATCGAGCCTGGCACTAACCTGCTGCTCTACGAAGGCTTGCATGGCGCCGTGGTCACCGAAACATCCAATCTGGCGCAATACGCTGATCTCAAAATCGGCGTTGTGCCGGTGATCAATCTCGAATGGATTCAAAAAATCGATCGTGATCGCGGGCATCGCGGCTACACGACCGAGGAAGTCACACAGGCCATCCTTCGGCGCATGCCGGATTACGTTCGCTATATCTGTCCGCAGTTCACCGAGACCGATATCAATTTCCAACGGATTCCAACGGTTGATACGTCCAATCCGTTTACCGCGCGTTGGATTCCGACCCCGGATGAATCAATGGTGATCATTCGCTTCAAGGAGCCTCGCGGCATCGATTTCCCGTATCTGCTGTCGATGATCCACGATAGTTTCATGTCGCGCGCCAACTCGATCGTCATTCCCGGCGGCAAACTCGACCTGGCGATGCAGCTCATCTTGACACCGCTGATCCTACAATTGGTCGAGCGCGGCCGCAGGGCGCTTTAGTTGCAAGACGTCGTATCAATCGAACCATGGTGACGAGCACGTGCGCCCAATCTTAATCGCTCCTTCAATTCTGTCGGCTGACTTCGGACGTCTTGCCGACGAGATCCGCAGCATCGATGCGGCTGGCGCTGATTGGATACATTGCGATGTGATGGACGGGCATTTCGTGCCCAATATCACCTTCGGTCCAACCGTCATCAAAGCCGTGCGCGCAGCTTCGGCCAAAATATTCGACGTGCATCTGATGATTGCGCCGGCTGATCCGTTTTTAGCCGATTTTGCAGCAGCCGGGTCTGACATCATAACCGTGCATGCCGAAGCGGGTCCACATCTCGACCGGTCTTTGCAAGCGATCAAAGCGCTTGGAAAGCGGGCAGGTGTCTCGCTCAATCCCTCAACGCCGGAACGCGACATCGCCTACGTGCTCGACCGGCTCGATCTGATCCTGCTGATGACGGTCAATCCGGGCTTTGGCGGTCAGGCGTTCATTCCGGCCGTGCTGGAAAAAATTCGTCGTGTCAGAGACATGGTCGGCGATCGGCCGATCGACATCGAAGTCGACGGCGGCGTGACCCCTGAAACGGCGGCCATGGTTGCCGAAGCTGGCGCCAACGTGCTGGTCGCCGGATCGGCCGTGTTCAAAGGCGGATCACCGTCGGCGTATGCGGCCAACATCAAGGCGATCCGCGAGGCAGCGCAGGCAGCTCGTCGCTCCTGATCAATCGGAGCACAGCAGCAAGCGGCGATCATCGACATCATGCGAGCGACTTTTCCCCTGCCGATTGACGAGGTGCTGCCCGATATCCAGCTCGCGTTGGCGTCAGCCGGCATTGCCGTGCTCGTCGCACCGCCGGGTGCCGGCAAAACAACGCGCGTGCCGCTAGCGCTCATGCACGAGCCGTGGGCTGCCGGCAAAAAAATCCTCGTCCTCGAACCACGTCGTATCGCCGCTCGCGCCGCTGCCGATCGTATGGCCGAAACACTTGGCGAACCGTTGGCGCGAACGATCGGATTACGCGCGCGTTTATCATCGAATACCTCAGCTGGCGTTCGCATCGAGGTGATCACCGAAGGTGTGTTCACGCGCATGGTCCTCGATGATCCGGCACTGTCCGGTGTCGGTGCCGTACTGTTCGATGAATTCCACGAACGCTCGCTCGATGCGGATCTCGGCTTGGCACTTGCACTCGACGCCCGCGCCGCGCTTCGTCCTGACCTGCGCATCCTCGTGATGTCGGCGACGCTGGATTCAAAACGTGTCGCCGACGTGCTCGGTGGCGCGCCCGTGATTGAAAGTCAGGGTCGCGCCTATCCGATTGAAACGCGCTACCTCGGCCGCAGATCGCAACGCATCGATGATGATGTCGTTCATGGGATTTTGCGGGCGCTCGTGCGCGACGGCGGTTCGATGCTGGTGTTTCTGCCAGGGCAAGGAGAAATCCTGCGGGTGAGCGACCAGCTGCGCCAAAGCATCACAGATACCTCGATCGACATCGCGCCGTTGTTCGGTGCCATGACTCCGGCAGCACAAGATCTGGCGATCTCGCCAGCGCAAGCCGGTCGCCGCAAAATCGTTCTCGCGACGTCCATCGCCGAGACCTCGATCACGATCGAAGGCGTGCGCGTCGTCATCGATAGCGGCCTGGCGCGCGTGCCGCGTTTTGAACCCGACGTCGGCGTAACGCGTTTGGAAACGGTTCGTGTGTCGCGCGCGGCGGCCGATCAAAGGCGTGGCCGGGCAGGTCGAACGGAGCCAGGCGTCTGCTATCGCTTGTGGGATGAAGCTGAAACCACAGGGCTCGTTGCTTTCGCCGATCCGGAAATTCGCAGCGCCGATCTGGCTGGCCTGGTTCTCGATTGTGCCGAATGGGGCGTCGTCGATCTCAGCCGATTGGCCTGGCTCGATCCGCCAAGTGAAGGCGTCGTGCGGGCGACGCGCGAAGGGTTGCGGGCGATCGGCGCGCTCGACTCTGAAGACCGAATTACAATGCAAGGCCGACGCGTGCGGGCATTGCCTTTGCCGCCGCGCCTCGCCCACATGGTGCTCGCTGCGGGCCGGTTCGGCGCGGCATCTCCAGCGGCTGACATCGCAGCGGTCCTTGTCGAGCGTGGCATCGGCGGCAACGATATCGACCTGGACCAGCGGCTCGTCGCGTTTCGGCGTGATCGCTCGAAGCGTGCCGGCGACTTGCGCCGTTTGGCGCAGACATGGGCGCGCGCTGCGGGCAGCACGCCCGAAGACAGCGTGGCGTCGCTTCCGTCTCAATCCCAATCGTCGGCGGCCCTGCTTGCCCTCGCCTATCCCGACCGCATCGCCAAAGCGCGCAGCGCGCCGGGACAATTTCTGCTCGCCAATGGCCGCGCCGGCACGATCGACAGCGCCCATCCGCTGGCGCGCGCGCCATTCGTCGTGGTTGCCGAACTGCAAGGCCGCGCCGCAGCGACGCGAATTTTACTCGCTGCGTCGCTGACGTTCGAGATACTCGAGCACATCGCTGGACCGCGCATTCAATCGGCTGACGAGATTTTTTTCGACGTGGCGGCGCTTGCGGTTCGTGCCCGCCGAACCCGGCGGCTCGACGCCATTACGCTGTCGATCGAGCAACGACCGCTGGCCGCGAACGAAGATGTGTCCGGCGTTCTTGCTCGCGGTATTGTCGCCACCGGTCTTGCACACTTGCCGTGGAGCGCGTCGCAGCATCAGCTTCGCCAGCGGTTGGCATTCCTAAGATCGACCGACGCCGGCTGGCCGGATTTATCTGACACGGCACTGCGCGCCGATAGCGGCGCCTGGCTGCAACCTTACCTTGCCGGTAAAACGCGCATCAGCGACGTGACGGCAGACGACCTGGCGCAAGCGCTCGACGCTGCTTTGCCGTGGGCAATGCGCCAAAAACTCGAAGCTGCGGCACCGACCCATTTCGTGGCACCGACGGGCAACCGGCACCCGGTCGACTACGAAGGAGCCAGCGCACCGGCTGTCCAAATCAGGGTGCAGGAGCTTTTCGGGCTGAAAGAGCATCCGGCGATCGCCGGAGGGCGCATGCCGCTGACGCTCAATCTGCTATCGCCCGCCCATCGGCCCATTCAAATCACCCGCGATTTGCCGGGATTTTGGTCCGGTTCATGGGCCGCTGTGCGCGCTGATATGCGTGGCCAGTATCCCAAACACCTTTGGCCAGAAGACCCGGCCAACGCACAGCCGACGGCGCGCGCTAAGCCGCGCGGAACGTAACCGCGCCGCCTTCCAATCACCCCGATATGCGCGTCGTGCTCGATATGTTGACCGCGAGCTATAGCACCAAAGTCGCATTGGCAGGCGCGCATGGCGATTGCATACGCGCCATCGCAGCGCTGTTTCGCGGGTAGCGGCCAAGCTATAAGGTTGGCGACGGCAGGCCGTGTGGGAGAAATAGTGTGGCCGGTCCATCGCACATCCTGATTGTCGACGATCATCCGCTTTTCCTAGAAGCGTTGCAGCGCGCGATCTCGTCCATTTTTCCGGATGCCAGAACCACCGAGGCCGTATCGATTGAAGCAGCTAAAGCTGAGCTGCAAGGCCGTACCATTTTCGATGTCGTGATGCTCGATCTGGCCCTGCCGGGAACGCGCGGGTTCGAGGGGCTTTTGGAACTGCGCACGCTCTATCCTAAAATTCCGATCGTCGTCGTGTCGGCACTGGAAGATCCACGCATCGTCCAGGATGTGATGCGTTACGGCGCGGCAGGTTTCATTTCGAAATCTGCTGCGCGCGACGAAATCGCGACCGCTCTCAAGGATGTCATGGAAGGATCTATCACGTTGCCCAAGGGCTATCAGCCACCCATGGGAAATACGAGTGCGGGTCATCAAACCGGTCTCGTGCAACGTCTTCAAACGCTGACACCTAAACAACTGAGCGTTCTGAGAATGCTCCGCCAGGGGCTCCTCAACAAGCAGATCGCGCATGAACTTCAGATTGAAGAAACAACTGTCAAAGCCCACGTTTCTGAAATTTTACGCAAGTTGAACGTCGCATCGCGCACGCAGGCAGTGATTGAAGCTCAGAGAATTGATTTTGAATCCATTCTCGGCGAACCGTGACGCGGGTCATTGGCTGTCTTTCAGCATGTGCTGCATCAGCGCCCGCAATTCGGCCGGCCGCACGGGTTTATGCAAAAGTTCGCAATGCGATGCGAGCGCTGCGGCCGTCGTCGTCTCCGCCCGATCAGCCGTAATCAGGATTGCGGGAATTGCCGACTGACGGGCGCTGCGAATGCGCGCCACCGCCTCCAAGCCGAGCACGCCGCCGTCGAGATGGTAGTCGGCAAGCACAATCGCGGGCATGAAGTTTGCGTCGCTGAGGATCTCATGGACGTCATCGAGATCGCGCGCCAAGCGAACGTCGGCGCCCCAGCGGGCGAGCAGCGTCTGCATGGCGTCAAGCACGCCAAGATCGTTGTCGATGACGATGACCGGCTTCGTCATTAAGCCGGGCGATGCTGATGTATCGCGTTCACCAGCGAGCATGCTCACTGGAACTGGCGCGGCGTAAGGGGCCAAAATAGTGAAGCGCGATCCGTGACCGACGAGCGAGCGCAACTCAAGCGGATGGTCGAGAGCTTCCGCCATACGCCTGACAATCGCGAGACCTAGTCCAAAGCCAATACCACCCGATCGCTCGCTTGCTGCGCCGCGCTGAAACTCCTCAAAAATGCGGCCGCGTTCAGTGGGCGTGATGCCGGGTCCGGTATCGACAACATCGATGGCCACTTTATCGCCGCGCCGCCGGGTCGCGAGCAGAAGCCCACCAGTTTGGGTATAATTTGCAGCGTTGGCCAAAAGGTTTTGCAATATCCGGCGCAGCATCAGTGGGTCGGAGTGGACGCCGAGGTCGGTCGGCTGGATCAGCAGCCGCAACGATTTTCGACGCGTCAGAGGTTCTAAACTCACAGCGAGGCCGGCGAAAATATCTCCCAGTGCCACCGCCTGGAAATTCGGGACGAAGGCGCCCGCTTCTAATTTCGAGATATCGAGAATGCTCGTCAGCAATTCCTCGATGGTTGAAAGGGCATGCGAAAGATTCCCGGCGAGACGAATGTTTTCGGCAGAGTTTTGCGCGTCCGCCAACTCCGATAGCGTGAGCCGCGCCGCGTGCAGAGGCTGCAGCAGATCATGGCCGACGGCGGTGAAAAACCGCGTCTTGAACATGTTGGCGCGTTCTGAAACGTCGCGCGCGTCGCGCAATTCATTGTTGGCGTGGGCAAGGCGAAGCAGGGCTGTGTTGAGTTCTTCGGTCCGCAGCTTGATCTGCGCTTCCTGACTGATGGCCGTTTGGAATAGCGAAAAAGCGCTCGCTTGCTGGTCCATCGATCGCTCGACGCGGCTCATCAACGCTGCGTTGATCTTGGTCAGCTTGGTGATGACGCGGCCAAAATCCTGCGGCGTCACAACGCTAGCTGGCGTCGTCAGCAGGTTGCGCTTGTCGAGGTCAAACGGTGAATAATCAGTCATTGCTCGACGATGCGACCTCTGGAGGTTTGCCGAAGGCGATGCCGGTCAGTGTTTGATTGAGGTGCATGCCATTGTACTGCTCACCGTAAGTGTGAAATCCAGTGACGCCATATCGCCGGTAGATGGCGTCGACGTCATGGCGAACCTGCCGGCTCTCGGCATCGAGGCGTCGCAGGATGCAATCAAAACCCAGAATGACATCTATGCCGCCAAGCTGCTCGTCGATCCTTTCGAGAGTTTCGAGCGTCGAGCGGACCATGTCACGCGGTCGGGCGACCGTGAACACCAATCCTTCGTCGATGGCACAAAAGAAAGACAAACTGCCGTCCGGATTCATATTGCGGATCGAGCGGCAATAATAATCGCCGCCAACTTTGATGACGAGGGGATAAGACGCGAAGCTGAACGGTCCGAGGTCGTTCGGCATCAGGCCGATGGCAGCCGCGTATTCGCGTGCTGCCGGCTCAGCGTTCAATTCGTAGACGATGCGGTTTTCGGGGTCGGCCGCAGTGACCACAAGTTTGATGGGCGTTGGCTCGAAATTCTGCGTTTTGAAAACTGAGAACGGCGTCGTGCTTTCGATCACGAACAGAATGGCGCTGCCACGGATCAACGCGTTGCGATGAATGAGGGCTGTGTTGCGGAAGGCAAGCCCGTCACCGGCTGACCCGCCAATAAGCTCAATGTCGTCGAGCGACATGTGGACAGCGGCGATTAAGGCCTCTTCCTTGTTCGAAAGCCCATCGATTAGCACAAGTGCGAAAATGTTGTTCTTGATCACCCTGCTGCCGCCGCCGATCATTTGCATTTTCAGGCGCCGGGCAATCTCTGACGCGCGCTCTACGCCGCCCGTATCGATGTTCGGTATGACTTCGCTCAGAACGCGAAAGCCATGCTCGGGAAAGGCGATCAAAACCAGACCACCCTGCGTCATGCCGAGCGGGCCGACTTCTCCGGCGGTACTGCAGCCTGAAACAGTCGTGTCAGGGAACGAAGTCCGCATGGCATCGATCAGGATCGCCGGATCATGCTCAATGGAAAAGAACGCGATGATATGCTGATAAATACCGCTGCCGAGCTCAGCCCGTGCCGACGCAACGGCGTCAACCGTCGACGGCAATGTCGTCGCGACCACGCGAATTCCGCAGGTCGTGTCTTTCACTCGTGTCGACATCAGCGCGTTCGACCGCTGCTCAGGGTGAAAATTGACATGGCGCGGCTGGTCAGCGCCGATCGCGACCGTGCCACATGCTGTTTGCTCGGTGCAACAGCGGCCTGTGGCGCAGCGCGCACGGCGCGACCTTTTTGTGACTGCGGACTTATCGCGCTTCGACGAGCCCCGAATCGAGCAGGCGGCGGTGAAACTGTAGAATTCGATCGTGGTTGGCGCATGTGGCGTAGCGGCCGTCGCAGGCCGCAAGCAGACGCAAGCGCTCAGCGTTGGCGTCCGACAGGGGGAGCCGGGCTGCGTTCAGCAACACCGCGCCAAGGTAGGGAACTTCCAGCGTATCGACGTCCGGCATCGGCGGCGGTTGGTAATTCAATCCGTCGATGCTGTAATACGTCAACAATCCCGGACTGTCGGGATTGAGTTTGACATCTTCCGCAGTCAGCCCGGCGTCCAACCCGAGCAGCGTTCGCGTGGCAATCGGCTGATGATCGCCATACTGCACAATGAGAAAGCGCTCAGTTGGAAAGCGGCGCTGCAACTCGGCGCGGAATGCACTGTAGTCGATTTTCGCCATGGCAAGACGGCGCAGATACTCGTTCATTTCCGGCGGTGTGCCGGCGCCCCCACCAGGCACGTTCATTTCGGGCTCGTAGACGTTGCGATACGGCAAATGCGTTGCCGAGGTGATGATGTAGGCAAACAGCGGCTGCTTGGAGCCGGCAAGGTGCCGTTCAAAATGCGTGAGAGCGTTGCCATAATAAAACATGTCGCGCTCATTGTAACGCTTGGCACCTTGGGCTTTAAAATCGAAAATCTCCGCCATGCCGGACGCCATGTAAAAGCGTCCATTCGACACGAAATTTTTCGGCACTGGATAAAAAACGCTGTTGCGATACCCGCATCGCGCCAGACTTTGCGGCATCGTATCGTGAACTTTGCCCTGCATGAGCGATTGGACGAATGTCCGCATACCGCCGAAGGAATAGGTCGACACGCCAGCGATAACTGAAAATTCGGTCAGCCACGATGCGCCGCCGTAGGTTTCGACACGCAAGCGGTGCATCTTGCCGTCGAAAGATGTGAAGAAAGGGTCGAGGCTGCGGTCGTAGGTGAGCGACGGGAAAAACGATGGGGGGACGACGCTTTCCTGATGGATCAGGATAATGTGCGGCGGCCGTTCCGTGGTGACGCACGACGTCGGAAGCGTGAACAATGGCTCTGACTGCGAGGCTGCCGCTTCGATCAATTGGCCTTGCCACATCGTCTCGAAAGTTTCCGCCCACGACGCGTAAAATGACGACAGATAAAGCTGGTCCCAAAAGAAAAGTGTGTTGCGCCGCTCGCCTTTAGCCTGTGACGCCCACACCGCGATCCCGCAACAACAAATGGCGACGGCTGCGCTGGAAACCCGCGAGATGCGCGTTGGGTCTATCCGCAGCAACAGAGTGCCGAGCAATCCGCTGCACACGAACGCGGCGAGCAAAGCCAGCAGCGGGCCTTTGTGATCGACCCACAAAAAGCTCAGCGTCGTCGGCGACGTGAGGTAGAACACGACGTCATACGCGTGCAGCACCATGTTCACATAGTGCCGCTTCACATCAGACGCGATGACGACGATGGCGACGATGCTCCCAATCATGGCGGTGGAAAACAACACGCGCCGCGTCGCAAGCGTCAGCGCCGCCACGAGCGCGGTCGTGATCGCGCCAGCGAACACAATCGTGTCGCGCGAACCTTCATAACGCCAGTGATAGGCAGCAAGCGCGAGCGCGATGGCGGCAGCGATTGCGCGAGCCGCCGTCGGCGTGACACTGCCGCCGTCCTGCCGGACTCGATGCGGCAGGCGGATCAAGGATCTGATGGGTCGCGGTGAAAGCGGTTCAGATGTCATGGATCGGACGGGCGGACGCCATCGTAGGGCTCTCGTCAGCGCCGGAATCCGGCCGCAGGTTTAGTGCATGGTCCTTGCGGCAGGTCAATGGCGGCGCTGGGTCTGGACGGGGGCGGCGCCGGGCCGTTACTGACGCCGCAGCGCAACCGGAGTCGCGGTCCCAGCCGCAGTCCGGCGAAGCGATGAGTGCGGTTGCTGACAAGCGGCTCAACGTCCGCGACAGTGATGGCGCGTTAACCGTGAGCTTAAGCCGCTGCGAGGCGAACGAACTGACCGTTTGCCATGGGGCATGCGGCCCACAAGCTGCTCAAAGCCGAGATCAACTGGTCCATATGCGCGTCCGTGTGGACCGGCGACGGCGTCAGGCGCATGCGCTCCGTTCCTTTCGGAACGGTTGGATAGTTGATCGGCTGCACATAAATGCCATGGCTCACCAGCAGCGAGTCGGTCACGGCCTTGCAGTGCACCGGATTGCCGACCAGGATCGGAACGATGTGGCTCGGATTTTCTTTGACTGGAATGCGCGCTGCTGCAAGCCGCGCCTTCAAGGTGCGGGCTCGTTCCTGATGGCTATTGCGTTCGACCGAGCTTGATTTGAGGTGGCGGATGCTAGCCAGAGCCCCGGCAACCACTGCCGGTGCCAACGACGTCGAGAAAATGAAACCTGGCGCAAATGAACGGATTGCGTCGCACAGCGTCCGGCTGGCGGCGATGTAGCCGCCCATCACGCCAAATCCCTTGGCCAGAGTTCCATTGATGATGTCGATGCGGTGCATGACATTTTCGCGCTCGGCAATGCCAGCCCCGCGAGGGCCGTACATGCCGACCGCGTGGACCTCGTCGATGTATGTCAACGCGCCGTATTTGTTAGCCAGATCGCAGATTGCCGAAATCGGGGCGATATCGCCGTCCATCGAATAGACGCTTTCAAATGCGATAATTTTTGGAATGCCGATGGGCAGCGACCGCAGCTTGGCTTCGAGATCGCCGAGATCGTTGTGGCGGAACACCAGCTTTGGACCGCCGCCATGACGAATGCCTTCAATCATCGACGCGTGATTTTTTTCGTCCGACAGGATCACGGTCCCAGGCATCAGTTTGACCAGCGTCGACAGCGTCGCATCATTGGCAACATACGCCGACGTGAACAACAACGCGCTTTCCTTGCCATGCAGGTCGGCGATTTCAGCTTCAAGTTCAACGTGATAGTGAGTGGTGCCGGAGATGTTGCGCGTGCCGCCCGAGCCAGCACCGACCCGATCGATGGCCTCGTGCATCGCCGCCAATACGAGCGGATGCTGGCCCATTCCGAGATAGTCGTTCGAACACCACACCGTGACTGGCTTGCTGCCGCCAGGTGTCACGAACTCGGCGTTCGGAAACGCTCCTTGCCGGCGTTTCACGTCGGCAAAAATTCGATAACGTCCTTCGGTGCGGAGGCCCTGAATATGTGCGCCGAGGATATTTTCGTAATTCATTCCGTCCTCCGCTCGCCAACCCCTGCAAGGTTGGCT
>JAIEPV010000243.1 GCA_019748215.1 Hyphomicrobium sp.
AGCCCGCGCGTCACGTCCTCAAGTCCAACTTTTGAGAGCAGGGCGACGCCGTTGAAGCCCTTCTGACCATGGGTCGCGACCGTGTAGCCGAGTTCTTCGAAGGCCTCGCGCGGGAACCCTTCGTCGACTGATTTGATTTCCTGCAAACATACGACGTCGGCATCGGCCTGGCGCAGATAAGCGGTCGCCGCTTCGAGCCGGGCTTTGACGCCGTTGATGTTCCAGGTGACGATTTTCATGGTGGCGAGATGTGCCACCGGTTAGCGGCGATTGCAAATGCGGGGCGCGGGGCGCTCTGGCGTTTCTCAGTCGACGATCCGGATGGCATGGACGGGCGGCAAGCGCATGGGGGCCTCGACCCAGTGATCACCTTGGTCGGATGAAATCCACAACCCGCCGCAGGTGCTGGCGAAAGCCAGATCGTCGCCACCATCGCTGATCGCCAAACCGTGGCGATAAACAAGATCGTAGGCCGGGCGCTCCGGCAGCCCATTCGAAAGCGTTTCGAAACACGCGCCACCGTCGCGCGTGCGCGTCACGACAAGGCGTCCATCGACCGGGATGCGCTGCTCGTCCTTGATGGCCGGCACGAACCACGCTGTGCCGGCATGGCGCGGATGGGCGACGACGGCAAAACCGAACACGGACGGCTTTACGTCCTTGCATTCGGTCCACGTCTGCCCGTCGTCGATCGATCGAAAGATGGCATTGTGATGCTGGACCCAAAGCTGTTTGGGATGATCGCGGCATTGGGCAAGGCAATGCACGTCTTGAATATTGGGGTCATACATTGCTTCGGGCGGCATGTGGTCGGCCCACATGCCGTTGCCCTCGTTGGCGAAACTTTCGCCGCCATCGCGCGTCACCCAGACGCCACCGCACGAGATGCCGAGCCTGACGACCTTGTCATCGCGCGGATCGACCAAAATGGAGTGGATTCCGGGCAGATCGGCACCGCCGCCAAACCATTTCTGGCGTTTTGGCTCGTCCCACAATGGTCGGATGAGTTCCCATGATGTGCCGTGATCGCGCGAGCGAAATAGAGCGCCGGGAATCGTACCGCACCACAGCAGTCCGGGTTCGTTGGCGCCGCCGGTTTCAAGCGCCCAGATTTTCAACGTCGTCCAGGGAATGGTTTTGCCGAAACCGTCGGTGTCGATAAGGCCTTCCGGCTTTGGCGGAAAAGTTGGCGCGGCGATTTCCTCGAACGCCGTCTGCCCGGCCCCGCGCCGATGCAACTTGACACCGAAATGGCCATGTTCGAGGGCAGCGTAAATGGTGCCGCTGCGCTTGTCGGCGAGCACCATCGAGCAGTTGTCGCCGAGAAAATCGACGCGCGCGATCCGCCACGATCGGCCGTCCGCTTCCAGCGTGAAAAGGCCTTTGCGCGTTGCCGCCAAAATCTGGGGTGCCATCGTCGCATCTCCTGCCAAGCGAAGATGTTAGCGCGGCGTTAGAATGCTGTCAGCCGCCGGACAGCGCTTGCAGGACATAGATTTCGCTGTTGGATGTCACGGTCTCGGACAATTCGGTTCGGTCGCGGATGGCGACGCCATCTACATAGACCGACATGTGTTTGCGCAAATGCGCTTGGTCGTCGAGAACATAGCCGCGCAACCGAGGTGTGTGAACGAAGGCGGCTTCGAGGGCGTCGCGAACGCATGCGCCATCGACCGTTACAGGCGGCGCTGGGACATGGCGTTGCACGGCGGCTGCGAATACGACACGCGGCATCGGCGATATCCGTAAATGGCGTGCGACTAGATCGAGAAACTCGTGCCACATCCGCAAGAGGACGAGGCGATGGGATTGTTGATCTTGAAGGCTGCACCGATCAGGTCATCGACGAAATCGATTTCTGCGCCTTCCATGTACTGCACCGAGACCGGATCGATCAGCAACGTGGCGCCAGATTTTTCGATGACCAGATCGTCGTTCGCGCGATCAGCGACGAGATCGAACTTATATTGAAAGCCCGAGCATCCGCCGCCCTCAACCGTCACACGCAGAAGGGGTGTCGCTGGATCGCCGGAGGCGATTTCGGCGATTCGCTGGGCAGCGCGGTCGGTCAAAGAAACGGCGGTTGGGGCGATCGTGGTCAAGGTATCACTCGTTCGAATTGGCGGCGCACAAGCTGGCGCACTCCGAGCTTAACAGATAGGAATGCCGCGCGCGAAGTCAAATGCTTGGCGCTGCATCTTCGCAATCATGCCTTAAGATGTTGAAAAATGCGGCGATTGGCGCGCCGTCTCCAGGATCACTCTGCCATGGCCCTGCACGACACATCGGCCGCGATTGCCGCCGACTATGGCGCCAGCCTGATGCCGGGCGAGCGTGCGCCGGCCCGATACGCGGCCAGCGCCATCACCTCGCGTGGTCGCCTGTTCGATGAAGCGCCGTGTCCAACGCGCAGTCCATTTCAGCGTGACCGCGATCGCATTCTACATGCCAGCGCCTTTCGCCGTTTGACCTACAAAACGCAGGTTTTTGTGTTTCACGAGGGCGACCATTTTCGCAGCCGGTTAACACACTCGCTTGAAGTGGCCCAAATCGCCCGCACGATTGCTCGGCAGTTGCGTCTCGATGAAGATCTTGCTGAAGCTCTGGCGCTGGCGCACGACCTAGGCCATTCGCCGTTCGGCCATGCCGGCGAGCGGGCCCTCGATGCTGCGATGCGTGGCTTCGGTGGCTTTGATCACAACGCGCAGTCGGTGAGGGTGGTGACGACGCTGGAGCGCAGATATGCCGGATTCGATGGCTTGAATCTCACGTGGGAAATGATCGAGGGGCTCGTGAAGCACAACGGGCCGGTGCTCGATTCAGTTAGTCCGGTGGCGAAAGTCGTCCGCCGGATTGAGGCGTGGCGGCCGCTTGATTTAAAGTCATGGGCGTCCGCTGAAGCGCAGGTCGCGAGCCTTGCAGACGATATCGCGTATCTCTCGCACGACGTCGACGATGGTTTGCGCGCCGGGCTGCTCACACTCGACGGCTTGGCCGCCGCTCCCTTTGCCGGACCTCTGGCTGAGCAGGCCGTGCTTTCGGGACCGTCCGAAATTACCCGCGCCATCTATGCGGTGACCCGGCGCATGATCACCGTGATGATTGCCGACGTCGTTGCTGAGACCCGAAGGCGGCTGGCGTCCTTGGCCCCGACGTCGCCAGACGATATTCGCGCAGCCGGCAGTGCGATGGTCGCGTTTTCCGCGCCAGTCGAGCGTGATCTGGCAGCCCTCAAGAGCTATTTGTTTGCCCGCGTGTATCATCATCCCCGCGTTTTGAAGGTCATGCAAAGCGCTGAGCAGATCGTCACGGATTTGCTGGCCCGTTATCGCGATATGTCAGACGGCGACGCGCTGCCCGCCGCCTGGGTGGCGGCGATGCGTCCTTTGAATGAACGACAGCAGGCACGTTTGGCCGCCGACTTTCTTGCCGGTCAGACCGACCGCTATGCTGTTGCCGAACATCGCCGCTTGTTTGACGCCACACCCGATCTACGCTAGGGCGCGACGCAGGCTGCGGCCGTGACGAGGGTCTTTGCCCGATAACCCTCACGTGTGCCGGTTCAAATATTTCCCGGGACGACCATGAACATTTTTTCCGTTGTCGAAGGCCGAGTGATCGCCGCCATTGACGCATTGAAGCACGACGGCGTGCTGCCGGCTGATCTCACGATACCGCAGATCGATGCCGAAGCCCCGCGCGACGCGGTTCACGGCGATGTGGCGGTCAATGCCGCGCTCGTGCTCGCCAAGCCAGCGAAGATGAAACCGCGCGAGATTGCCGAAGCCTTGAAAAGCAAACTCGATGCGGCAGACGACATCGACAAAATCGATATCGCCGGCCCAGGCTTTTTAAACATGACTTTCAAGCCAGAGGTCTGGCACGGCCTCGTTCGCACGATTCTGGCGGCGGGCGATGGCTATGGGGCGGGGGGGGCCGCCAAGGGCGATAAACTCAATCTCGAATATGTGTCAGCCAATCCGACTGGGCCGATGCACGTCGGCCATTGCCGGGGTGCGGTATTCGGTGACGCGCTGGCAAATCTGCTGGCCTTCGCAGGGTACGATGTCACGCGCGAGTATTACATCAACGACGCCGGTGGCCAGGTGAATGTGCTGGCCCGGTCAGCGTTCCTACGCTATCGCGAGGCGCTCGGCGAAGACATTGGCGATATCCCGGAAGGTCTTTATCCAGGCGATTATCTAAAACCGGTCGGCGCGGCGCTCGCTGAAAAGTTCGGGCCGGCACTGCGTGATCGGCCGGAGAGCGATTGGCTGGCCGACATCCGCGCCTTCACCATCGACAAAATGATGGACATGATTCGCGATGATCTCGCGGCGCTGAACATCCGCCATGACGTGTTCTTTTCCGAAGCCTCACTGATAACGGATGGGCGCGATCGGGTGCGCGATGCCATCGACACCTTGCGCGCCAAAGGATTGATTTATGAAGGCCAGCTCGAAAAGCCGAAAGGCCATGACGATCGCGAGTGGGAAGACCGCACGCAGACGTTGTTCAAATCGACGGCATTCGGTGACGACGAAGATCGCGCACTACAGAAGTCGGACGGCAGCTACACCTACTTCGCCGGCGATGTTGCGTATCACTATGACAAGCTGCAACGCGGCTTCCGGCACCTGATCAACGTCTTTGGCGCCGACCACATCGGCTACATTTCGCGCATGAAGGCTGCGGTCGCAGCGCTCTCGGATAATAAGGCTGATCTCGACGTTAAGGTCGTACAACTGGTGCGCCTGTTTCGCGCTGGTGAACCGTTCAAGATGTCGAAACGAGCCGGCACGTTTGTCACCTTGCGTGACGTCGTTGACGAAGTCGGGCGCGATCCTGTGCGCTTCATGATGCTGTATCGCAAGAATCAAGAGACGCTGGATTTCGATTTCGCCAAAGTCACCGAACAGTCGAAAGATAACCCGGTATTTTACGTGCAGTACGCCCACGCCCGCGTGGCGAGCGTGTTTCGCAACGTCAGCGAGCAGATGCCGGGGCTCGACACGTCGCTCAAAGCGTTGTCGATTGCCGACCTCTCTAGCCTTACCGATGCGGGCGAGCTTGACCTGATCCGCCGTCTCGGCGCGTTTCCGCGATTGATCGAAGGCGCGGCGAAATCCCATGAGCCGCACCGGCTTGCATTCTACCTTTACGACCTTGCCAGTGCCCTTCATGGCCAATGGAGCCGTGGCAACGATTCGCCACATTTGAGATTTATTCAATCAAATGACGGGGTTGCGACTTCGGCGCGTTTGGCGCTGATTGCCGCGACAAAGACGGTGATAAACTCGGGACTGAAAGTACTTGGCGTCGAGGCGCCAGACGCGATGCGCTAAAGTCGCGATTCGAAGCGGTCTTGATGCTGCGCACATGGCGCCGTCAGGACAAGCTTCGCGAGGGATGTCGACCAGTTTGAGGGATACGGGCAATGTCGTCGGCTAAGGGGTTTCCAGGTCAGAACGGCGGTTGGACACAACCTCGCTCGCCGGCGGTCGCGGGCCAAGAACCCGATCTCGCACCCGCCAACGGTTACGGTCAGCAGGGTTATGGTGCTGGTCAGGCGGGGTTTCAGGACAACGGCGCGCATCAGCGTCCAAACGAGCCGACGTGGGGCCAGCACGCCCGCCAGCCGCAGACCAGCGCCGCACCACAAGCGCCACGTCATCCAGGCTGGGATGTGAGCGATACCGGCTCATATGGCGGTCAGGCTTATCCGGCAGCGCCCAACGGAGCAGCCAACGGCGCTCGATCTCACCAGCAGGCGCCAGCTCCAGCAGCCTACGGCGCGCCTGACGCCTATGCTCCGCAGTTCCAACCCTATGTGCCACCGTCGCAGCCGCGCCCCCAAGCGCAGGCCCCACAGGCTGCATATCCGCCAGCCGGGCAACCTTCGCGCGCTCCGGCGGGGTCATTCGGCGGACAGTATGCTCAGCCAGCACCGCGATGGGGCGCTCCGCATGCCGCGCAACAGCCCGATGCGCGCGGTTATCCTCCCCAGGCGGCCCAAGTCGCTCCGGCAGGCGATTTCGGTGGCTATCGCGGCACTGACCGTCCGGTCTATGGCTCGCCCGAGGCAGCCCCATTGCGGGCCGATTGGCAGCAGCATGCCAATCCCGGCGCCTATAATTCCGACAGCTACCATCAGCCCGTCGATGAGTTTGGATTTGCCCAGGCCGCCGGGGGCGAATTGGACCCCGCGTATGGCGAAGACGACCAGGACTATGAGTACGAAGAGCCGTCGCGCATTCGCCGGCCGCTGATGATTGTGGCCGCACTGGCGGGTGCCATCATGGTCGGCGGTGGCTTGGCGTTTGGTTATAAGACGTTTGTCGGTGACACAGGTTCGGGTTCGCCTCCCGTCATCAAAAGCGCCGAAGCCCCATCAAGGACCAAACCGGCCGACGCCGGCGGCAAGCAATTCGCCCACTCCGATAGCAAGATCATGGGCCGCATGGGAGATGGAAGCGCGGCCGTCGCAGCGGGCGGAGCCGCCGCCGCGACCGATGGCGCGAGCGCTGGCGCTTCCGAACAAGACAGCAGCGGAACGCGGAAAGTATCGACCCTGGTCGTTGGCCGTGACGGCAGCATCCAAGCACCGGCGGTTTCGGTTGCAACAACGGATAGCGGCGTCCCTGGTTTGACTGTCGTTGATGCGTTTGGCGCACAGGCTGCCGCAGCCGCGCCACAGGTGGTTAATACGCCGGCCGCCGCGCCATCGCAGCCTGTCGCGGTGGCAACGGTATCGCCGCCGCAACCGGCGCCGACCGCAACCGGCAGCGTCGAGGATGCATCCGACCGTGAGTTGGCCGTCAAGACCTTTGCTGCGACTGAGCGCGCGTCCTCGGCGGCGGCAGCCGTTGCGGTAAAACCTGCGCCGAAACCGGCGGCGAAAAAAGTGGCGGCCTTTACGCCGTCGACAACGTCCGACGCGTTTAATCCAGCCGCCGCATCGTCGCCTGCGGCACCAGCCGCCGCACCCGCATCGGTCGCGACCGGTGGTGCGAACGGGTACGTCGCGGTGCTGGCGTCGGTGCCGCGGTCATCGAGCAGCCGGATGGATGCGCTGAAGCGGTTTGCAGACATGCAGCAAAAGTACGCGTCGGCGCTGACGGGTAAAACGCCGGACGTCGCGGAGGCCAATCTCGGCACCAAGGGCGCCTATCATCGCCTGGTCGTCGGGCCACCGGCATCGCGTGAGCAGGCAAGCTCGTTGTGCACCCAGCTTAAGGCTCAGGGCTACAACGACTGCTGGGTGACATCGTACTAATGCGGCGCATCGTCTTGCTGACTGACGCTGTTCGATCATGACGGCCGCTTTCATCGCAGGTCTCTCTGGGCCGACACTGACGGATCGCGAGCGCGACTTTTTTCGTGCCAGCCAGCCGGCGGGACTTATCCTTTTCCGCCGCAACGTCCCGGATCACGCGCGTATCGCGGACCTCGTCGGCTCAGTTCGCGATGCTGTCGGTCGCGATGATTTTCTGGTCCTCATCGATCAAGAGGGCGGCCGCGTTCAACGCATCAAACCGCCTGGCGCACAAGAGTTGCCGCCCGCCTCGGCGTTCGCGGACATGTATGCCGAAGATCCGGGTCGCGCCCGGCAGGCGGCGTTTATCGTCGCGCGGCTGGCTGCCGATGAATTGTCAGCCTATGGCATCACCATGAATTGCACGCCGGTCCTCGACGTCCCGGTCGAGGGTGCGCACGACATCATCGGTGATCGCGCCTACGGGCGTCATCCCGCACAGATCATCGACCTCGCGCGCGAGGTCGCGGCCGGATTGCTCGCGGGCGGTGTCGTGCCGGTGATCAAGCATATCCCGGGGCATGGCCGAGCCATGAGCGACAGCCATTTCGAATTGCCACTGGTCAGCGCCGTCCATGATGAACTGAGCCGCAGCGACTTTGTACCGTTCAAAGCGCTGGCGCATTTGCCGGCGGCGATGACGGCGCACGTGGTCTTCTCTGACCTCGACGCCGACAATCCGGCAAGCACGTCGGCGCGCGTCACACGCAATATCATTCGCGGCGAAATCGGTTTCGACGGTCTGCTGATGAGCGACGATCTGAGCATGAAAGCCTTGACCGGCGCGATGCGGGCACGGGCCGAGGCTGTCATTTCCGCGGGTTCCGATTTGGCTCTGCATTGCAATGGCGATCTCACGGAAATGCAGCAGGTCGCGGCCGGCGTGCCGACCCTGAGCGGGGAAGCGGCCCGTCGATTCGCGGCTGCCTGCGCTTTAACCCGCCAAGTGCACCCCTACGATCGGGACGTGGCGATTGCGGTTCTGGCCGAAATGACGGGCGGCGCGACAGCCATCGCCTGAATCAGTGTAGGCTCAAGTATCGGCGCGATGACAGCGTGCCATGCCGCGCCTTCAACGACCGACATCAGCAGGCCTATGACCAGCGAACCAACGCAGCATTCGCGTCCATCGTCCGAGCCGGACCCCCATCATTGGGAGGCGCCGAGCCGCGAAGATGCTCCCGCGTGCGGTGACGCATTTGTCGTCGGCATCGAGGGCTTTGAGGGTCCGCTCGATCTGTTGCTGGCGTTGGCGCGCACGCAAAAAGTCGATATCGCGAAGATTTCGATCCTTGCGCTCGTCGAACAATATTTGGCGTTCATAGGCGAAGTGCAAAAGCTCAAGCTCGAGGTGGCCGCCGACTATCTGGTGATGGCGGCATGGCTCGCCTATTTGAAATCGCGATTACTGCTGCCGCGCGAAAAGGATGCGCCGGATACGTCAACGGCTGAGGAATTGGCGCAACGCTTGGCGTTTCGTTTGATGCGGCTCGATTCGATGCGCAACGCGGCGGCGCAATTGCTGACCCGTAAGCGGCTCGACCGTGATGTGTTCGCGCGTGGTGCGCCGGAAGTCGTCAAAACCACGCGCGATACAACGTACACCGCTGAGATTTACGATTTGCTGAAGGCCTACGCCGATCAGCGCCGGCGCACGATCAAAGTCGTACATGTCGTCAAAGCGCGCCGCGTTTGGTCGATCAAGGATGCCCGCACAAGGCTAGAAAAATTGATTGGCGCGGGCGCTGGCAACTGGACCCAGCTTGACCTGTTCCTCGAGCAGTATCTGCCGAAAGGCGAGGAGGAGCGAACGGCATTGGCCAGTTCGTTCGGCGCAACTCTGGAAATGGCACGGGAAGGCTTGGTCGAATTGCGCCAGGATGAGCCCTTTGCGCCCATTTACATGCGCTGGATCAAACCGGGTGCGGCATGGGAGCGGGTCGGTTGAGTTGCCACTTTCTATCGCTTAATGGGGGTTATTGAGATCGATGGTTCCGCCGAGATTGACATTGGTATCGGACAATTCACGCGATAGTGACGCGAGCGCGCCTGGCCATTCAGCCGACGGTGATCGCGAAGCCGTGGCGGCGCCGTCATATGGCGATCCGGAACTCATCGTCGATAAGCTCGCGCTTCGCGCACGCCGCGAAAAAACGCGCCGCCTAGAGGCCATGCTGTTTGCCGCGTCCGAACCGCTCGACACGAAAAACCTCGCGCGCCATCTCGAACCGGGCGACGATATCGAAGCCCTGCTGGCCGAGTTGCAGAACGACTATCGCGACCGCGGCGTATCGTTGGTTAAAGTCGCCGGCAAATGGCAATTCCGCACGTCGGAGGATTTGTCGTACTTGCTCGAGCGACAGCAGAAGGAAGAACGCAAGCTCTCCAAGGCCGCCCTCGAAACGCTCGCCATCATCGCCTATCACCAGCCGGTGACGCGGGCAGAAATCGAAGACATCCGCGGCGTGTCGACGTCGCCCGGCACGCTGGACGTGCTGATGGAGACGACGTGGATCCGGCCCCGGGGACGCCGCCGGGCTCCCGGACGGCCGCTGACATTTGGTACGACTGAGCAATTTCTGGCGCATTTCGGGCTCGACGCCATTCGAGATTTGCCAGGACTGTCGGACCTCAAAGCGGCGGGCCTGCTCGACAGCAATCTTCCGCCCGGAATTACCATTCCCGAGCCGACCGATATCGCCGCTTTGATGCCCGACGAATTACCGCTGACGGATGACGGCGATGATGCCGACGATCCAGCGCTCGCTCAGAATAGCTTGCCCTTGGAGGATGAGGGCGATGGCGATGAAGCCTTGCGCGACGAAGGTCCGGCGTCTAATCCGGACGGAAACATTCCACAAGCGCCGAGCTCGGATTAAGCCCTCCAGTCGCGGCGCTGGCTGATCGGGTGGCCGTGTGATTTTCAAGGATCGTGTGCCTTCGTCGTCGGCGACCGCACCGCGCGGACGCGCGGCGGCGACGTTTGCTGCCAGCCTCAAGCTCGAAAACGTCACGCGGCACTATGGCGAAGCGATCGCACTCGATTGCGTCGATCTCACTGTCGCTCCGGGCGAAATCGTCTGCCTGCTCGGACCATCCGGGTGCGGGAAGACGACGCTGCTGCGTGTGATTTCCGGCATCGAGCGGCCGACGTCGGGCCGTGTCCTCATCAACGATCGGGAAGTCGCGGGGCCGAACCGGTTTGAGCCGCCTGAGAACCGCAGTGTCGGTCTGATGTTCCAGGATTTCGCGCTGTTCCCGCATTTGACGGTCAAGGAAAACGTGGCGTTCGGTTTGAAATCGCTGCCGTCAGCGGATCGCAATACGGCGGCGCGCGCGATCCTTGATCGGGTCGGGCTGTCGGCATTCGTCGACGCTTATCCGTCGACGCTGTCGGGTGGGCAGCAGCAACGCGTCGCCCTGGCGCGGGCCATCGTTCCACGCCCGGCGGTGATGTTGATGGATGAACCGTTTTCAGGCCTCGATGTGCAACTGCGCGACACGATGCAGGAAGAAACGCTGTCGCTCTTGCGCGAGACGCGGGCGACCTCGATCATTGTCACCCACCATCCCGAAGAAGCCATGCGGCTCAGCGATCGCATCGCGGTGCTTCGCGCTGGGCGCATCGTCCAGGTCGGCACCACTCTGGATCTGTTTCGTGATCCGGCGTCGCTGTTTGTTGCGCGGCTATTTTCGGAGATCAACGAAATCCCGGCGCGCGTTGCAGGCGGACGCATCGACACCGCAGCCGGTGCGTTCGCAGCTCCCGGACTGGCCGAGGGCGCCGCAGCCGTTCTGTGCGTGCGCGAACGCGCGGTTACACTGACGCCGGTAGCCAATGGGGTATCGAAATCAAATTCCGCCGTTACGGGTCAGCTGATGGGACGCGTGCTCGATTTGAAGTTCCTCGGCGATGTGACACGGCTCGATGTCGCCGTCGAAGGCTTTGACCAGCCGCTGAGGGTGCGGAGCGCGGGGCGCGATGGGCTGCGGCGCGGCAGTGAAGTTAGCGTCAGCATCGATCGGGCGAGCGTCCTGGTGTTTCCGCTGGACGGGCCGGCTAGCCAGGATGTTGCCACGGGGTTAACTGCTGAGGCCGATCGCAGCACGCTTGATGGCATGCCGCGGTAAGCCCGTATTTGCTGTTTAAGAGGACGGCACGATAGCGCTTTGGACGTTCAGGCGTATGGCAAATGCGGCGAAGGACTGGCGCTTTGGCCGCTGAGCGCTTACATACTCGCCAGCGGCATTAGCTGCGAGATTTGACTGAAGCACGAACGCATCGAGGACCCTATGGGGCTGAGCGCGCAACACATCCTTCTTCTTCTGATCGTCGCCCTGCTGCTGTTCGGGCGCGGTAAGATTTCCGAGTTGATGGGCGACGTCGCCAAAGGCATCAAGAGCTTTAAGAAGGGCATGGCCGAAGACGATGACGTGGCGAAATCCGTCAACCCGCCGACCATCGACAACGACCCATCGCGGACCGACCGCACGAAAACCGGCTGAGACGCTTGCGTTGCAACGGCCGGCAGCGCATTGCGCTAGAGACGTGCCGCTGGCGCTGACGATGCGCCGAGTTAGCGGCCAATTACGGACACCTCATGTTCGAAATCAGTTGGAGTGAGCTTCTGATCCTTGGGATCGTCACGCTGATTTTCGTCGGCCCAAAAGAGCTGCCGGTTTTTCTGCGCACACTCGGTAAATACGCCGGCATGATGAGGCGTCACGCCAACGATTTCAAAGCTCAATTCGACGCCGCGATGCGAGAAGCCGAACTCGATACGATGCGCGATGAAGTCGCGGCCATGCAGGTGCGCGTCAATTCGGAGGTCATGGGCGCCAAGCACGCGTTGAGCGACGCGGCATCGCCACCGCCGTCGCAGCCGGCATCTGTCCCAGCTTCGTTGAAAGCCGATGCGAACCCGCAACCGGTTGTTACGGCAGCGGGCTTAAATGCGCCGGATCAGGTGGTGGGGCACGACCTCGCGATGCCACCGATGCCGGCACCACCGCGAATGGGATCGTAAGCGATGCAGGATGTGTCGCCAGCATCGGCCGCGGCGCGCGACGGCCACGAAGAAATCGAAGCCAGCAAGGCGCCTCTGCTCGATCATCTCATCGAGCTGCGATCTCGCTTGATGTGGGCCGTGGGCGCCTTCGTCATCATGTTCTTTTTGTGCTTCGCTGTCGCGCGCCACATCTACAACGTGCTCGTGTGGCCCTACATGTGGGCGTCGGGTAACGATCACGTTCGACTGATTGCGACGCACTTCCTCGAACAGATCATGACGCATGTGAAGCTCGCCATGTTTGGCGCGGCGTTCTTGTCGTTTCCAGTGGTCGCGACACAAATCTATAAGTTCGTGGCGCCGGGACTGTATAAAAACGAGCGCCGCGCTTTTCTTCCCTATTTGATCGCGACGCCGGTGCTGTTCGTCATCGGCGCGGCGGTTGTGTATTTTATCGCCATGCCGGTGCTGATCAAGTTTTCGATCGGGCTGACGCAATCGTCGGGTGAAGCGGGCGTGCCGACGATCGAACTGCTGCCGAAAGTTTCGGAATATCTGTCGCTGATCATGACGCTGATTTTCGGTTTCGGCATCGTGTTCCAGATGCCGGTTGTGCTGACGCTGCTGGCCCGATCCGGCATGATTACATCGGCCGGGCTGGTATCGTCGCGGCGTTACGCCATCGTCGGCATTTTCGCTATGGCAGCTGTGCTGACGCCGCCGGATGCGCTCAGCATGGTCATCATGGCTCTGCCGACCATCCTGCTCTACGAAGCGTCGATTTTTGCGGTCCGCTACGTCGAGAAGAAGCCCATGGACGGGCAGGGCTGACACTGCCCAACGTGAAGGCTTAACGCCTGCCGTCGGCGCCAATCGTTACAGCCAACACGTTTTTTTGAGGCCGAGTTTTTCGGTAACGCTGGGCGTGCGCCCTGCGTCTTCCTTGGCATGAACGTGCTGCTCACCTGAGCTTCTGGTTCAGAAAAGTTAAACGCAACCCAACCGAGGAGACTTATCCCATGACTAACTTTGTAAAAGCTTTCGCCATTGCCGCCGCTTTGTTTGCCGGCGCCCAGTCGATCAATACCGCTTCTGCCGCCAATAACGGTTCAAGCATCTCGTGCATGACCGGTTCGCTGACGCCGCACGGCTCGTGGGATTGCCGCTAATGCGCGGATTGATGGGGTGGCGGCTGACGTAACTCTCGACGTCGCCCCCCGTCCTCTCACACGTTCAGACGGAAGCTCCAGACGGCGCTTCGGCGCCGCTGGACCGCTCAAGTCGCATCGTATACCACGGCCTCAGTCAATCGACTTAAGACATGAGGCTCGGCCGTGCTGGACATCAAATGGATCCGCGACAATCCCGAGGCGTTTGACGCCGCCATGGAGCGGCGCGGAGAGAAAGAGCGGTTGGCCGCGAAACTGACCAGCCTGGACGACGCGCGCAGGTCGTGCCTCACCGCGCTACAGGAGGCGCAAGGACGACGCAACGCCGCTTCTAAAGAGATTGGCAAAGCGAAAGCATCGAAGGATGAAGCAACGGCCGCAAAACTGATGGCCGAAGTTGCATCACTGAAAGACGCCATTGCAAAAGGCGAGGACGACGAACGCCGGCTTGATGCGGAGATTAAAGCCGCGCTGGACGTGATCCCGAATTTGCCGCGTGATGATGTGCCGTTTGGCACGGATGAAAAAGGAAACGTCGAAGTTCGCAAAGTTGGCACGCCCCGCACTTTCGCGTTCGCGCCCAAGCAGCACTTTGAA
Source organism: Hyphomicrobium sp. (assembly GCA_019748215.1). GTDB lineage: Bacteria > Pseudomonadota > Alphaproteobacteria > Rhizobiales > Hyphomicrobiaceae > Hyphomicrobium_B. Next base: position 14,091 of record JAIEPV010000243.1, read on the forward strand.
ATCGGTGAAGCGCTCGGCCTGATGGATTTCGAGGCCGCGCAGAAAATTTCCGGCGCGCGGTTTGTCGTGTTGAAAGGGGCTTTAGCGCGCTTGGAGCGGGCCATCGGCTCTTTCATGCTTGATCTGCACACGAGCGAGTTCGGCTACGTCGAACACAACCCGCCGCTGCTCGTCCGAGGAGAGGCTGCTTATGGCACCGGTAATCTACCTAAATTTGCCAATGATCTGTTTTCGACTTCGCGTAGCGCAGCAGACGCCGACATCATTTTTCAGAATCTCGCGGGCGAAGGCCTTAAAAAGGCATCCGAGGACATCAAGGAAATGTCGGCCCGACACGACGTGACGGAAAAATTGGTGACCAAAAAGCTGGGAGATATATTCGATACTCTGCGATCAAAATGGCGAGCGCAGTTCGACTCGGAACTTGGAGAACATTTAAAGCTCTGGCTCATCCCCACGGCCGAAATTTCGCTCACCAATATCGTCCGCGAGTCGATCCTCGATGAAGCGCAACTGCCGATGCGCATGACGGCGTGGACGCCGTGCTTTCGCTCGGAAGCCGGTGCCGCCGGTCGCGATACGCGAGGCATGATCCGCCAGCACCAATTCTCGAAGGTCGAACTCGTTTCGATCACGACGCCCGAAACGTCGCTCGCCGAACATGAGCGCATGACCGGTTGCGCGGAGGAAGTTCTAAAACGGCTCGGCCTGCCGTTCCGCACGATGCTGCTGTGTACCGGCGACATGGGCTTTGCCTCGCAGAAAACCTACGACATCGAAGTCTGGCTGCCAGGACAGAACGCCTATCGCGAAATATCGTCGTGCTCGGTGTGCGGTGATTTCCAGGCGCGGCGCATGGATGCCCGCTATCGGCCTACTGCGGGCGGCAAACCGGTTTACGTGCATACGCTCAATGGCTCAGGTCTCGCGGTCGGGCGAACGCTGATCGCGGTCCTTGAAAACTATCAGCAGGCCGATGGGTCCGTCATAATCCCTGAAGCGTTACAGCCTTACATGGGCGGGCTGAAGCAGATCGCAAAATAAGCAGCACAAGCTTGATGCGGCTGCAGATATCATTTGCGGTGCCGGCCGCTGGCGACAAGGAACGCGATGCGCATTCTGATTACGAACGACGACGGCATCAACGCCAAGGGTCTTGAAATTCTCAAGGCCATCGCGCTCGGTTTGTCGCCCGATGTGTGGACGGTCGCGCCCGAGACCAACCAATCCGGCACGTCGCATTCGATGACGCTGCATTCACCGCTGCGCCTGCGCGCCATCGACGAACGCACCTATGCTGTCGCTGGCACGCCGACCGATTGCGTGATCATGGCGGTTCGCCATCTGCTCAAGGATCAGCGGCCCGATTTGATTTTATCCGGCGTCAATCATGGTTCGAATTTGGCCGAGGACATTACGTACTCGGGCACGGTCGCGGCTGCCATGGAGGGCACGCTGCTCGGTGTGCGCTCCATCGCGCTCTCGCTGATGATGGGCTTTGAAGAAGATGGCAAGCGCACGGCGTTTTGGGAGACTGCGCTCGCCCACGCTCCGTCGCTGATCCGCACGCTGATCGAAGCGCCCTGGCGGCCTGGTACGCTAATCAACGTCAACTTTCCGGATGTATCGCCGGAAAAAATCACCGGCACAACAGTGGCGCGTCAGGGTGTGCGCGATCAAAACCTGCTCAACATTGACAGCCGGTCGGATCCTTGGGGGACGCCCTATTTCTGGTTCGGATTTGAGCGCCGCCGTTCTACACTTGTTGAAGGGACAGATCTCTCCGCCATGGCCGATAGAAAAATTTCGGTGACACCCCTGTCGCTCAATCTGACCGATCGCGACGCCTTCGCCGCGCTCGAAAAACTCGTCGCGCGCTAACGCAGTTTCCGTCAGCCGCAGTTGCATCGGCGGGCCAATAAAGCCGCCGGTTTGACGAAATCCCTCCGCGAATTAAGCGCAATCCCCGGTTACGCAGGCAACATGCCTTGGTCCGTCCGGATCGTTGGTGGTGATGGTCTGACGCGCACATGCAGCGTTTCGCCGCTCACCCTTCACCGGGCGACATCACGCGCACGCGGGACGGAAGTCGCACAGCTTCGGGTTTTAACCCGGCGTTAACCGAAGGAAGGTTAATGGATGGTGCGAGTAGAGGTGCGTACCATGATGAGTTTTCCTGCCAGGCCCTGGCGCG
>JAIEPV010000111.1 GCA_019748215.1 Hyphomicrobium sp.
TCTGCCAGGCGGCAAAGTGGTTGAGGGGGTCTGTCAGAAGGGCTGCATCATCCGCCTTAACGACAGTGGAAACGGTGCGTACGAACTTCGCGGTTCGGATGTCGTTTCAGTGGAAGAGGGCTTCCTTTACTACGATGATGTAACGACGGAAGGTGCGCCCATTCGCGGCGGCGCTGTACCGTTGACCACATCGCCGGTGCGGTAGGGAAGAGGTTGCGGCACAACATGAGCGCCCGGTTTTCACCAGAAAACCGGGCGCTTTCCGTTGTATGGCTTCGCCGCCAACCGCTGTGACCCACGAATGCGTCAGACCACGGTTCTCACGCCATCGGGTCCGGCACAGTGCCAACCCTCACCGGGCCGAAGATGCGCTCAAAACTACTTCGCAACGCCACATCGGCGTCCGCCATCGTCACCGGCAATCCGAGATCGGCGAGACTTGTAACCCCGTGATCGCGGATGCCGCACGGCACAATGCTCGAGTAATGATCCAGATCGGGTTCGACGTTCAAGCTGATGCCGTGGGTCGTCACCCCTTGCGTCACGCGCAGTCCGATGGCCGCAATCTTGTCTTCGCGATACTCACCCAGCGTTGGACGCGCAACCCAAATGCCAATTCTGCCGGGTCGTGACTGTCCTTTGACGTTGAATGTGGCGAGCGTCGCGGCGATCCATCGTTCGAGATTTTCGATCAATGCGCGCACGTCGCCGCCCCGCGCCTTCAAATCCAGCATCACGTAGGCGATGCGCTGACCCGGCCCATGATAAGTGTACTGCCCGCCGCGGCCGGTTTCGAAAACCGCGAATCGATGAGGATCGATGAGGTCTTCCGGCTGGGCGCTGGTGCCGGCTGAATAGAGCGGCGGGTGTTCCAGAAGCCAGACAAGCTCGCGCGCGTGCCCGGCGCGAATCATCCGCGCGCGCTGGTCCATCACCCGCATCGCCTCAGGATAGGCGACAAGATCATCGCTGACGGCCCACTCGATCATGCCCGCTCTATCAACGTGTGCCGCTGCCTGGATGTCGATGACTGACCGGTCATGCCGCAATGTGCCATGTCTCGCATTGAAATTCAGCCGGTCGTTCATGCGCGTCGCGGCTGGGCCGGGTCGCGACGGTGATTTTGCCTGCATAGCCGACGCACCAACGGCAGCTCCGAGCGACGGCTGAGCCAGTGCGGCAGAAACTCAGCATCGCTCGGCCGTGGCCGTTATTGCGCAGCGGAACTAGCAGCCGTTTCAAGCCCGATCGAGCAATTTCGCGCCGCCCGCCGCCGCGCCCCCTGGTCTGCCAATCTGCCGCTTGCGTTCATGGAACCGCTCTGTTACCTCGACGCTCCGGATCAACGGCGACGGCGAAAATTCGCTCGCCTGCGGTTTGGATAATGATTGAGCCAGCATCACGCTGGCCGAATGCGGTCGTGGCGGAATTGGTAGACGCACTACCTTGAGGTGGTAGCACTGGAAACGGTGTGAAGGTTCGAGTCCTTTCGACCGCACCAACGATCCCGAACTACCAATCGGGAGATCTACGGTTCATCACACCGTAAGTGCCGACAGGGTCTGCGGCCCAATGTCGGCCCGCCATGCGACGCTCTTTGTTGCGGTCGCGCCTATGCCCCCACGAGACGGCGGGTCAATTCGCCGTCGCCTTCAACACGATCGTCCGGCGCCGTCCGGCGGTGCGGACCTTGTGCGTCGCTCTCGACCAATCGGCTTTGACGATGGGGCGTGACGCCTTGATGCTGGCCACCCGCTGACGCGGAGCAGGGGAGAGCTGCGAGATCGGCAATGCGACCCCAACGGCGCTGTCGGCCGTCGCCGTCACCGCCGCCGACGATCCGTTAGCCGGCGGGCTCTGCGCCGATTGGCCGGCAACCGGCCCTGTGGTGCCGTAAAATGGCATCAAGGTCGTCGGCTTGCCGGATTTCGACGCGGCTTTCGCGAGCGCGTCGGACATCGCCACCGCCAAGTCGGGCAGCGGCTGCACGGCTGTTTTCGATGTCAGGTGGACGATCCGAAAGCCGCCAGCTTTCAGCTGTCTCAAAATCTCAGGCAAGGCTTTCGCCGTCGACCGCTTGATGTCGTGAAACAGCACGATGCCACCGTTGTTGCGCTCGATTTCGCGCATCGTTCGCTCGGTCAAGCGCTTGGGATCGCCGATATAACTATCGTTCGACACGACATCGACGGTGAAAGCGGCAATGCCCCGGCTTTGCAGATACGCCATCAGTTCATGGGAATCGGCGAGCCCCGGAAAGCGAAAGAACGGTGCGATCGGCCCATTGGCGGCGGCAGCCACGGCGGCGAAACCGCGTTCGATCTGATCGTGAGCGACGTCGGGATTGAGCCGGAACATATTGAACGGGTGGGTCATCGTATGGGCGCCGAGCGTATGACCGCGCGCCACGACCTCTTTCACCACGTCCGGGTAGGCGAGCGCCATGCGTCCGACCGAAAAGAATGTCGCTTTCGTGCACGCCTCATCCAGCGTGTCGAGGATCGAGCGTGTAATCCATGGCATCGGGCCATCGTCGAACGTCAGCACGACCTCTTTGGGTCCAAGGAACGACGCTTCATGCTCTTGTTTGGTGTACGATCCGAATATCGGCCCGCCATGGGTGTCAATTTCGACAATCCGTGAGACGCCGAGTTTATCGCCCGGCGCTTCGCATCCAGCGCTCGCGGCCGATGCCACACTCGTCGACGCGTAGACCATGGCAGCCATCATCGCGATGGCCATGCGACCGGCTTTTGCAAGTGGCCATATCCGCGTCATCATCGTCTCGGAGCGCGTCACCATGGTCATCCCTCGAACTTCCGGTCAGCAAGCCTAATGGAAAAATGATATCGGCGTGTGTCGTTGCTGGCTTGATCTCGCCGGACCTTGGCCCAGGTCAACGTGTGCTGACAAGCCGGACGCACGAGCCTGCGACCCGTGTCACGGTCAATAGTTAAAAAATTTGGTTCTGCCACGGCAGTTGCTCGGACTTAGGCGCCGCAGGCTTACTCGCCGGCCGGCGCGCCGCTGACTTCGGCTTTTCCGACCACGGCAAATCGGCGCCACTACCAGCGGCTGAGCCCGCGTCATTGGGAACCGCCGACCAGACCACCGAGCGATCGGCCAATGGCGTGCTGGCCGAAGCCTTCGATCGTGCCGCGAAGGCTTTGGCGACGTCACCCTCGTAATCGGCAACGGTTGCGGCATCGCCGCTCGGCATGGCGTGGACGACCTTATACCCCTTGGCTCTCATCTCGGCCAAAAGCCCGGGCAACGCCTTGACGGTCGATGGCTGAATGTCGTGGAACAGAATGATGCCCTTGCCGGTCACCGCCAGCTGCGACATGACGCGCTTGTGCACATCGCTTGGATTGCGGCTCATGTAGTCCTTGGAATCGACATCGATCCAGAACGTCGCAAAATCGCGCGCCTGCACCATCGCCTTCGCCGCATGTCCCGCCGACAAATAGGGGAAGCGAAAAAACGGCGCGAGCTTGTTGCCGTTGGCCTTGGCGACCGCCGTCACTCCCATTTCGAATTCGCGCCGGGCAAGCGCCAGGTTGACCGCGCCGAGATTTTTATGTGACCACGTGTGCGAACCGATCGTGTGGCCGGCAGCGGCCACCTCGCGCACCATGGCCGGATCCGCGACCGCCATGCGGCCGACCATGAAAAACGTCGCCAGCGTGCATTCGTCGGCTAATGCCTTCAACACCCGGCGCGTGTAGGCGCGCATCGGCCCGTCATCGAAGGTCAGCACCACCTCGCCTTTTTCCAGAAAGTCGATGCGGCCGCCATGGCTGCCGCCGAGATGCGGCCCACCGTGGGCTTCGATTTCCACGACGCGCGAGACGCCGAGCGTTTTTTGACTGGCAGCGCACGGCGGCAAGAACGAGGGTGGTGGCGGGGACGCCAATGGACCTGCTGCGGCTGACCCCGCTGTCTCAACGACAGCGTTGCTTTCGCCGGTCGAACCGGTGATCACGGGGGCCGGTTGTGCGGCTGGCTCCGCCACTGCCAGCGAACTTTCGGCGCTGGCGAGTGCGGTGATGGCCACGCAAACCTTCAAAGCACGGATTGCAGTTTGCAAAAAAGTCATGGGTCCGTCCGCAATCGCGTGGCGCCGGCAGACATGCTGCCGCCGGCATGAAAAAACATCATTTTGAACATGGCCGTCGTGACTGTCGTAACTCCGTCTTGGTCAGCGCGAATCCGCGATATAACTCTCTGGTTCTATAGCGGGTATTTGGCTGCTAAATGAGGCTGAGACAACCTGCGACCGTCCGCTGCCGAGGCCGCAAGACGGCGACGCTGGCCTTTTTGCACCACCAAACTTCGCCGGTCGCCCGCGTTGGCGGCTTATTCCGTCAATTCGACTGCCGTCACGAGCGCTAAGCTCGCCGTCATTCATGTCCAAAATCGCGAGCATCCCCGTTGACCGATAGCCGTCCGTCCGATCAAGCCCGAGATGACCAGGATATCGACCTGGACGACATCGTCCACGCGGTCGCGGATGCGCTGCGCCTGCGCGACGAACACACCGCGATGGCGCTGGTTCGCGACCTCAAAACGCCCGACCTCGCCGACGTCATCGAATTGCTCGAGCCCGATGATCGCGTCACACTGATCCAGGCTCTCGGATCGGCGTTCGACTATGAGGTGCTGTCCGAACTCGACGAGACGGTGCGCGACCAGCTGTCGGAAGCGCTGCCGAACGAACTGCTCGCCAAAGCCATCACCGAACTCGATTCCGACGACGCGGCCTACCTGATCGAAGGCCTCGAAGAGAGTGACAAGCAGGAAATTCTCGCTCAGTTGACATCGGGCGATCGCGAAGCGCTCGAACGCAACCTCGACTATCCGGAAGAGACCGCCGGCCGCCTGATGCAGGCCGACTTTGTAGCCGTCGCGCCGTTCTGGAGTGTCGGCAACGTCATCGATCACATGCGCGAAAGCGATGACCTGCCGGAGAACTTCTCGGAAATCTTTGTCGTCGATCCGAGCTTCCGCGTACTGGGATCTGTGGCACTCTCACGCTTGCTGCGCACCAAGCGCGATGTCGCCGTCAGTCAAATCATGGACACCGAGCGGCATATGGTGCTCGCGACGGACGGACAGGAAGAACTGGCCCGCCAGTTCCAGCGCTACGATTTGATGTCGGCGCCCGTTGTTGACGAAAACAACCGTCTCGTCGGTGTCGTCACCGTCGACGACGTCGTCGAAGTCATTCAGGACGAAGCCGAGCAGGACATGAAGGCGCTCGCCGGCGTCGGCGACGAGAGCCTTGCCGACAGTGTCATTGAAACGGTGCGATCGCGCGTGCCGTGGCTGATCGTCAACCTCGGCACCGCCATTCTCGCGTCGTCGGTCATTCAGGCCTTCGACGCCACAATCGCGCAGATGGTGGCCCTCGCCGTGCTGATGCCGATCGTTGCGTCGATGGGCGGTAATGCCGGCACGCAGACGATGACCGTGACGGTGCGTGCGCTCGCGACCAATAAGCTCGGCTCCGTCAATGCGCCCCGCGTCATCATGCGTGAAGCGCTCGTCGGCGTCGTCAACGGTCTGGTGCTGTCGCTCATCATCGGCACGGTGGTGTTCATTTGGTTCGGCTCCGGCAAGCTCGGTGCCGTGATCGGCGCGGCCATGGTCGTCAACGCCATCGCGGCCGCGCTCGCGGGAATCTTGATCCCGCTCACCATGGATAAATTCGATTTTGACCCGGCGCCTGCGTCCGGCGTATTCGTCACGACAGTGACTGATGTCGTCGGATTTTTCGCCTTCCTCGGATTGGCGACGATCTGGCTGATCTAAGTGCTTCCGGAAAAGTGGGCACCGGTTTTCCGACAAGAAGCACGACAGAACAGAGAGCTAGGATCGGTCTATGAGTCCAACAAAGCGGACAGACCCTAGCTCCAGGCATACACGCACTCATCTCGCGAGGACCGTTTGATGACCCTCACCATTCGCCCATTGCAGGCTGCTGACGCCGCCGCCTGGGACGCGATGTTTCGCGCGTACATCGCCTTCTACGAAACCGAAGTGCCCGACGCTATCATCGCGCTGACATGGCAACGGGTCCTCACCCAAACCGATCACATGTGCGGCTTGATCGCCATCGACGAGACCGGGCAAGCGCTCGGCCTTGCCAATCTCGTGTTCCATGCCTCGACGTGGTCGGCGACATCCTACTGCTATCTCGAAGATTTGTTCGTCAGTCCGTTAGCACGCGGGCGCGGCGTTGGCCGGGCGCTGATCGACGCGACATATGCCGAAGCCGATCGTCGCGGGGCCAGCCGCACCTACTGGGCAACACAAACCGGCAACGCCACGGCCCGGCGGCTCTATGACGACATCGGCACGCTGACCGATTTCGTGCAATACCGCCGCGACAACGAAACTTAGCTGGTTTGGTCGCATTTCCTAATGACGAACCGGGATCCACGTCGTCGGAAAATGCTCTATGCGGCCAAGCCGCCGATCTGCTGGAATATCTGCACCGCAGGCTGATAGGCCTGCAGAATTTGTCCGAGATCTTGCGTGAGTTCGCGAACCCGCAATTTGTGGCTGTCGGTCTGAGCCCCGGACCGCATCAGCAACTCAAGTTCGGAAAGCCGCTGCTCCAAGTGTTCGGTGTTGGCTTGACGCGCATAGAAGCGATGCATCTCGACCACCGCCGGCAGCAGAGCGCGGAAATCGACGTACGCGTTTGACGCCTGAGCCGATGGCGCGCCGTTCTGCCCGGAACTCGCGGCGAACGGCCCGGATGGCGAACGGGTTGTGGCGTTCGACGGATCGGCCACGCCGCCGCGCCGCGCACCGTCGGGTGCCATCGTCGCGGCGTTGCCGTACGCCGCCGCAGTTCCCTGTGCTGATACCGGACCACTGCGCTGGGGCATGCCAGAGAAGGGCGTCATCGACGGCGCGGGCTGCCCCATCGCGCCGCCACCCGCCGTCAAATTTTCGATCCGGCCTTCGGCGAAATTGACGCTGTAGGCCGCCGTTTCGTTGCCCGTGTTGATCTTCGCCGTGAGCAGGTCGCGAACCTGGTCAAGAAGCTCGCGGTGCTCGCTCTCAAACCGGGTTACGACACCATCCGTCGACGACACGAACAGATACGGCGTCGGATCATCCCGCTTGATGGCTAAAACGGCGAAGATAAGTGCCACTGCGATGGCAAGTAGCATCATCGGGTCGATGCCCCCCAACACCGGGAGCACGGGCGAAAAATAAAACTTGAGGGCGACGGCGACGCCAGCGAACGCGAGCCCGCCATACACCAACCTCGGTCTGTGCGTCGATTGCGGGCCAACACTCAGCGTCGCAATGCTGGCGACCGCGATGGTGCGCGCCGGAGTGATCAGGACGCGCTTGTCGATCGTCAGCGTCTGAAATGTCTGCATTGCCGCAGCGCCGTCTGTCGTCTTGCCGACCGCCATGCGGGCATCCTCGTGCTCAGCGCTCATTTGAGTATCGCGCGAGCATAGCTGAACCAGCGGGCGGCTTGAAGCCTGATAAGTGCGCTCGCGCGCCGATCACAAATGCACGCGGCGCAGTGCTCGGTTTAACTCGACGGCGTGTCGAGCTTGCGCGTCAGGTTGTCGAACTCGCGGCGAAGCTCGTCGTTCTTGAAGATCTGCTCAAAGCTCGGCGCTTCAAGCTTTTGGATCGCCTCGAAAGACGCAGCACTTTCACGCATCAGGTTGCGCAGCTGCACGCTGGCTTCGACCGTTTCGAACGTATTGTCGGCGATGCTCAGATCGTGGGCTGCTTTTTTGCGCGCCGTGGCGATCTGATCGCTCTGCTGCATCAGATAGCGGCGATAGGCTTTGGCGGCCTCGTCGGCCAGCTTCTGGCTGTCGCGGTTGGCGTCGAGCGCGCGTTTCTGATCGGGGCGATTTTCGGCCTTGAGCAACGTCGTCGTCTTCTTGCGCGCTGCTTCGATATCGGCGGTGATGGCGTCGAGCTTCGGCATGTACTGCGTTTCGATCTTTTCCAGAGTTGCATCCTGCGCCTGCACCAGCATGGCAAACAGCGCAGCGTGCATGGCGAAATATTTGCGCGCGACCGTCATGTTGTCGCCGGTGGCGCCGATCAATTTCGCCAGCTGTCCGTCGATGATCTTGGCCGCATCGAACACCGCAACCAGCCGAACGAGATCGCCGGACAAGACGCTGTCGAGCAGCAGGTCGACTTGCGGCTCGCTGATCTCGATGCCGGACGTTCGCAGCGCACCGGCAATGCCGGCCTTCGCCGCTGCGATCTCCGCCTGCTTCGCTTCGATGCGTTTTTGATTGGCGGCGATAGCTGCATCGAGCGATTGCACCGTATCGTTGAGCAAACCGGGAAGCGTTGCATACTTGGGTGCAACCAACTGCTTTTCCTTGAGAGCCGCGGTCTCGTCCTCGATCGAGCGAATGGACTTGCGCAGCTCTTCGACTTTCCTTTGCGTCTCGACGACCGGCACGTCGGTGACAATCGCCAGCGCGCTGTCGATGAGTGCGCGAACTTTGTCTGCACGATCCTCGCGCGTCTCGGTCCAGATCGGCGGCAGCATGTAGTCGCTGCGGCTTGGCAACTTGGAGGCCCCGGCGCGGCTGTCGGCAGTCGATTTCAAAATGGCGTCGATCGCGGTCATCAAAGCCTTGGCCTGCTCGAAGGCGGCGTCTCCTGCGCGCGGATCGGCCGGCACCGCTGGCGGCGCTCGCAGCTCGAAACTCGGCGTTTGCTTTGACTGAGGCAGCTTGTCGATCGAACCGGTTTGCTGGAGCAGATCGCCAATCGCGTCGCGCCCGGCGGATTGTGCTAACGCCGGACCGGCGACGGCGACGCTTCCGGCCATCGCCATAACGATCGTCAGCAGACTATCAACGCGGCGTCCGGTCATTGCCAATCCCAGTTCAACGTGCCCACCTGACATCACGTCACACGGGCCATTGCACAGGTCGGCAAAATTCGGGCGAATCCGTGGTCCCTGCAACGCAGACTGAGAGTGGGCTGCTGCAACTCGCGAGATCAAGGCGCCGCGGCGCGCGCCAGCGCACTCTCGATCAAGGCTTTGAAGTCGGCGTCGATGAGGCGTGCATCATCGAGCGCGATCATGTGCGGAAACGGCGCCGGAGCCTTCATCACCGCCTCCGCCGGCCGCACGGTGGCGCCAGCTGTTGGCGATCCGAAATTGCCGTAAAGGCGGAGCAATTTTGGGCCGGGCCAGAGCGCAAGAAACGGTTGAGGAGCCGCCGCTATGATCAGCGGCGCTCGGGCGTGCATCACCACGCCGGGCGCTACGCGCGTGATCTCGCGCACGATCAGTTCGGCCAGCGGTCGCAGTCCCTTGGCGAGCGCCAGGATTGCGATCACATCGGCGCTGGGCAAAAGGCGCGGCGCCGCCTGTCCCCTGAAGGGCAGCAGTGTCGCGAGGACGGGTTCAATCTTCGCCGTTTCGGTGGTCGTCGCTGGCAAGGCGTCAACGCTGCTAACACCATCGACGCGTGCGCCGATCGGCTTGACCCCGGCCAGCATCTCGTTTGCGTGCGCATTCAGCGGCGCGCGATGCGCCAAAGCCGGCGCGTCCTCGGCATAGATCAGCCGTCCACCATTGTGATGAATGCGCTCGAGCCACGAGGCTTTGGCGAACTGAAAGCCCTGATGGCGAAGCCAGTCGATGATGTCGTTACGATTGGCCAGTTTCTCAGCCGAGATCGCCAGCATCCAGCCGTGCAGATCTTTGCCGGTGTCTTGGCTGAGCGTATCGACGAACTGGCGTTCCTTTTCGGCATAGTCAGTGGCCATCGCAGCGCCTCAGATCCAGCGCCGCGATTTGGCTTTGTACGCCCGGTAGGCGTCGCCGAAGCGAGCTTCGAGATGGCGTTCCTCGGGGCCGATCTGGAGAACGGTCACGAGCCCGGCGAAGGCTCCCGCAGCGGCGACGAACCAAAGGTTTTTCGTGAGTTCGGCGGTCGTGAGCAGCAGCAACACTTCGCCGAGGTAGATCGGATTGCGAAATCGCGCAAACGGCCCGCGCGTTACCAAGGCCGAGCTCGCTTGGTCCGGCATCACCGTGGTTCCGGCGCGGCGCAATTCGACGATGGCCCAAGCGATCAATACAACTCCGATCACGCCGAAGCCGATACCAATGATGCGCGCCGGCGTGTCATCGGTGCCCGGCCACGGCAGCGCGATCAGGCGTTCCAACACCCACCCGGCCGCGACGAGCGCGACGAGAAGCACCGGCGGCCAAGGAAACGTGTTGGCGCGGTCGGTTGCTGGACGAGAGGGGGCAGGGGTCATCATCCGTCGACTTTACAGCGTAATTGCCAAGCCGCCATGGCGTTGCGCGGTCGCGGCGCCGGAGAAGCGCAATGAGAGGCCAGATGCGCTGCCGAGACGATGCGCGATGCAGTCGCGCAATCATCGCGGGTCCGCGGCGTCGCCTATCGCGTTGTCGTCTTCGCTGCAGCCTTTGGCGGTGCGACCGTTGGCGACGGCGTGACTCTGAAGTCAGTCTGAGCGAGTTCCGCGTCGAGATCGAAGGAGCGGCAACCGGCGGCGGCCAGTTTACGATTGTCGCGGTCGAGGTCAGCGCGGAGGGGCTGCGATGCGCTGGCTGACGACGGCGTCTTCGAGGCGGTGCCGAATAAACTTCCGACGCTGGATTGAAGGGCTCGTGACAAGGTTGACGGCGGCGGAGTGGAGCCGCTGGTTCGGGCTTCCAAAATCCGCACCTGCATGCTGCCCGTGATATCCTTGCAATCGACGACTTCATCGGCGGCGGCAATTTGCACCGGCGGCTCAGCCACCGACGACGTGATGACCGATGATGTCGATGCGGCGCAGCCGGCCAACGCTCCTGCTGCCACGGCAATGCAGCCCCACCTGAAGGGCGCGCTCAGCGTTCGTTTCGCTGAAGCTAAACGGAATGGAGCTGGCTTCATGGCATCCGTCACGGCAGTGTCTCTGCCTGTCATCACAATAGAACAATCGCGGCAGATCAGCGGCAATTCGAAATTGCGCGGCACCGGCAGCCGTCGTTTTGCTCGCGCCTGTGATACTGCGGACACTAAAAATTTTCCGGCGCGGACAGATTTGATTCAATCTCGGCCGGAAAGGCTCTAAGTCACTGGTTCAACGTGGTGCCGGGCGATACGGTCTCGGCCCGACCGTTAGCCGGCTGCAGAGGACATAAATAATGATGCCACCCGCGCGTCCGCGCTTTCACAGATCAATCGCATTTCAAGCCCTATGGACCGCCTTGCTCAGCGCCGGTCTGTCAGCATTATTATTGATAGCTGCGCCGCTCGCCATCGCCGTCGAAACGCCCGCCCCGCCGCCAGGCGATGGACCGGTTCACGTCATCTGCACCTTCGAGCAGGGCCATAGTTGGAGCTATGACGCGGGCAAGTTTGTCTCGGCCGCGCCGTCGAAACTGTCGTTTGAAATCGCCGCGATCGACTTGGAGGGACAGTCGGCGAGCTTGGTGATGGACGGTAAACCGAGCGGCACGCTGCGCGTCGTCCGAGCGCTGAACGCCAATCACTTCCTCGAAGTTGCGAACGAAGGCTTTTTGAATTTGACGACGATCTACGACTTCGATCGAACGACGGGCAGTTACCCGGCCGTGCATTCGCGCCATTTTGGCATTCTCGGCCAGCCGGTGTTTGGCCAATACGTCGGCGCCTGCGTGCCAAAAACAGGTCCATGATCGGCGTCTAATCGCGAGCAATCAGCGCTGCGCATGTTTTCAAGTGTGGACAAGCGCATTGCCAGACCACCTGCCCCGGCGCAAAAACACGTCATGACGTTGAACCTGATCAAACTCTGTGTCGGCGCGACGTCGGTCGAAGATCTCGCCGCGTGGCAATCGTCACAGCGCGGTTTCAAGTCGCCGTCTGGCGGCAAATGCTATGCGCACACCACGTTTCAGACCCCAAAACGGCAAACGGAACTGCTCGCGGGCGGGTCCTTGTATTGGGTTATTAAGGGCGTCATTCTGGTCCGCCAGCCGCTCGTGGGTTTTGGTGACGGGACCAAGGAGGACGGCTCGACCTGTTGCCTGCTGCTGCTCGATCCCGCGCTGATCCCGGTGCGGCCGACGGCCCGGCGTCCATTCCAAGGCTGGCGTTATCTGACCTCCACGGATGCCCCCGCCGACCTGAAACGAGGCACCAAGGACGACATCGCCGTCATGCCGGCCAACATGCGAAAAAAACTCGCCGACCTTGGCTTGATCTAATCCTGTCGTCGCGCGCCTCCGGCGTGCTGCTTGATGAGTTGGCGCATGTTGAAACAACCCCCGTTCGCACCGATCATCACAGCCTTGCCCCATCTCGTGCCATTCACGGGACCGGAAGCGATGGAACGTGCCCGTGGCCGGCCGTTCAAGGCGCGCCTGGGTGCCAACGAAAGCAGCTTTGGAGCGTCGCCGCGCGCCGTCTCGATCATGCGCGAAGCTGCCGCAGAAAACTGGATGTACTCCGATCCCGAAAACTTCGCGCTGCGGTCAGCCATCGCCGCGTTCCATGGCGTCGCCATCGAAAACATCATGGTCGGCGAGGGGATCGATGGCCTGCTCGGCTTGACGTGCATGCTGTTCCTCGGCGCCGGTGACAGTGTTGTCACCACCGACGGCGCCTATCCGACCTTCAATTTCCACGTCCTCGCCCATGGCGGACGGCTGATCGCGCTGCCCATGCGCGACTTTCGCGAAGATCTGATGGGCCTCAACGATACTGCGCGCCGCCAGCGCGCAAAACTGATTTATGTTTCCAACCCCAATAGTCCGATGGGCAGCTGGTGGCCGGGCAGCGACCTCGACGCATGGATCCGCGACCTGCCGGATCAAACGATGCTGGTGCTCGACGAAGCCTATTGCGACACAGCGCCGGCCGGCACCACGCCGCCGATCGACGTTTCGAACACCCAAGTGATCCGCTACCGCACGTTCTCGAAGGCTTATGGCTTGGCTGGCGCACGCATCGGCTATGCCATCGCCCATCCGACCGTCATCGAAGCCTTCGACAAAGTGCGCAATCACTACGGGATCAACCGGGTCGGCCAGCTTGGTGCGGCCGCTGCTCTCGCTGACCAGAGCTATCTGGCGGAGGTCGTCAGCCGCATCGCCCGCGCCCGCCATCGCATCTCAACGATCGTCTCCGAACATGGGCTCGCCGCCCGGCCGTCGGGGGCGAGTTTCGTTGCCGTCGATTGCCGCCGCGATGGTGCATTCGCCAAGCGCGTCTTGGACGGGCTGTTGGCGCGCGATGTCTTCGTCCGCAAGCCGGTCGCGCCTCAGCTCGATCATTTTATCCGCGTCTCATGCGGCCGCGATGATCATTTGGATATCTTTGCCGCAGCCCTCGGCGGCGCCCTCGACGACGCCGATGCCAACTAGAGTCCTTCCGACTTAGATTGACCCATTCTGACGAGGGGATTTTGCGCTGAGACCAAGGGATTTGGCGACGGCCGCACCCGATGTGCGGCCAAGACGAAGCCCGCCGTGGATCAGCGCAAAAGCCCCCGTCCCTATGTAGGGTGGCCCTGTCGGGTTCGCGCGGGTTGGCCGCCCGGTTCGTTGGCGGGCTTGTCCGATGCTTAGGCATCGCACTGCGCCCACCGCCTGCCGGATCGGCTCAACCGGCGCAAACAGAATTGGTTCAATCTAAGTCGGAAGGGCTCTAGCCTTTGCGTCGCGCCGCAGGCTTCGCCGTTGGCGATTTTTTGCGTGCTGGAAATGTCGCGATGATGCCGGCGATCAAAAGCTCCAGGGCGGTCTCGAAGATCGTTTCAGCGTTGAGTGTTTCGAATGTCGGCACCAGACGCTTCGTCAGCGCGAGATGATCGAGCGTGATCAGCTGGACCAGCGTATCTTCAGACGGCAGCCCGAGTAATCCGCGCACTTCGCCCGTGCACAGGCCGAGGATCGACGCGTAGGTGGCGCAGCCGACAGCGGCAATGTGCTTTTCCGGAATTCCGGCATCGGCCAACGCCTGGTGCCACAGTTCGGCGACGTCCAGATCGCGCGGCCCGCTGGTCCAAAAGCGCAAGAGCAGCGGAAAAGCTTCCGGGTAGCGCTGTGCCGCCCGCCGGTATTGCCGCGCCAAATGTTTCAACCGCTTGTCCCACGGCAGCTTATCATCGGGCTTGCGAATTTCGCTGTGCAGCCGCTCGCTGACCGCGCGCTCCAAGCCTTCTTTCGAGCCGAAATGATAAATCAGGGTCGCCGCATCGCAGCCGAGCGCGCGTGCGGCACAGCGCATGCTGAAGCCATCGAGCCCGCCGCGCTCGATTTCGGCCAGCGCCCCATCGACCAAATCGGCTTCGAGCAGGCCGCGCTTGCCGCGTGGATGTGCCTTTTTCATCATTGTTGAAAAAACCATTGCCTCAGTGTTCACACGGGGCTATTTCAACGGTGTTGAATAAAGGGAAAACAGAATGGCCGCAAGCTGCCAGGGCGATTTCACGCCGAGTGAGCGCACACTGAGTATCGCCGCAGTGGTGTTTGCGTCGTTCGGCGTCGGCGTCGCGTTCGGCGTCGGATTTCCGCTGACGGCGCTGACGCTTGAAGCTTGGGGCGAGCCCAAGTGGGTCATCGGTTTGGGGGGCGCTGCACCGGGCATCGCGACAGTGATGGTGCTGCCGTTCGCACCGCGTATCATCAGCCGGCTTGGTGGTGTCGCGACTATTCTGCTCGGCAGCACACTGGCAGCCCTGGCCTTTCTGTCGCTTGGCGCGACGTCGTCGGCGACAGCATGGATCATTGTGCGGCTCATCGGCAGCGCCGGTGTGGCGTTGCCGTGGCTCGTTGGTGAAACCTGGATCAATCTTGTGGCCCGCGAAGAAACGCGAGCCCGAGCCATCGCGATCTACGTCGTGTCGTTCTTCGCCGGATTTGCCGTCGGCCCGCAAGTGCTCGATGCGGTCGGGCTGACGGGCATGGCGCCGTTCGTCGTCGGCGCGCTTGGGTCTGCATTTGCAGGCTTGCCGATCCTGTTGGCTTACCGCCTCGCGCCCGATATGTCGTTCGATCATGCAACAAATGCTTTCTCGGCACTTCGTCTCGCCCCGCTTGCGTTCGCCGCGGCCTTCATCGGTGGATTTTCCGAGATCACGTACCTGTCGCTCGTTCCAAATGTCGGCCTTGCCGCCGGGCTGACCAGCAGTGAAGCGCTGCGCCTGCTCAGCATCGTGACGCTCGGTGGTTTTGTGCTGCAATTCCCGTTGGGCTGGATTGCCGACACGTGGTCGCGCCTAGGTCTGCTGATGATCCTGGCCGGCGCCTTCATCGTCTTTTCTCTCATGCTGCCGTTTGCGTTCGGGCATCCGATGGCGGCCGAAACTCTGGCGTTTCTGATTGGCGGCGTCATTTTGGGATTTTACACAATTGGCCTCGCCATGCTGGGCGAGCGCGTGCAGGTCTCGCAGCTTGCGGCCGCCAACGCTGGCTTCATCATCATGTACCAAGTGGGCGCCATCGTCGGCCCCATTGCCGCCGGCGCCGCGATGACCCAATCGCCGATCATCGGCTTTATCCTGACGATGACGACGATGATGGCGCTGTCGGCGATTGGCCTTTGGGTTCTAAACGCCCGATCACGACCCTAAGTGCGAGGTGATAGCTCCAGGTGCACTGAGTTTCGACGATCGCCGATTGCCTGACCGGCGACGCCCGCGTGGTTAACAGATTGTTTGCGCTCCGGCCGTACACTGCGCCCATCCTTGACTGTGCGGTCGGCCAACGCCGCCGCTGCAACACTTTGGTCGCCCGCCATGATGCGTTCGCTGCTAACATTCTTTTCCATGCTCGCATTCGGCGTGATGTCGGCGGCGATCATCGTCGCCGTCATGCCGTGGCTCTCTGGCAAGGTCACGGGCGAAACAATTTCAGCCGGGCCGGCAACGCTGCATTTTGAATCGCTGCTGTTTGGCGTCATGTTTGGTGTCGGTATTGGCACGCTCGGCCACTACAATTGGGGCGACATTCCCCGCCGGATGATCACTTGGTTTTTGATCCGCGAACGGCAATTTTTCTATTACGCCCTGATCGTCGGCTGCGTCGGCGTGCTGGTATTTTATTGAGCCTTCGACGTCTTGTTAAAGCGCAAGAAAAAAGGCGGCCATGACAGCCGCCCTTCGATCGTGCCCCAAAAATCGTCGTCCGATCACACCGAATAATACATATCGTACTCGACCGGATGCGGCGTCATCTCGTAGCGCATGTTCTCTTCCATGCGCAGCGCGATGTAGGCGTCGATCATATCGTCGTTCATGACGCCGCCCTTCTTCAGGTACTCGCGATCCTTGTCGAGATTGTCGAGCGCTTCCCGCAAGCTTGCGCAGACGGTCGGGATCTTGGCGAGTTCGGCCGGCGGCAGATCGTACAAGTTCTTGTCCATGGCTGGGCCCGGATCGATCTTGTTTTGAATACCGTCGAGGCCGGC
>JAIEPV010000259.1 GCA_019748215.1 Hyphomicrobium sp.
CGCTGCAGAAGGCCAAATCCTTGCACATCTTTGTCCAGAAAGGCGCTGGTCATGACGCGGGGCGGATTGACGATGGGCCGCCAGATGCGCTCGCCGCTGCCGGTCAGGATCGCCAGCCCATCGCTGTCGTGGATTTCCGGCCGCCAGTCCGCCGACTGCTTCCGGCTCGCCTCGCCGTACCAGAACATGCTCGAAAACGGCGCGATGCCGAGCCGCTCGATGTCTTTACGGGCGTAGAGTTGAGCATCGATGTCCATCACGATGCGATGCACGTCACGGCTGTCGGTCAAGCGTTCGGTCGTCATCCGGTAGGCGCCCGTTACGCTCGGGCTATCGAGCAGCCCATAGATGACGATCTGCTGCGGCGCGCCAGCCTCACCGCGTGGCTCTTCAAGCCAGTAGTGACTAAATCGCGGGAATTCTTCCGGCTGCGGCATGGCGGTATCGATGGCAAGCCCGCGCGCCGACAGGCCGTATTGGTTGTAGGGGCCGGAGGCGCGAAAATAGGACGCTCCCATCGCCGCAAACCAATCGGTCTTTTGGTCAGGCGCCATGATACGAAAACCGGCAAAACCGACGCCGTCAGTCAGTTTTCGAGCGGGATGATCATCCGGCGTATTGAACAATTCGGGGCTGTAAATCAGCTCGCGCGCCTTGCCGGCCTCGACCACAAACATATGCACCGGCTCGGTTGCATACTTGCCGAGATGGAAAAACTGCACCGGCATGGCGCCGTCATCGTCGAGCTTCAAGCTCTTTTCCGGCTGGTAGCGGATTTGCTGATAGGCGTCGTAGTCGATGGCCTCGAGGATCGCCGGCGATGGCGTCACGGGCTTAGCGTAGCGTTTCGCCGCCAAATTCCGCGCCCGCGCCTGCAACGCCTCGAACGAAAATGCTTCCGCTGGCCCAAGCTCGGCGCTGGCAAGTCCGCTCACCGCGCCAGCCAAGCGCGACGAACCCGTCATGCCGCCGAGCAGCGCGAAGCTCGAGGCGTAACGAAGCAAGCTGCGACGATCAATCGTTGATGGCATGGGTTCCAAACCGAATTTGCGGCGGTCGCGTTCGCGCCCGCTCCGGGTTCGTGCTAGCGCAAATAACTTCGCCGTTCCAGATGAGGTCGCCGGTGTCGACCGCAACGCTGACCTCCTGGCCAACCACTTGCGTTGCGCCCGGGTCGTGCGGTTAGTGTGTCCCAGAATGTGCGCACCGCCCGGCGTGGGCTATCGAAGGCCACCAACGAAAAGCTTGCGATCGGCCCGCTCATCTGGTGGCGGCCGCCATGGATCCCGATGAAGAGCAACAATTCAATCCCAATCCCAAGTCATTACAATGATTTAAACGGAAGCCTAGGTGAAGCGTGGCGCTTGCTGACGCGCGGCGCCGCCGATCGCAAGTCGCCCATGCATACACCGGCCGTTGCGACCGTTGGTCTCGACGGACGGCCGCGGGTGCGAACCGTGGTGCTGCGCCATACGGACCCAGCGGCCCGGACGCTGCGATTTCATACCGATAGGCGGGCTGCCAAGATTTCCGAGTTCGCCGCCAATCCCGCCGTTCAAGTGCTCGCCTACGACGCCGTCGGCAAAGTACAGCTTCGCCTGCTCGGCCGAGCCGTCGCCCATCAGCACGATGACATCGCTGACGCCGCCTGGACGCGATCGCAGCTCCAGAGCCAGCAGTGCTATCGCCAGAGCGCATCGCCCGGAATGTCCGCTGCCGAACCGAGCGCGGCGCTCGCGCCATCCGATGACGACGGCCGCGCCAATTTTGTTGCCGTTGTCGTGCACGTCGACGAACTGGAATGGCTGTATCTGGCGCACTCGGGCCACCGCCGCGCACGCTTCATATGGTCCGGCAGCACGTTGACAGCGACGTGGCTCGCGCCCTGAGCGGAGATCAGGCCTGCAATCCGAGCTCACGCAACACGGATGGAATTTTGTCCTTGATCTGGAAGAACCCCTTCGTGGCGTGCGGCCAGAACGCGTGATCCCAATCGCGGCGAACTTGATGCACAGTGCCGCCGCCAATCACCAACGCGTCCAGCAGCGGCTGAACGGCGGTCCGCGTCGGCCCGACCGGTATTTCTGCGACAACGACTGGATGGCCGCGCGCCAGCTTCGTCACGCGATCAACCGCATCGGCCGCCGACGCATCGACCATCTCGACCGAACAGCCAAAATGCCGGGCCGTCCGTTGCCCACAGTCGAGGCGAGCGGCTGCCCGAAACGTCGCGACGTTCGCCGCATAGCCGGGCGCGGCATCAGTTCCTCGGAGCACGATGGCGATCGTCACTTCGGCGCGGCCTAAATCCAGGCTTTCCGGATTCAGATCGTCGTCGGTGACAAGCAGCGCGATTTCGCCCTCGGGCTGCAGACCACGGGGTGCAAGCGGTTTCGCCCGCTCAAGCGGAACGGCGTCGCTCGCTGGCGGTGCTGCGGAAGCAAGCCCGGTTGCTGGCGCGAACCGGTTGCCTGTGTATTCCTGGATGTTGGACGCTCGTGCCAGGTATGTTTTACCCGGCGTTTGCAGGCCGCAGACCCAACGCCACGACAGCGTGTTCGAGGCCGCATCGCCATCGAGCAAATGCCGCAGAAAGAAATCAGCGCCGAGCTGCCAGGGAAGGTTGAGCGTGTAGATCCAAACGCTCGCGAACCACATGCGCGCATGATTATGCAGATACCCGGTGGCCACGAGTTCGTTGGCCCATGCGTCAAAACATTGAATGCCGGTCGCGCCAGATTTCGCGCGCTCAAGGCGGTCCATGAGATGACGGTCGCTTCCGGCGAATGCCGTCAATTGCGCCACCTCTGCCACGTAGCGATCCCAGACGCCGGGTCGATGCTGCAACCAGCCCTTCCAATAGGTTCGCCAGCAAACTTCTTGGATGAATTTCTCGGCTGCCGAGAGGCTGTGTGTGCCGAGTACGGCGCGGACAACCTCATCCTCCGTCACCAAGCGATGCCGCACGTACGGCGATAGCACCGAGACATTTGCGCGCTGCTGAGGCCCCAAATCATAATTGCGCTCGGCGGCGTACGTCCGGCCGGCGCGGGCGACAAAGTGCGCGAGGCGCTCCATGCCCTCGGCGCGCGAGGCAGGCCAATCGTCGATGGCCTGCAGCGGTGGAGCCTCAGAATTCGACTGCATCTGGCTACGACGCAGGCTCGGCCAGGACCTTCTCGACCCAACCCGTCAGTTCGGCCGACAGCGGTGTCGTCTGCGTCGAGAATGAGCGCACCAAGCGACCGTCGCGGCCAATCAGATACTTGTGGAAATTCCAGTTTGGCTGACCGCCAGCCCCTGCCGCAGCAGCCGCCCATTTATAAAACGGATGGGCGCTTGGGCCGATGACCGCTTGCTTCGTGGTCAGCGGGAAGGTGATACCGAACGCACCCTCGCAAAACTTCTTGATTTCGCCTTCGCCGTTCGGCTCCTGGTTGCCGAAATCGTTTGACGGAACGCCAACCACGACAAGCCCGGCCGCTTCATACTTCGACCACAGCATCTGTAAGCCCTCGTATTGCTTGGTGTAGCCGCAGAACGACGCCGTATTGACGACCAGTAAAGCCTTGCCGCGCCAATCAGCCAACTTCAGTGCTGACCCGTCGATCGACTGAAACTCGAAATCATAAGCAGATCCGATGGCGGCGCCCGCAGGACCGGTGCTTGGCGCAGCCAGCAGCATCGCTCCAAGCCCAAGGGCCGTGGCAAATAGTTTCCGCATAGTCGGCCCACCTGATTGGTTTCAAGAATACCTATTAACATCGTTATCGCTGAATTGGATCAGCGCGCGAGATGACGAGGCCCGCGACGTACATGACCGGAAGCGAGTGCCTCGTCACGTGTTTCGCAGGGAACATCTTAGCACGCACGGCTTGCCTAAAGTCACATCCATCGACGCGCTTTTGGGCCGGATAACATGGCCGCAGCACAGCCCGTCTCAGCCCAGCTAAGGAGGATTTCCCGATGACCGCTCAAAGCACATCAATCGCCATCGCTGCCGCCTTCGCAGCGCTCACCGTTTCCGCCGTAACGCCAGCCCTCGCCGGCGACGCTAAAGAAGTTTTCGTTCAGGACTACAAATTCGCAAAGCCGATGCATGGCTACTCGGGTCACGCCGGAAATTATTATTGCGACTATCAGCGTTTGCCGGAGCGCCGCTGCGTCGTCATCGGCGGCGTTGAGAAATGCAAGATCGTTGGCTGGACGCTGCGTGAGATGTGCCACTGATCCGAGAACTATTTTAGCGGCGTTTCAGCCCCATTATTTACTCCCCCCGCCTGCTGAGGCCCCGGTCTTAAACCGGGGCCTTTTGCGTGCGCCGGGCCATACCGGCACCGGACCGCAAACGCCAATCTTTCACGACAAATGCAAGCTGTTCCCACAGTGACAGAAACTGTGGCGTACACTTGCTAGCGTCGCTCATGATGCTACCGGAGCTCAAGGCGCCGGTTGGCTCTGACCCTTAAGGAGGATCGCAATGAGCACTTTTTCGTCGCAGAGCCGGAAGCAGACCCGGTTCACGTCGCCCCGCCGCCGACCGGCCATCATACTGGCGGCGCTGGCTGGCGCGTTGGCTTGGGCGCCTGGACCACTTGGGCTTGGCGGTTTCGCGGTCTCGACGCCGGCCATGGCCGCTGGTGACACGCCCGCCGCAGAAACAGCTCCAAAAATCGATTGGCTGGCAGCAGCGCCCGGCCGCATAGAGCCCCGCACCGGACAGGTTCGCGTCGGCGCACAATTGCTTGGCCGTATCGCGGAAGTCCTGGTCAAGCTCAACGATGTTGTCGAAGATGGCGAACTGCTCATCCGGCTCGACGATGAAGAAGCCCGCGCCCGTCTGCAGGCGGCAGAAACCGAAGCCGCCTCGCGCAAACGCGAACGCGACGGCCAAGCCCTTGAGCGCGACCGCGAAGACCTGCGCAAAGCCGAAGACAATGTGTTTTCAGCCGAACGCGGCCTGACCAACGCCCGCTTCGAACTCGAGTACGAATTGCAGGCCAAGCGCGTGGGTACCGGCAGCGCCGAGCGCGTCAACGACGCCCGCGCCCGCGTCACCACCGCCAAAGAAAAGCTGCAGAAAGAGCGCGGCACTTACGCGGTGGCACAATCGAAGTCCGATGTGCCAGCACCGAGCCGCTTGGAATCAGCCCTTCAGGCCGCACGCTCCGATGTCGCCGTTGCCGAAGCCTTGCTCGAAAAAACTCGCATTCGTGCCCCCGTCGCCGGCACCGTTTTGCAGTTGCCCGCCAAGGCCGGCGAAATGGTCGCGCCGTCGCCTGATCAAGCGCTGGTCGTGATCGGCGACATGTCGGTCGTCCGTCTCAAAGCCGAGGTCGACGAATACGACGTCTCGAAAATCAAGGTCGGCGGCAAGGTCTCGGTCAAGTCGAACGCTTATCCAGACCGCGAATTCACCGGAACGGTCACCGAACTTGCGCCGACTCTGGCATCACCCAAGTTCGCACTGCGTGGCGCACGACGTCCGACGGATGTCGAGGTGCTTGAAGTCACGATCGATCTCGACGGCAAGGTTCCGTTGCTGCCCGGCATGCGCGCCGACGCGTTTTTCAAGTAGTGAAAAACAATCGGACAGATGCTGACGCCGTGCCTCCTCCTTATCACGGCATCATGCGTCTTACGGCGGAGAGGAGCGGGTGACGTAGCGACGCTGCAACGCCCAATTCTCTCCGCTCTGACTTTTTCAGTTACTGGGAAATCCACTCGGAACATTTGACCGGGGCGTCTGTGCCCCAAGGCGCGATCGGCACGCTCGACGTCGAATTCTCCGGACTGCCTTCGATCAGTTTGTCGGTATAGACGAGATACACGAGCATGTTCCGCTTGGTGTCGCAGCCGCGCACAATCTGCATCCGCTTGAAGAAGAACGAGCGGCGCTGGCTGAACATTTCTTCGCCCTGCTCCAGCTTGCGCTTGAATTTGATCGGGCCGTACTGGCGGCAGGACAGCGACGCCTGCGACAACTCTTCGGCGAGACCGAGCCAACCCTTCCATCCGCCGACTTCCGGTACGCTGAAGTGACAGGCGACGCCTTCCACTTCGGGATCGTCGATGCCGTAGGTCCCAATTTTGCTGTCCGGCGACAGAAATTTCCACACCGTGGTTTTCTTGTAAATCAGATCGGGTGTTTCGGCGAAAGCCGGAGCAGCCGACACCCACGCCAGCGATGCCGATAAGCCGGCCGCCAATAATTTTGATGCAAGTCGCATGTTTGTCCCCGCGCTGATGGTTAAAAATTTTTTGGCCCCAAGTGGACCGCTAACGCCACGGTGCCACTGCCCGTTCCTTATCACACGACATCACGTGTCACGGCCGGAACAGCGAGCCGATGTCCCCTCCCGCAAAGTGCATTCGAGACGACGTGGTCGTCTGGAACGATGAACCCACAGGAGAGTCCCATGTATGGCGAAATAACCAAATTCCGCAGTGACATCGGCGTCGGCATCATCAAAGCCGAAGATGGCCGCAAGTACCGCTTCGAGCGGTCGGCCATCCTTAACCGCCGCGATGATCTCGAAGGTGTCGAGGTCTACTTCGATGCGAACGCTGTCAAAGCCCGCGAAGTCATCGTCTTGGCGGGATCGCCGTGGGCCGCCTTCGGCGGCGTCGGTTTGTGATCAATCAACACCGGGAGATCACGACCATGGCACGCGCTCAATATGTCCCCGTCATCGACGCGACCGATGTGCAGCCCGTTGAAGCCGGCGATCTGATGCTGCCGATGCAGTATCTGATCGCCGAGGGTCGCGGCCTCGCGCTTTTCCATGGCTTAGCCGAGGACGACTTTCGCAGCCTCGAAACTATGCTCTGGCAACACTACGCCGATCGGCCGCATCTGCGCTTGGCCGTAGCGCTGCGCTTTCGCGCTCTGATCGACGTTTTTGGTGCACGGCGCTTGAAGAATCTGCTCCTCAAACGCGGCTTCAAGCTGATGGCAGCCGCGATCGACGTTGCAGCAACGCAGCGTCTCAACGCGCATTTCGGCTTCAAAGCGCACTGTTTTGTGCTGGCCCTCGACGCTGCCGTGACGCCGCGCTCGCCAGTCGTTGACCAGCAAATCGCCGAACGTCTCGCGGCCTGATCTCCACGTCGCTTATCGGCCGAGCTTTGCCTCGTCGCCATTCTTCGCTTCGCTCCGCACCCTGTTCCGAGCGGAACTGCTACGCGGCCGCCGACACGCGAGACTGCAGCATCATCAACCCACCGACTTCGAGGACGCCATGACATCGACGGGCTCAGACGTCAGCTTCAAAATCAACGGCGGCAAGGTCGGCATCCTGCTGCTTCACCGCTTGTGCGGCACGCCAGTCGAAATGCGCTACGTCGCCGGCGCGCTAGCCAAGCAGGGGTACACGGTGTCGTGCCCGCAGTTAGCAGGTCATTGCGGCAGCGCTGCCGACATGAAAGCCTCTTCTTGGTTCGACTGGTATGCGAGTGCTGAAAAAGCGCTGATCGACTTGCGCAAGGATTGCGACGTCGTCATCGCCGGGGGCCTATCAACCGGCGCCGTCCTCGCTGTCATGTTGGCCGCCAAGCATCCTGAGAAAGTGCAAGCCACTACGCTGCTGGCGCCGACACTTTGGCTGAACGGCTGGATGGTGCCGTGGTACGCGCGGTTGTTCCGGCTTGTCGGACAGAAGTGCGTGGCAAACCTCTTCTCGTTTCCCCACCACAATCCGCACGGCATCAAGGACAGCCGCATTCGCGACTTCATTCAGCGGGCGCGGGCGTCGCGCGGCGCCACTGAAACGGGCCACGCGATCACGCCAGGCGGAGCGATCCTTGAACACCGCCGCTTGGTGCGAGCGGTGAAAAA
Organism: Hyphomicrobium sp.; assembly: GCA_019748215.1. Lineage (GTDB taxonomy): Bacteria > Pseudomonadota > Alphaproteobacteria > Rhizobiales > Hyphomicrobiaceae > Hyphomicrobium_B. Next base: position 7,838 of record JAIEPV010000259.1, read on the forward strand.
GCTTCTGCCCTCCGTGCGTCAGCCCTCGTTGATCGTGCACCCGCTCGAGGACGATTATGCCGCGCTCAGCAACGCGACGTATCTGCGCGATGGCTTGGCCGGAGACGTCGATCTCGTCGTGCTCGATGACTGCTATCACATCATCACGGTCGACCGGCAGCGCCACTTGGTCGTTGATGCCATCGCCGCCTTCGTCGCGCGCTTGGTGACGATGAACCCGCGTACCACTGCAATCTCGCAACCAATCGCGAAAGCCGCATAAATCCAGCGAAAATTGCTCCTGACCTTGCTTGCCTGTTCCCATCGGCACAGCACTGGAACCTCAAATAGGTCAGGCTTCAACCATCACCGACCACCGGCAATGAGCCACCGATTTAACATCACTGGAGACTGACATGACCAAGATTGCTCTCGCACTTGCCTCAGTCGTACTGGCCACCAGCGCCATCGCGACCACGGCACAAGCCGGCGGCTGCGGCGGCGGATATGGCGGCGGCTACGGCGGCGGATCTGGCTACTCGAGCTACCAAAGCCGCAGTAGCGCAGCGAACCTCTACGCGCGCCGCCAAGCGGCAGTTAGACTTCGCGCGCAACAGGCCCGGGCCGACGCGGCCGCTGCTGCCCAACGGCGTGTCGCCGCCGCCAAGCGCAGCGCCGCCTCGGCACGCATCAAATTGGCCAACGCCGAGGCGGCTTCGAGCAGCGACTCAACGCCGGCCGTGACGATCCCGGCGACCCCGGTTGCGGCGGCGCGAGCGGCGTCAACGATTGCAACAGACGCCGCGACCACGGCTCCTGCTCAACCCGCTGCGATCTCAGTCGCCGATACTCAGGACTCCAAGCCCGCGACAACCAAGGTCGTTAACCAGCGTTCGGCGACGGCGAAGAAAATCTGCCGCAAGTTCTCGGCCGCCGTCGACGGACTCGTCGAAGTCGCCTGCGAATAATCAACTCGAGCCAACGGCGGCCGGCGATTAACGCCGGCCGCCGTTGACTCCAAAACATCCAGCGGCTCCGCCGGAAAACATGCAACATATTGATTTATATTATAAATTTTTCATTTTTCACTGAGCCGCGATGTGTTACGCCCGGAACATCAAAATCCCGCGAGCGAGAGCATTCTTCCCACATCGCCGGTGATTGAGACCGGCCTCACATTCGCCCTCCAGGAGGTTGCCATGACGAAGACCGCTCTCACACTCGCCGCTGCTCTGATTGCTGGCTCGGCTCTGACGACCTCGGCTGAGGCCGGTGGTGTCCGCCTCGGCTTCGGCTTCCCGCTCGGCGCATTCGTCGCCCACTCGCTGATGAATCAAAACGCCGAACGCCACGCGGGCTACGAGCGCCGTGCGGAACGCCCAACTTACGCGAAGAAGCAAGCTGCCAAGCCCGACAAGAAAAAAGTCACCGTGGCCGAGGCACCCGCTCCGCGCGTTCGTCGCGCCGCCAAGCCCGTCAAAACGGCGACCTACGAGCCAAAGACCATCGCGACCGATACCGTGCCCATGATTCAGGTTCCCGACACGCCGGCTGCGGCGCCAACGGTCGTCAAGGCCGAAGAATTTAAGACCGTCGAACCGGCCATCGTTCAAACGGCAACTGTCACGCTGGCGCCAACGGTTGCCCCAACGGTCACGCCGGACGTCAAGGTAGAAACGCCGACGGTCGTGACGCCAACAGCCGACGCCGTGACCGCTCCTATTATCACCCGGGCCCCCGTCGCTGAAAAGACGGTCAATATTTCAGCCAAGGTGAAGCGCGTTTGCCGCAAATTCTCGGCCGCCATCGCCGGTTTGATCGATGTCCCGTGCGAATAACTAACGACGCCGATTGATCCCTGCCTCCCCGCGGCACTTGTCAGCTAAAGTGTGTCGCGGGGAACAGCTTTTTGAGACACAGACGGCCAATAGTTCGACCATCATCGCGTCAGCAAAGAGCGCACGCGGAGCACCTCGAGGAGCAGGACAGGTCATGGATCTCGCAGTCAACTCATCCGCTCAAGGCGCAGCTCTCCCCGCAAGCCGCCCGACGAAAACCAGACCCGCCAATCGCCCGCGCGCACCCCGCCGCATCCCGATGGTCGCCAAGCTCGCCTACCGCAATCTGTTCCACGATCGCCTGAGCTTCATCGTCACCATCGTTGGTATTGTGTTCTCGGTGGTGCTCGTTGCCATTCAGTCGGGGATCTATCTCGGCTCGGAAAAGAAAATTGCAGCCATTCTCGATCAGGCCCCCGCCGATTATTGGATCGTGCCGCTGGGAACCAAAAGCTTCGACGACCCCTCGCCGCTATCCGGCCGCGAGCGGCACATGGCGTTGTCGGTGCCGGGCGTCGCGCATGTCGAAGACATGGTCGTGTCATTTGCCCGCTGGCGCAAACCAGCCGGTGGAACCAACACGGTGCTGCTGATCGGTTCGGAAGCCGTCAGCGATCGACCGCTGCCCTGGAACATCGCCGACGGCAGCCGGGGTGCACTCAATGCGCCGACCACGGTCGCTATAGACAAAAGCTATTTTCCCGATCTCGGCATCACGGCCGTCAAGGACCAGGCGGAAATCAACGGCGTGAATGTTGAAATCGCGGCCGTCACGCGCAAAATCCGGTCATTCACGACGCTGCCGTTCGTGTTCACGAACATCGAGGAAGCTCGCCGCCTGACCGGCATTGGCCAAAATCAAGCCACTTACGAGCGGGTGTTGCTATCTGATGGCGCCGACCGCGACGCGGTGCGCAACGAAATACTACGCCGCCTGCCCGATACCGAAGTGCTCACGCAAACCGAGTTCGTGAAGCGTAGCCAAGCCTACTGGTTATTCCAGACAGGCGCCGGTGCCGCGTTGATTGCTGGAGCCGTTCTCGGCCTTATCGTCGGCATCGTCATCGTCGCACAAACGCTGTATTCGAGCACCAAAGACCACATCAACGAGTTCGCAACGTTGCGTGCACTCGGCGCGGGCGCGGGCTACATCGTCAAAGTGATTTTGATGCAGGCCGTGCTCTCGGGGTTGATCGGTTATGCGCTTGGCATCTTACTCGCGATGGGCGTTATCGCCGCCGCCGAGGATACCAAACTGACTGTGGTGATGACGCCGCAACTGGCGGGTGCGCTGTTTGCCATCACGATTGGCATGTGCGTGTTCGCCGCCATCAGCGCCATCATCAAAGTCGTTCGGATTGATCCGGCCGTCGTGTTCAGCCGCTAACGGGATTTCGAGGAAACGATCATGTCACACCCAGCCAACAGCAAAGTGATCCTCGAAGCCGAGGGCATCGTGAAAATTCTCGGCAACGCGCCGACGCAAGTGAAGGTTCTCAAAAATATCGATCTTCAATTGCACACGGGCGAACTGACGTTGCTGATGGGTCCGTCCGGTTCCGGCAAAACGACATTGCTGTCGATCCTCGGCTGCATCCTGACACCCAACGAGGGCCGTCTATCGGTCGCCGGGCACGCGACCGCCAACATGAACGCCGAAGGCTTGGCGAACCTGCGCCGCAAGCACGTGGGCTTTATTTTCCAAGGCTACAATTTGGTGCCGACTTTGACGGCCGTCGAAAATGTCATGCTGGCCCTCGACCTTCGCGATCAGAGCGGTCCCGACGCCTACGACAATGCTGCCGAAGCTCTCGAAGCCGTCGGCCTCGGCCACCGTATCAACGCCAGTCCGTCGAAAATGTCGGGCGGCGAAAAGCAGCGCGTCGCCATTGCCCGGGCGCTGGCCGGCTCACCGTCCGTCATTCTCGCCGACGAGCCAACCGCCGCGCTCGATGCTGAAAACGGTCTGGCCGTGATGGATCTGCTGTCGCGGGTTGCGCAAGACACCAACCGCGCCGTGCTCGCCGTGACCCACGATCACCGCACCCTGAAATTTGCCGATCGGATCATCCGCATTGACGATGGCCGGATCGCCGGTTCAGAACGGCCCAAATTGCCGGGTGCTGAGCCATTGCAAGTCGAAGCCCATTAACCGGCGCTGGCGACCGCAAGTTTTTATAATCCTACCGAAAATCGCGCCGGATCGGGCGCTTTTCACGCGACCTCGCGCGGGCTAGACACCAACCATGAAGGCCGCGCGTTTGGCCATCTGGACCCATTGAGCCTTTTGTGTAGGATGCCGCACGATTTACTCCGCACCTTTTGCGCGAAACGACCAAGGAACGAGGCCTGATGACGGTTTCAGAGGCGAACACAACCGTGGCGACCGGAAATTTGATGTCCGGCAAGCGCGGTTTGATCATGGGCGTCGCCAATAATCGCTCGATCGCCTGGGGTATCGCCAAGGCCGCGGCGGCCCAGGGTGCCGAAATCGCGTTGACGTATCAGGGCGACGCTTTGAAAAAGCGCGTTGAGCCGCTGGCCGCCGAATTGGGCTCGAACGTCGTGCTGCCGTGCGACGTGACGGACGCGGCGTCCATGGACGCCGTGTTCGACAATCTGGCGAAGACCTGGGGCCGGTTGGATTTCCTCGTGCACGCCATTGCCTTTGCCGACAAGAATGAACTCGATGGCCGCTATGTCGACACCAGCGAAAAGAACTTTACTCAAAGCCTGCTGATCTCCTGCTACTCGTTCACGGCGCTCGCTCAGCGCGCTGAAAAGCTGATGGATAAGGGCGGCTCTATGCTGACTCTGACCTATTACGGCGCCGAAAAGGTCATGCCGCACTATAACGTCATGGGCGTTGCCAAAGCGGCCCTCGAAGCCAGCGTGCGCTACCTCGCCTCGGACCTTGGCCGCAACAATATTCGCGTCAACGCCATATCAGCCGGGCCAATCAAGACGCTGGCCGCGTCCGGCATTTCCGACTTCCGCTACATCTTGAAGTGGAACGAATACAATTCGCCGCTGCGCCGTACCGTGACGATCGAAGATGTTGGCGCATCGGGCCTTTATTTGCTGTCCGATCTGTCGCGTGGCGTCACCGGCGAGGTGCATCACGTCGACAGCGGCTACCATGTGCAGGGCATGAAAAACGAAGATGCCCCCGACATTTCGGTCGTTAAAAACGACCCGGCATGAGTGCGTGACGCGTGGCTATCCTGCGACCAGGATTGACGCTCTATTTCATTCGCCACGGCGAGACCGACTGGAACCGCGAAGCCCGCTATCAGGGTCAACGCGATATCCCAATGAATGTGACGGGGCGTGCGCAAGCGCGACGCAACGGTGAGAGTCTGCGCGCGCTTTCCAGCAAAATTCAGAACGCCGATTTCGTTTCGAGCCCGCTGTCGCGCGCCGTCGAAACCATGCAGATCGTGCGCGACGAGCTTGGCCTCAGGCGCGACGCCTTCCGGCGTGATCCGCGCCTGCGCGAACTGCACTATGGGCACTGGGAAGGGCTGCTGGCGTCAGAACTCGCGCAAATGGACCCCGAAGGTTTGCGGCAAAAGTCCTTGGACCCGTTTGGCTGGCGGCCCAACGGCGGCGAAAGTTACCGCGATCTGCAAGTCCGGGTCACCGAATGGCTAGCGACGCTCGATCGCGATACTGTGGCGGTGTCGCATGGGGGCGTCAGCCGTGTCGCGCGCGCAGCCGTTCTTGGCATCGCGCCGGGCGACGTTCCGTTTCTCGCCGTGCCGCAAGACCAGATCATGCTGCTTTCGGACGACTGCTTGAGTTGGCTCTGACAAAAAATGCATTGCCCTAACGAATTCAGACAAAAAAAGAGCCGGAGAAGCGGCTCTCCGGCTCTTCCTCACATCCATCTCGAATGTGCGTGGACAATCGCTCGCCCGTGAGTTGCTCAGACTCAGGATGAGTGACCGTTAGAGACGCCGGCACAGCGAAACGCTGCGGGCGCACAACGCTGAACTTCTGACAACAACGCGGCCCCTTCGGCTTTGCCGCTGGGCCATTTCGCACCACGTCTCACAAGCTGCGATCTCGCGATGCAACGCCGTCTGCGTTCAGGCAGCAAAGCGTGCTCGGCCGAGTTGCAAATGCGATGCAAACTCCATGGACTTTGACCGTTCTTCGCCGGTCGATCGATCGCAAGCGTGGCGGAACCTACGGCGAACGCTGAACTATTGGGCAGTTAATCTGCGTCGGCTGAGCTTGTCACCTGCTTTGCCACCCCGACGGGCTTGCGGGCCTGGGTCGGCGCTCCTAAGAAGATCGGTGACACCAATTGGCAACACACCGTTGCAGGACCATCCAACGTGCCCTGTCACGTGTCTCGGTCCGGCGGCGCATCAAAGGGCAATGGTCGGAGCATGTCGCACAACACCTTCGGCCATCTGTTTCGCGTGACGACGTGGGGCGAGAGCCATGGTCCAGCCATCGGCGTTGTGGTCGACGGCTGCCCCCCCGGCATCGTCATCGATCGCGAACGCATTCAGGCGTTTCTCGACAAGCGCAAGCCCGGTCAATCGCGGTTCACGACGCAGCGCCGCGAGGCTGACGAGGTGCGGATATTGTCGGGCGTGTTTGACAACGCGGCCGGGCAGCAGGTCTCGACCGGCGCGCCCATCGCGTTGGAGATTCAAAATACTGACCAGCGCTCGAAAGATTACGGCGACATCAAAGACAAATATCGCCCCGGTCATGCCGACATCACCTACGATGCCAAATATGGCGTCCGCGACTATCGTGGCGGCGGCCGATCGTCAGCGCGCGAGACGGCGTCGCGCGTCGCCGCCGGTGCCGTCGCCAGACAAGTCATCGATGGCGTCACGATTCGCGGCGCCCTGGTGCAGATGGGTCCGCACAGCATCGATCGAACCCGTTGGAACTGGTCCGACGTCGACGCCAATCCGTTCTTCTGCCCCGATGTGCAAACCGCGTTGGCATGGGAAAGTTACCTCGACGGCATCCGCAAGGCAGGCTCATCGTGCGGCGCCGTGATCGAGGTCGTCGCCGAAGGTGTGCCGGCCGGCTGGGGAGCGCCGCTCTACGGCAAGCTCGATCAGGATCTCGCGTCCGCCATGATGTCGATCAACGCCGTCAAGGCCGTCGAGATCGGTGCGGGTTTGGCTGCTGCCGCCCTCACCGGCGAACAGAACGCCGATGAAATACGCATCGGTGCGGACGGCCGGCCGGAGTTCTTGTCAAATCATGCCGGCGGCATTCTCGGCGGCATTTCGAGCGGACAGGACATCGTCTGCCGCTTCGCCGTCAAACCGACGTCGTCGATCCTGTCGCCGCGCAAAACCATCGACAATCAGGGCCACGACACCGACATCGTCACAAAGGGCCGTCATGATCCGTGTGTCGGGATTCGTGCCGTGCCCGTCGGCGAAGCGATGATGGCGATCGTGCTGGCCGATCACTTTCTGCGCCATCGCGGCCAATGCGGCGTGTGATGATTGGCTCGTAGTACCCGACGCGATCCAGCAGGCTCAAGTTCAAGGGGCTAACGCGCATGCCACTCTACGACCGGATCGTTGTCCTCACCGGCGCAGGCCTGTCGGCGGAATCCGGCGTTTCGACGTTCCGCGATCCAGCCGGCATCTGGGCCAAATACGATTGGCGCGAGGTCGCAACGCCAGAGGGTTTTGACCGCAACCCCGACGCTGTCCACGACTTTTACAACATGCGGCGCAGACTGCACACCAGCATCACGCCGAACGCCGCGCATTTTGCGCTGGCACGCCTCGAAGCGGAACACGGCGGTGTCGTGATCGTCACGCAGAATGTCGACGCGCTGCATGAGGCCGCGGGAACGAAATCACTCATTCACATGCATGGCGAAGCCTTGAAGGCGTTCTGCTCGTATTGCGCCAGCCGGCATGCGTGGCACATCGATCTGGCGACCAGCACGCCTTGCCCCTCCTGCACGAAAGCCGGCGGGATGCGCCCTGACGTGGTTTGGTTCGGTGAAACGCCCTACGATCTTGGCCGCATCAGCGACTTGCTGCTGACCTGCGATCTGTTCGTTTCGATCGGCACCAGCGGCAATGTCTATCCGGCTGCCGGGTTCGTGACCGAAGCAAAGGCATCGGGGGCGCGCACGATCGAACTCAATCTCGAACCGTCACAAGGCGCGAATTTGTTCGATGAGGCCATTTACGGCCCGGCAACCGAAGTCGTCCCGCATTTCGTCGAGCGGCTGCTCGGCGCAGACAGTTAGGCGCCAGGCTTCTCGCGGCGGAAAACGGCGACCGCTTCGATGTGCGGCGAGTACTGGAACTGATCGATCGGCGTCACGTCCGTCATCGTGTATCCGCCATCGACAAGGATGCGCGCATCGCGGGCTAGCGTTGCCGGATTGCACGACACCGCGACGACCGTTTTGACCTTCGATTTTGCAATCATGCGTGACTGCGCTTCGGCTCCCGCACGTGGCGGATCGAAAACGATGGCATCGAAATCATTCAGCTCAACCGCCGACAGCGGCTCGCGAAACAAGTCGCGGACGTGGGCGGAAATCGGCTTTAGACCACTCGCGCGTTTGACGGCGGCATTCAGCGCCCCAATGGCCCGCGCGTCGCTATCGAAGGCCGTCACTTTGGTGACATGTGCAAGCGGGAATGTGAAAGCACCGACGCCTGAAAACAGATCGACAACACGTTTTGCTTTGCCAACAGCGGCGATGATGATCGCCGCCATGTCTTGTTCGGCCTCACGCACGGCCTGAATGAACATCTGCGGTGGGATAACTACATCGGCCGAGCCGAATTCAAGCGACGCGGG
>JAIEPV010000257.1 GCA_019748215.1 Hyphomicrobium sp.
CCTCGACGCTCATCCTGAGCGTGTGAATCTTTGTTGAGCGTCGTTCGACAGCTGTCACGTTTTTTGGACTTTCTATCGTTATGAGATCATACTGCACCCTGTAGTGACTACAGGGTCAACACTTATGGGTTCAGGCGTCCTCACGATCGGCGATTTGTCCAAAGCAACCGGCACCAAGGTCGAGACGATCCGCTATTACGAGCGGATCGGATTACTTCCCGCCCCGGATAGGACGAGTGGAAACTACCGCGCCTATGGGAAAAGCGATCTCGGTCGACTGAGCTTTATTCGTCGTGCCCGCGATCTGGGTTTTGGCCTGGAGCAGATTGAGCTGCTGCCGGTTTTACGGACACCAGGTTAAGGTGTTTTAGTGAAGCTGTCGATGTCATCGCGCGCAACCATCTCGCAGACGTCGATCGCAAACTGGCCGATTTAAAGGCTCTACAGTGCGAACTTGACAGCATCATCCGCCAGTGCGGTTGCAGCACCGTTGCCGAGTGCAGGATTATTGGTGCGCTGGCTCCGATCGATCTAAGCAGCCCATGACCGCTAACCTGGTGACGTTACGTCCGCAACGCACCAGTAAACAGAAGTTGCGACGAGATGTCCCGCGCACTGACTTCTCTCCGGCCGGGCATAGGCGAAGACTTGTCTGAACCATCGTGGGCTGGATTGCTGCTTCTCACCTGCATACCGACCTGCGGTTCTGACCACTGCAATAAGCCCGATTATGCGAATCCGCAGATCTCTCGCTAAGTCGGCGTTTGCCGCCAACCTGCCAGATACTTGACGTGCAAGGGCCATCAGCGGAACTTCCGTGGCCTCCAATTATGTCGGCAAATTCAACAGGAGCACCCCGACTAGAACGGCGTTGCCGAAGAGGTAAATCGTCAAATTTGCGGCGACACGCTCGCCAAGAAATTGCTGGCGATACCAAGCCGCGAAGATACAGCCGATGGATCCGCAGATGAACCACGATGCCCCCAGACGCAGGCACTCATCTTGCCGATGGTCGCGAAAGTCAGCTTCGTTGTAGACCGCCCCACTTTGCCTGGCACGCCATGCGACCGGAACATCATAGCAGTCGTCAACACGGCTGCGATTTTCTAGCGGTAGATTGAATCCGCATAATTTTCGGTATGAAAACTAGCCGCATGAACTTTCGCGGCAGCCGCAATGATGGACGGATCTAAGACGCTTTTATACAGAAGCGGAAGTCGTCGATGTCATTTGCGGGAGTGCCTGCCTCTTCAGTGTCGACGTCCGCTTTCAGCCCTTGATCTGTCGTCACGCCGATAACATTCGATATTTACTCTTGGTCGGTTACTTGCATGCGACGCGACATTCACCCCGTGAAAGTCATCTGATCAAGGCATCTGCCTTCGCGACCCCGCAAGGTAATCGCGCCAATTCAGCCGCTTGCCAACAAAGCGTTTGAAGGGCACACGCACGGCAGCAAAGAAATTCTTCAAACGCTAATATAAGGCATCGCTCCTCGCGTCGATCGTGCACAATACGATGCGCACAGTGATGGTCTTCGCCGGACATGAAGAAGGATACCGGCTGCACACTACGCGCTAGGATGGGTCCTGGCCCTTTGTTGTGACCAAGCCCCTCGCATTTGGCCCAATCGTGACCAGCGCAAGAAGCAACGGTAGGTTCGTGCAGAAGAAAATGCGCAGCCCCGCCCGTCACCAACAGGAATTCATCCGCGCGGGCTGGCCATGATTTAAGCAGCTCCTTCTTGGGACTTGCACGTGGAGGAACAACGCCACCAATCGCGCCTATCATAGGCGGCAACACGAAGCCAGGAAACAGCTCCACCCCGGATGCCGCTGGTAAAGCGCCGATTTCCTTTTTGATTGCATCCAAGAGCTGATTGGATGCTTCGTGCACGGCGGCAAAATGATCCGCAAGCTCGTCCACTTCGTGGGGGACAGGGTTCTCCGATTGCTCGTCCAACACTGTCACAAGCACCCCGTCGACGCGCTCAAGGACGACCGCCGCGTACAGATACAGCTGAGGATGAACTCTGAAATGGGCGCCGCTCTCTTGCCGCCGCAACCAAAGTGCCCGGTACACAGCTTTGACAGAGTCAGCAGCAATATAGGCATGTAGCCTAGAAGCCGCGATGTAATCCGGCTGGCTTTGAACCAGGTTATGGTAGGCGAGATGTTCAAAGATCGTCGCCGATTGCTCGACAAACTTCTCCAACGAAAAGACCAATATGCTGGCCTTGTTGACATCTCCAGTCCTGATGAAAGCATTCTCGGGATCGGCGAATATCACCATCCATTGTCCGGAAGTCAAAACAGCGCGCGGCACAACATGCCCGCTGGTGCGATGCGTCCCCACCACGTAATCACGCAGCTTAGCAATCCAGCGTGCCCATTCCGCCGTGGCGGGTGACGTGTCGATCGAGCCTCCCGCCTTGCAATGCTCAATCGCAGCAGCAATAAGCGTCACAGGCGTATAGCTAGTCGCTTTGCCTTCGTTGGCTGCAGCCACGTCGGATCGGGCCACCATCGGCTTCGACCAAGCCTTGGCTTCAACAATCAACAGGGGCGCACGAGTGTCAGGATTTACACCAACATAGTCCAGGAACAACGTCGTCTCTTCCTTGATCCGCGCTTCCTCTATGATGTCTCCGCCAAGCTTTTTGAGTTTCCAGCCCAACTCGATCAGAACATTGTCGATAAAATTCGCGCGGGTCGTGTGTTCGAGCGGATCGAGGTTGCTCGCGCCGAGATAGGGCACGGCCGCTGTCGGCCTCATTGTCTCGACGAAGCCCTTAATCAGCTTTTCGAGCGACCCCTTGAATCGTGCTTGTTCGCGGGCCGCGTTCACTGAAGCAATTCCGGAAGTCGGTAGAGGAGCCGACGTGCCGACGGCCAACCTGCCTCCATGAAAACATCCAAGCACGCTATAAGTTTGCGCCGACGCTCCTCGTCGGCAAACAATTCTCGATGGTCCGCGAGAAACCGCCCTACCAATGCGACAACACGATCAGCTCCCAGCGACTCGAATTGATAACCTTGCGCCCGTCCGGTCCCAAGAAGCGTGTGCGCAGTAAGATCGAAGACGACTGCCGGGTTCGCCGGCATGAGGAAGTCTAGAAGTTCAATAAGGTGATGGACCGTGCCGGGCGTGCCCGCATCACCGATGCGTCGCAGAGTCCCCGTTACATCGGCCAGGAAGGCCCGCTTTTGCTCGACCGTCTCGAGCCCTTCTTTCTTGTCTGGTGGGTGTCGAAACGCCCCAGCCGCGAAGTAAAACTGATCACAAACATTGTTGAGCAACTTGGCCGAGAGCGTTGCTCGCTCCTTCTCCCCTTCGGCGACTGAATCCCCCGACTTGCACCGGGCGAAGTATTCCTCCAGTTTGACGGCTGTGGCCTCGACGGCCCATGCCGCAAGTTCCTGCGCGCGCACGCGAATCGCCGCATCCCGCGCATCTGTGGTGTCGTAGCCAAGGACCAGGGCGTCACGAATGCCAAAGAACACGTGCCCAAGTTCGGCTTCGTGGGCTGCGGGATCAAGAAGCCAGGATTGCAGGGTGGCGCGCGCTTTCGACCGGCCGTGGGATACCCATAGAAGTGCGATTATTCCGCCGATCTGTTCGCGCGCCTTCTCCGCTGGCTCGTCATTTTGTTCGCCAAAGCGCGCCAGCAGCTTCAGTGTCAGCCCCTCAACGTCCGCCGGGGCGTGATGGACAATTCTTCCAAGGAAGTAGTTTGCGAAGAAGGAAACAACACCCCGATTCTTCTCACGCTCGACAACCAGCGCCGCAAGTTCCCACATTGCCGGGCGAGCGGTTTCCCAGAGCGCGGTCAATCTCTGCGCTACTGACAGCCGGACAGCTGGATGGGGGTCACCTAGCAGTCGCTCGATCAAGGATCGCAGGCGATCGAACGTCGCGTTGTCCACGCGCGACAAATGCATTGCCGCTTCTGCCACTTCAATGCGGGTCGCCGGTGAGCCCCAAGCTGCAGAGTTCTCAAAATGCTTCTCAGTATTCTCGTCAACTTCAGGATTGGCGTGACTAGCCAGATCCTCGATCAGTTCAATCAACATTCTCACGATAGCGGGTTGCTCACGAAGCTGCGCAACGTCCAGTCCGGCGACCTTCTCCGTGCCATCGGCTAGAACGCCGCTCGCGTACTCGGTTACTGAATCATCCGCGCCTGCTCCCTTTGCTGTCTCGATTGCTTTCTTCAATATCGCGAGTTCCGCCGCCCCTACGGTTGCGTCGTAACTCCGCTTCCCGGTGCCTTGCTCAAGTTGAAGAGCGATCTTGGCTTCCTTGATCCGCATAAGCAAATCAGCGTTGGCGGGTGCGTTCAGATCAACCCCTTCCTTACGCAGCCACCACCAATCTTCTCCGGACCCGGAAGTCACCACGAAGCTCGCCGGTCTTTCGTTGGCGGTCCCACCTTTGCTGCTTGCAGCTTCGGCAAATCTGCGAGCCTCTGTGGTGACTAGCTGGTCGCGCCCTATCGTACCGAAAAGAACTTCCAGAGCATCCTTGCGAGTGCTTTCAGGTTCTGACGATCGCGGGAAGTCGATTCCGAGCACATCTTCTTCAAACGCCTTGCGAGAGGCGGCGCTCTCATGAGGGTATTGTGAGGTGATGAGGTCGATCGCATCCTTTCGCGTGTCACGAGACACGATGAAGGGGCGCTTGGTGGCATAGGGCCAGAGCACTGATCCGAGAACGTCGGGCCTAGACGCTGCGGCCATGAACAGCCGAGACCACACCACTGCAAGCTTGTTCCGCGAGGCAATAGCGTTTGCAAGATGCGTCGCTTCAATTGGAGCAGCGGTTTGCAACCTTTTGACAACGGCCTTCAGGATGCCAATTTCATTGTCACCATGCTCATCGTCAGGATTCCATGCCCAAATGTTACTCCAATCCTCGATGAGCGTGGTCTTCTGGTTGTTGACAGCAATGGTCCACGTTTCCATCACTTCGCTAGGCGGATGCTCAAGCGCCACGTAACCCGAGATGACATCAATCAATGCCGTCGCGGCATAGTCTGGATGCTCTTCCAGAAATTTCGGGAAGAATTCCTTAAGCTCCCATTGTGCGTGTTCAAAGTCTTGCCGACGATTGCTCGAAAGCGGCAGAATTTGGCTGTTGCCCATCGATGTAGTTGAGGTATCCGTTATCTTGACCGCAAACGACTTTGCGTAAATCTCGGCAACGAACGCCGCATCAACTTCGGCAATCGACTTGAGCTTTCGCGCGAGCCACGGCACTTCTATATGCGCGTTCTCCTGGAAGTGCTCCGGCAAGAAAATCAATCTTAGAAGCTCACGCGATGCCGGCGGATCGCTCGCGTAGGTATCGGCGACGAAACCAACAGCAGCCGACATCAATTGCGACAATGAAGGGTGCTCGATCGCATGCTTAAATAGTCTGCGCGAAGCAACACCCAGTTCGGCTCGTTGCTCGGAAGTTTGTATCCGCTCGACAATTAGGAAAAGAAGTGTGCGAAGAGACCAAATGACCTGACTCACATGCCGGCTCATCTCCGCAGCCAATTCACACCACGGGTCAAGTGCTAGCGGCTGTTTGTCCTCGACGCGTACCGACAGCGCGCCGACAATATTTGAAATTGCCGCGACACCGTTCGTCCGGCTCGTGCTCGCTGCACCAAGCGCATCCACAAGCCCGTTGAAATCACGCCGTTGGCTGGGTAACTCCGCCGCGGTCCGTGCAGCAACACTACGAGCAACGGGATCGCATTCTGCATTGCCGGCGAATTCGATGACCGCATTCCAGAATGCAGAGTGGCCACGTGTGGATGTCGACCACAGTTCTTGCAGCGCGAACACCAACGCTGGCCCCAGCAGCAACCCAAGCCCCTTGTCGCGCTTCAAAATCTCGGTAGTGGCGGCAAGATTTGACGGATCGAGATAGACTCTGCTCGCAGCGTAATCGAACAGGATGTGGTGTCTGAAGGAAACGTACCGTTCACCCGACACGGGAACCAAAACATTTTCCCGCATCAATTCATTGAATGCTGTCGGATCGGGTTGCGCACTTCCAAGGCGCTCAGCGCGCAAGGTTCGGGCGGCGATCATCTGCGCGACGGCCGCACGCAAGCATAGTTCCGCTCCAGCTCCGTGCTTGGATACGCGATGACGCCAGTAGAGCGCCAACAGATGGACTTGCGAGCCGACTTCTCCGAAATCTTCCGGCCTGATGCCAGTGCTGATCAAGTCGGCCAGGAGCCGCGTGTTGAAAGGCACCAACGCTAATTGGCGTAGCCGTGCTCCCCCACGCGTGATGGCGGTTTCGAGTGCAGGAGCGCGCTGCAAAAGATCTGCGAGTTCCTGCTCTGTCCATGAGGGGATCAGGAGGTGTCTAACATCCGAAAAGCTTGTGTCGACATATTCATCCGAAGGTGGCCTACCCTGAAACAGTCGGCGAAACTCTTCGCCAAGGCGAAGGTCGAAACTTCTGATTGACGCCACCACGTGCCAGCGGCGATCAGGAAGAGCCAAGACATCGGCGATTAGAGTCCGAAAGACTTTCTCGCTCGCCCCACCTCGCGTCGCATCAAGCGCGTCGATAAACAAATATGCAGGACCGTGTCCTGGCCAATTGCGAAGCACTTCGTACACAGAATGGGTAAGTTCGAGTTCTGCACGTAGTCCGTCCAATGTTTCGACGGGAAGTCGATCGACAGCTAGTTCCAATACCTCATTGCCCTGACTTTTGAGCTTCGCGGCGGCCGAACTCACAACCGCGCTTTTCCCTGCCCCAGGCTCGCCGACCAACAGCAATGACTCCTCAGCTGCAGCGGCAATAACCGCTGCGGTGCATTGCCGATCGATGCGGATTCCTACACCGCCGACCTTTGTCTCTTCATACTCCTCCAGATGATTGCGAACCCGGTCACTGTAGGCACGTAGAGCTTCCACATCGGCGCGATAGCTGGGTGCGGCCCGAAGCTTAATGCCACTGGACGCCAGCGTGTTTCGAAAACCAAGCGCGTCACTGCCAAGCCGCGCTGACATCAACCGTTGGCAATCTTGGACAAGAACCGCGAACGCCGCGTTCGCCGTAGCCACATCTTCAAGGACATCGCGAAGGGCTGCGTTAGCGAGCGCGCGATCGGGTCTGCCAAAATCGAGCTGAAGCACGGTCGTCAGATTCAGAAGGAAGCTGAGCTCCGTCGGTTCAAGATCGCGCCCTTCAATGGATTTACAGGTCGCTGCAAGTAGCTCTCTGAACCTTGATAGTGCTCGCTCCTGATCTTGAGGCAGCGGAGCGGAGGCAGCAGCTTGCACAGACGCCAGTCCAGCGGCCAGGTCGCGTGTCACGGCGTCGGACGATCCGGCACCCGTCGCCAATACAAACCGGTCCTTGGACTGGTCTAGCGGCCGGTCCCAGCCACGCTTTCCGTCACCGCTTTTGCTAGCCGACCATTGGCGGACGAACTGTTGGGCGACCTTGCCCAGCTGACTTTCTAGATCGCTTGAGAGATTGACCGAGGTCTTCGCCTGGATGAATACAAATCCGCCCGCATCGGTCTGAACAAGAATGTCATCAATTGGTGCCTCTGTTTCGAGGCGCAATAGCTTGGCGCGCGCGGAACCGAGCCGCAAGCGCTGGTCAAGCTGTCGTTCGGAGATGAGGTCAGCAGCCAATAGTGCCGCAACTTGAGCTTGGAACTCTACGCCAGCAGTCGTCGCATGCCCGCCGCCTCTTGCGGCCGACCCACTCTGGTTCCTTTTTGGTCTCGTACTCGGCAAGGGATCGCTATCCTAAGAATCTGACGTGCGTGCCGAGAGATCGGAGCTGATGGTCCGATCGCGAGTGGCGCTCAGGTCGCGCCCTCACAGTGACGCTTGAAACCGAACTCGGCTACTCCGAATTTACTGATTCATCGGCTGCGCCGCTTAGGGGAAGTAATCGGACGTATCTATCTAGGGATAGATCGCGCCCGTCCTAAGGGCACCCACTTCCGCTTCCTCTGCATTGCGACTAACAGGCGTGCGAACAGTTAGGCTTCGATAACCAAAAAGAACAAACGTCAGAAACCGACTGGACTTGCACCGCCAAGAGAGCGGTAGTGGTTGGCAACGACGATGTCTCTCCTTCGCCTCGGTCTGAAACCGGGGCTTCGGGCGGTACAAGCACCGGCATTATGCTGTTGCCCACCAAAGGAAACGACTATGTCCCGCAAACCGAAGAAAATTGCAAATCAAGATCTCAAGGGCGAAGCATCACCATATAGCAAAGCGAAAGCGCCACAGAATTCAAAAGCTGAGACCCTCATCGCACTGCTGCAACGCAAACAGGGCGTTTCTGTCGCCGAGATGATGTCCGCGACCGGCTGGCAATCGCACTCGGTCCGCGGCTTCATGGCTGGCGCATTGAAGAAGAAGCTTGGGCAAGCAGTCACATCAACAAAGACCAAGTCCGGCGAGCTGCGTTACCACTTGGCGGCATAAGCTATGCCAATAGCCGATGAGAACTTCACCTTGCCCGTTGCGGACCGCAGTGAGCTTGACGCCAAGGTCGTTGACCTCGCGAAATTGAGCATCGCGAACCTTCGGGCGGTGTGGCTTGAGTGTGTCGGGCAGTTGCCACCTAAGCGGATGAGCCGCGATTTGATGGTCCGAGGCATTGCTTACAAGTTGCAGGAGCGCCAATGCGGAGGTCTTTCCAAATCGGCGCTTCGAACGATTGCACGATTGCAGCAAACCCAAGAGTTCAGTGACAACGCGCAGTCCGTACGTTCGATATCCATGAAGCCCGGCTCGAAGCTGATCCGCGACTGGCGCGGAACCACGCACACCGTCCTCGTCCTAGACAACGGATATGAGTGGCAGGGTGAACTCTACCGATCGCTCACGCAGATCGCGAACGCGATCACGGGCGCGCACTGGTCGGGACCAAGATTTTTTGGATTAGCGAAAAGGGCCGCGATACGCGTTCCACGCGGAGTTATATTGAAAAATGCCCAAACTTGAAGCGCCAAAGCACTCTACGCGTTTGCGATGCGCGATCTACACGCGAAAATCATCCGAGGAAGGTTTGGAGCAGGACTTCAACTCGCTCGATGCCCAGCGCGAGGCGTGCGAGGCTTACATCAAAAGCCAGATCCATGCAGGCTGGCGGGCCCTCGAGGATGAGTACGACGACGGCGGCATCTCTGGGGCCACCATGTCACGACCGGCTTTGCAGCGCCTTCTCTTAGATGTCAAAGCTCGCAAGATTGATATCGTCGTAGTCTACAAAGTCGATCGTCTCACGCGATCACTCGCCGACTTTGCAAAGATTGTTGAAATATTTGACGACCAAGACATCTCTTTCGTATCGGTCACTCAGTCTTTTAACACGACGACATCAATGGGTCGCTTGACGCTCAATGTCCTCCTATCCTTTGCCCAATTCGAACGTGAAGTCACGGGGGAACGCATACGCGACAAGATCGCTGCGTCAAAAAAGAAGGGTCTTTGGATGGGTGGCTATCCGCCGCTCGGCTACGACGTTCTGGAGCGCAAGCTCATCTTAAACGCCGCCGAAGCTGAGACTGTGCGGGAGATTTTTCACCGCTATCAACGCATCGCCAATATTCGCGAACTAAAATCTGACCTCGACCGCTCTGGCATCGTGACGAAGTCGAGAATTGACAGGAATGGACTACCCACCGGTGGCAAATCGTTCAGCCGCGGAGCGCTCGCTCAGATGCTGCAGAACCGAATCTATCTGGGGGAGATCGTTCACAAGGGCGTCGGCTATCCTGGCGAACATACGGCTATCATCGGTCTGGAACTTTGGAATGCCGTTGCGAATTCGCTTAAAGTGAATCGGAGCAACCGGGATCTGAACATTGGAGTGAAAGAGCCGAGCCTGCTAAAAGGGCTCATGTTCGATGGCGATGGCGCCCGCATGATCCCATCGCACGCAGTCAAAGGCGACAAGCGCTATCGGTACTATATTTCCCAAACCCTGATCGACGGAAAGAGAGCATCCAGCAGAGGCGGGCGACGCATACCAGCTGGCGACATCGAGCGGCTCATCTCAGACCGGCTCAAAGAGTTCTTTGCATCTCGCGTTGAAGTTCACGAAATGCTGCTCCCGTTTAAACTTGAGGCAGTGGATCAACAGCAAGTGCTGGCTCGCGCCAGCGCACTCACTCGGCACTGGCCGACGCAAGCGCCATCCGACCGTCGTCAAATGCTTCGCAGCGTTATCCGACACGTAGTTGTCGAGCCATCGCAAATCATAATTGAATTGGATCGTTCGCGAACATTGCGCGCAGTGCAACCAGAGCACCCTTTGCATGCCGGCTGTCTTGATGCAGATTCGGCAGCGGCTTCTTTTGCCCTCACGATTAAAGCAGTAACGAAACGCGCAGGGAAAGCAACGCGCCTAATCGTGGGCGATGCAGTCGCAGAAAAGACGGACGCCAATCTGATCAAGCTTCTGGTCAAGGCCTTCGACATTCGCGACCAATTGTTCAGCAGCCAGCCGGGAAGCATCGACAGCCACGCACGCAAGACCAGTTCAAGCGGCTCGTACATGACCTGCCTCGTCCGCCTGACCTACCTCGCGCCCGACATCATCGAGGCGATCCTCAAGGGTCGGCATCCTGTGACGCTCAGCGCTCGGCGACTGGTCACGACCACGAAAGACTTGCCGATGGATTGGGCCGCCCAGCGCAAGTGGCTCGATTTCCCAGCGGTATGAGGCACGGCGAGCATCAAGGTGGCTCAGCGCACCAGGCGCAAGCCTGAGTTGCATGCGCTTCGGGTGTTGCTGCCGGCCACCGCCTTCAATTGGAAGCTCAAAACTCGCTACACAAAAACGGCGCCGAGAGACGGTGCATCGAAATCGGCGGCGCAAACGAACTCGTGACGTCTCTGCTCGAAACCGAGTCATCGCAATGGCCGGACAATGAGCGCAAACGCGGGGACTATTTGAAAGCCACCTAGGGCAAAGCCGCTACACTGCGGATCCCCAAAGGGTATTGGTGGAGAGGACTGGTTTCGAACCAGTGTAGGCTAAGCCAACGGATTTACAGTCCGTCCCCTTTAACCACTCGGGCACCTCTCCCATCCGTTCAAAGATCCGCAAGTCGTGGTGCGAAGCCCAAAACGAAACGGCCCTGCCAAACCCGGCAGGGCCATGCCTCGCGTTATCTTCATGCGCCCCTTCCCTGTCAATCGGAAAAGCTGCAATGTTGCGCGCACTGCGCTATGCGTCGTGACGCAGATGCAGCAACGGTTGACGGCGATGAGCGCGCCGGCAGCCGACAGGATTTTCGAGGCCGACGTTGAGCAAAGAGCCCCGCAACGATATGGGCAAAAAACCTTGGCGCGGGCAGGCCAGCCAAAATCCCAAGTTGAGCGGCACGGGCGCCGATCCACACGACCCGCCGCGCCAGCGCCCTTCAGACGGCGGCAAACGCGCTGACCCCGCACGCGGAGCGCCGCGCCCCGAGCACACTCCAGGCCGCCATAAACCGCATCGGCACGAACGCAAAGATCGGGCGCGTGAACGTGCGCGCGACGCCGAGGACGGCCCGCTGCGCTTATTTGGCATCCACCCGGTCGAAGCGGCGTTGCGCAATCCAGCGCGCCGCGTCACACGTCTTTTCGCCACCGAAAACGCGGCCCGGCGCCTGACCGAGGCACTTGGCACCGTGCGCGTGCCGGTTGAGGAAACAACGCCGCGCGACCTCGATCGCATCCTTGGCGCTGAAGCCGTGCATCAAGGCGTGATGATCGAAACCGAGCCACTGCCCGAGCCCGACTTGCAGTCGCTGGCCGAGAACGCGGCTGGCCGTCCATTACTGGTTCTCGATCAGGTCACCGACCCCCACAACGTCGGCGCAATTTTGCGCTCGGCGGCGGTGTTTGGCGCTGCTGGTCTGGTCATGACGCGGCGGCACAGTCCGCCGCTCAATGGCGTGCTCGCGAAATCCGCGTCAGGGGCGCTTGAACTCGTGCCGATTGCGCTCGTCGGAAATCTCGCTGGTGCACTGGCGGAACTCAAAGACGTCGGCTTCACGCTAATCGGCTTGGATGGAACGGCGGAGGCGCGACTTGAGGAAACCGACTGGTCACGGCCGACGGCGCTCGTCATGGGAGCGGAAGGCAAAGGCCTGCGTGAACTCACGCAGAAACTGTGTGACGTGCTCGCACACATCACCACCGACGGACCCATCGCCAGTTTGAATGTCTCCAATGCCGCCGCCATTGCGTTGCATACGGCAGCACTGGCGCGGATCAAGACTTAGTCGCGACAACAAAAAGCCAGCGCGGCGAACCGCACTGGCACAGTCTCAATGATCGTGGCGCGACTTCAATTATTCGCAGATCAGCGGCCGCTCGCAGACGTACCGGCCGCCGCGACACACGGTGTCGCCCCAACTGTTTTCGAAGCAACGGCGGCCAGCCCAGTGACATTCGCGAGGTCCGCGATAGCAGGCATCGTCATCGTAGGATGAGTAATAGCGCGGACCGTCGTAGCGATCGGCGTGCGCGGCTGCACCGAGCACGCCAAGCCCGATAATGCCGGCAGCAATACCGAGCCCGATGCCGCGACCGTTGCCAGCCTGCGCCGATGGCGCGGAAGCTACGGAAACACCGAGCACCATTGCTAGCGCCATCAGCGCGTGCATGAATTTTTTGATCATAGTGATCTCCCAAGCGTGCATGGCGGCGCGCAGCAGCCAAAAGAAAAGCCGTTCGAAATTCGCCAGGATTGCTGGCGAAATTCCGCAGTCGACATTTTCGAACACACCACATGAATGCGGCATGAACACGGTTTCATGTGCTCACACAATCGCTTACCCGCTATGGCGAGAAGCTGCTAACGAGCCTCGATCACCAGTCGCCGCGACGATGGCCACCGTAGTGGCGACGATGCCATTCGACATGGCGATAGTTGCGGACCGGTGCACCCCAGGACCCGTAATAAGGCGGCAATTGCGCACGAAACCGCTTGACCCGAGGCGCGCCCCAATACTCCGAGTTGTAATAGGGATAATAGCCACGCGGCTCATAGCGGTAGATATCGGGATCGCTATAGCCTTGCTCGACGGAGGCGTGACGATCGCGTCGGTCATAGCCTGAATGACGCCCATCGCGTTCTGCGCCCCAGTTCGCGCGTTGGTCCGGGCGGTCCCATCCAAACGCAGATGCCGGTGCGGTTGCCGTCACGGCGAGACCGATGGCCGTTGCAACCATCACCAGGACGCTTCTAATGCGCATGGGGAAAAATCCTCTTTTGCCGGGTCACGGCCGCACCATTTAGACGACGACGATAGTGGGATTCGACCGTCTAACAAAATAACTAAGGTTGAATGAAGCAACGTAGTGACGTCGGGCGGTGGCCGTTTGTTCCATACGCAGGCGACGTCTCGACGACGTCTCCGCCATGACCCAGCTTTGATAGTGCACTGTGGCGGTCATGCTCCGCGACCATAAAATAAACGGCTGTCCCGGCTGAACGTCGTGGCCCGACTGGTTAATCAACCGCTTACACGATTAGCTCACGCGTCTCGAATTTGCGATTCGCGGCTTGTGCTCTGCCGAGCATCGTCGGGGGGCTGATGTGGTTCAACACGCGACGGTGCGTTGCCGCTCAGCAAAAAATTTTAGGACTCGTCTCGTGGCCCGGCGCAAGCATAGAGCGGAGGATGATCGTGACCGGATGGCGGCCGCCGTCCGCCGCCTCGAAGCGCTGATCCTCGATCCCGGCCTTGGCAACTCTGCATATGATGCGTCCGAACCATCGCTGACGACGATCGCGCGTGGACCGCGCACCGGTCGCGACCTACCGGCCAACACTGCGACGCGAGATGGCGGCGACGCCTTGAAGCTCCACGTCGCGGCTGATGGTGACGTGACCAAAACCTCGACCGGCCAGTTGACCGACGACTGGGGCGTGGCACTCGCCAGATCCGTCAAAGCGCCGCCCGGCCGGCCAAAATCTGAGGCCCCCCTGTCGGCAGAGGAAGCCCCGCCAGCGCCGATCAATTCGCATCGCGCAGGAATGGCCGAACGCGATTTCGAACATCACCCGCGAGGATTTTTTGGCCGGCTGCTCAACGCCCTTCTCGGTGACGATCCCAGCGAAGCCAAGGATGCAATCGCCGCCAATTCCAGCGCGCTGAAAGCTGCGCTGATCTTCAGCGCCGTTGCCAACATCCTGCAAATCGCCGGACCCTTTCTCATCGTGCTGATTTTCGATGGCGTACTGATCAGCAAAAACGAAACGGCCCTGTTTGCCTTCGCTGGAATTGCCGTGGGTATCTTCGCAGTCGCCGGTTTGCTGGCAGCCATCCGATCCCGACTCATGATGCGTGTTGCGTTGGACGTCGACCGTCAGCTGAGCGGCCGCCTGTTCGACGCCGGTATTCGCCAGAGCGTTACAGGCTCGACGAATGCTTCGTCGCCCCTGTTCGATCTCGCCCGGCTGCGCGCATTCATTGCCGGACCTGCCCCGGTGATCGCTGTTGAACTGGCGACGGCACCGGCGGCGCTGATCCTGATCGCGCTTGCGCATCCCATTCTGGGTGCCTTAGCGACCTTGATAACGGCGGTGGTTGCCGTCGTTGGCTGGTTGGCCGAGCGACGTCACCGGCGAGCTTGGCAAGCCGCTTGCGTTGTATCCACTGTGCGACGCGAGTTCGGGGTCAATTTACAGCGCCATGCCAGCACGATGTCGGCGTTGGGAATGGTCAGCGCCTTTCGCGAACGCTTTGTCGCGACCGCGTCGATCACCGATGACACCGACCTCGACGCAACCGATCGCGTCGATAGTGTCGCCAGTTTGCTGACAGTTCTGCGATCTTTCAGCGGTGTCGCCATGCTCACGGCCGCTACGACGCTCGCGCTGCTCGGCGAGATCAGCGGCGGCACGGTTATCGTTGCGGCTCTGCTCATGGATCTCGTGATCGCACCTGTGTCGCGTGGCGTCGGCGTGTGGCGGACCGTTGTCGCCGCAGCAGCAAGCTACGATGCGATTGAGGACGTTCTTGCAGCCACGCCGTCTGAAAAAAATCGCACCGCATTGCCGCGCCCGCCATTGCCGCGCCCAACTGGCCAATTGCAGGTGCAAAACCTGCGCATCAACCGCCCCGGCACGCGAACATTTCTCCTCAATGGCATTTGCTTCACAGCGCTGCCCGGGCAAATCATCGGCGTCGTCGGCGCCAGCGCGTCCGGCAAGTCGACGCTGGCTCGCGCGCTGGTCGGGTTGCTGCCTCCGTTCGGCGGATCGGTTCTGCTCGACCATGCGCGGCTCGATCAATGGCACCCTGATGTGATCGGCCGGCACATAGGATATTTTTCGCAAGACGGCGACGTGATCGCAGGCACCATTGCTCAAAACATTGCACGCTTCCAATCCGACGCGACCGACGGAGCGATCGTGGATGCGGCAAAGCAAGCGCTCGTCCACCAGGACATTCTCGCCTTGCCGGATGGCTACCAAACGCTGATCGGCGCGAGTGGCGCACATTTGTCCGGCGGACAACGCCAGCGGCTCGCCTTGGCTCGCGCACTGTTCGGCCAGCCCCCGCTCGTGGTGCTCGATACGCCACCACTTTTGATCGATGCGCATGGCACGGCAGAACTGCCAAGTGTTCTCGAACAATTGCGTCGACGCCGGCAGACGGTCATCGTCATCACCGACGATGCGGCGACGTTGCAGACGACCGACCGTCTCGTGGTTCTGGAAGCCGGTCAGCAGCGCGCATTTGGTCCGCGTGACGACGTCTTGGCGATGCTGAACCGGAGCCCCGCAACCTCTCACTCGGCGATGGCGGTCGCCGCGGCCGCCCACGATGCCGCCCGATGAGCACGCCGATCCAACATCGCGTGTACGCTTTGCCATCGTCGCGTAATGGCGCGTCAACGGCGCGCTATATACGGGTTGGGTATGCGGCAATGTCAGCATTGCTGGTGACCTTTGCCGCGGCAAGTGTCGCCTTGATAGGACCGGCGTTACCGGGCGTATCTGGGACTGTCACCGTCATCGACGCAGCCGTCGTTGTTCCGGCGCCCCATGGTGGCACGGTCGAGGCGCTGTGGATTGCCGATGGTGATCACGTCGACGCGAGGCAACGCATTGCCGAAATCGGTGATCTCGAGGCGATCGCCAAGCTAACGACGGCGTCGCGCGAGATCGTCCGACTCGGGCTGAAAGAAGCGCGTCTGATTGCCGAACGCGACGGCGCGGCGCAGTTTGCCGCGCCACTGGACATCGATCTTTCCGATCCGGCCATTAAGATGTTTTTCGACGACGAAGTCGCCGAGTTCAGCGCACGCCAGCACGGTATGTCAGATCAAAAAACCGCGCTGTCGCTTCGCTTGGCCAACCTGCAACGCGACGTCGACGCGGCGGCAGAGCTGCTTCAAATGCGCCTCAAGGACCGCGACCGTAATGAACGCGACCTGGCCAACGTGCGATTGGATTCTGGCAGAAACGATTTTCGGCACGCGCAAATGGGCGAACTCGAGCGCGAGTCGGTACGCGTCAGCACGCTCGTCGCGACGACGAAAACTCAAATCGCCAAACTCAAGACAGAGCTTGGAAAAGTCACGGCGCAGCTGGCTGAATTGACTGACGCTGTCCGCCGCCGCGCCGTTGCCGAACTGGGCGACATCCGAAACCAATTTCGCGACGCCCGCGCGGTCTTCGTCGCCCTGAGCGAACGGCCGGGCACATCAACGATCGTCGCGCCCGTCAGCGGCCGCATCATCGATCTCGCCCCGTTCAAACGCGGTGGAACGATTACGGCGTCGCAAATCTTACTGCGGATCGTCCCCGACGACAGGACAATGATCGTGACTGCGCCCTATGAGACATCGGTGATTGCCAAGGTCATGCACGGCGACCGTGCAATCGTGCGGTATTCACCGAATGCTACGCCATCCACCATTGAGGTCGAAGGGCGCGTTCGAGGCATTGATCCCGGCGATGCCTCGAGTAATGCGCCG
>JAIEPV010000140.1 GCA_019748215.1 Hyphomicrobium sp.
GCCGTCGCCAAATCCCTTGGTCTCAGCGCAAAATCCCCTCGTCAGAATGGGTCAATCTAAGTCGGAAGGGCTCTAGGCGGCCTACCTACTCAATTCAAAAAAAAACGATAGCACGCCGGAGCAATCCGGCGAGCTGATCCGCGGCGGGCGACATGGTCGGTCAACCGCAGGCTTTCTGCTTGGCGACACAATGCGGCAGGACTGAATTCGTGTCGCAGTTCATCCGGACCTGCCCGTGCGGCGTCCAGCCGTGTGCGGCGATCGAATTTTTCAGCGCCGCGCCTGCCATGAACTTGGCGAGGTCTTCCGTCACCATCGTCGCTTCGCCGCCGGCTTGAACGCACTGGCCGCCAGTGTGCTTAGCCAATGCCGGAGCGCTCGTGGCGATGCCTGCTACCAAACAAACGGCTGCGGCCAATGCCGCGCCGAATGCAGGTGTCATGAGCCTATTCTTCTCTTGAGCTTACAGTTTGCAAATCGTGGTTTGGCCGCGGCACGAGACGCCGATGCCGCCCTTCTTGCAGCTATATTTCACTGTGTTGACCTTATATCCGGGCGTCGAGCCATTCGCCATCCAAGCGGCCCATGTGCCCCAGTCGGTCGCCTGGAGCAAAGCTTCATAGACCTGAAATTTGGCATTCTCTTCCGTGCTTCCGGTGCCTTCGGCCGCCTTCGGAACGCAACTGCCGGCAGCCATACTGGCCCCGGAGGCGCCTGCCACTGCGATCGTCCAAGTCGCAATCGCAACCATCACCATTCTGGAATGATGACCCATGAGTTTCTCTCCTCGTGTTTGCGTCACGTGTCTCTAAGATTGTTCGCAGTCTGCGAGCCTCGACGCATCACCTAAGTCATCCTAGCGTGCCGTGAGACTGCGTTTTGCCGTGTATCGTGTCGCGCAAGTCACGCCTAAGTCGATGCAAATAACGAATTCAAGCTTGCGAGACTAACGGCCGCTTCGGCGGCTAAGTCGCTTGCTGAAGATCGACGGCTTTCGGCCCTTTGCCGCGTTTGTCCGGCTCGGTGTCGAATGTAACGCGCATGCCCTCCGTCAACTCGCCGATACTGGATCGCTCAACGGCGGTGACATGGACAAAGACATCATTGCCGCCATCGTCGGGTTTGATAAAGCCGTAGCCTTTTTGCGAATTGTAGAACTTGACGGTGCCTGTCTGGCGCATCCGGCATCTCCTTGCGCAGTCCCGGGCGCCGGCTGCGATGACGCATGATGCGGGATCACCGGGCCGGCAAGCCGTGGCGTGCAGAGCGTCCCAACGCGGCGACGCTATGAGCCTGCCTCAGCGGCTGCGTGCCGCCACGTCACGCTCATAGCTGCCGAGCCTGCGTGCCGCCCAACCAGCCTGCGACAATTTATCCACGGATAGGCAGGTCGTTGCAACCTGATTTGCCTGCTCGCTACCGGTTCATGCCCGCTGCGCGACGCTTGGCCAGCACGGCCGTAGCACTTACCTCGCCTGACATTCCGATTGCAGGTCAAATCCGGCGCCGCCGTCGATGGCGAGCGCGTTCACGACCACCGGCATCAACTCCTCGAGTTCGCCGCGAAGGGTATAGGGCGGATTGATCACCAGCACGCCGCATTGCGTCAGTCCAAGGCCGGCGAACGGACGGGCGACGGCTAGCCGGACATCGAGATATTTGATGTGCGGTCGGTTGGTGATCTCCGCGACGAACGTGTCGGCCTTGCTGCGGTCCTTGATCGGGTACCAAATGACATACGTGCCGGTCTCGAAACGGCTTAGTGCGTCAAGCATGGCTTTTGTCAAACTGTCGAACTCGTCGGCCCGTTCAAACGGCGGGTCGATCAGGATCAGCCCGCGCCGCTCTTTCGGCGGTAGCAGCGATTTGACGGCGATCCAGGCATCGAGGCTCAGAACCTTTGTCGACGCCGCGAGGTGAAATTCGCGGGCCAGCAACCGCCCGTCGTCGGGATGCAGTTCATTGGCGACGAGTTGGTCGTCACGACGCATGATGTGACGCGCCACCAGCGGGCTTCCCGGATAATAATGTAGGGCCTCGCCATCGATGTCCGGGTTCAGCGCCGCGACCGACGCGAGGTAGGGGCGCAATAGCTCCTCCGCGCGATCGGTGAGCGGGTAGGCCAACAGGCGGCCAATGCCGTCCTGCCATTCGCCGGTTTTGCCAGCCGCATCGCCCGTCAAATCATAGCGTCCCGCTCCCGCGTGCGTATCGATCACTCGGAACGGCTGCGGTTTGCGCATCATGTACGTGATGACACGGGCCAGGATCGCGTGTTTGAGGACGTCGGCAAAATTGCCGGCGTGGAAGGCGTGTCGATAGTTCATGGGGTCGGCACAAGCCGGGGAAGTGCCCGACTGTCAAGCCGCTGACTGACGTCGCGGGGCGCGGCCGCGCGGATGGGATGTAGCTTGGTCGTCAGGCTTTCTTTTCCCAGCCGCCAGCCTCGGTCTGCTGCCAATACGTGACGGCACAAGCCGCCGCCTTCGCCGCTTTCCATTGCTCGCGAGCGCTCATCACGGCGTCCTGATCGCGGCCGTCGAACAGGTAGACGAGCCTCTCGACCCCGGTGAACGTGCTCGTCGTCGCGCCATCGACAAGGAATCGCACGCCAGCGGCATTCGGTGTCTCATCACCAACGGTCAGATAAACCGGCTGATCGGCGGAGCTGCCTGATTTGACTGTGCCGTGCGGCAGGAAACTCTCATCGCTATAGGTCCACAACAGCTGGTCTAGCGCCGCGAGACGTTCGTCGTTGCCGACTTGAATGACGGCGCGCCAGCCGCGTGCCAGCGTTTTCTCGACGAGGCTCGGCAGAACCTTTTCGAGTGGCTGATGTTCGAGGTGGTAGAATAAGACTTCGGACGGGGCGCTCATCGGCTGAGTGTAGCGACGCGTCGAAGCCTTCGCCAAATACATTTCATGCCCAAGCCGACGGGGGCTTGAAACACAGACGACCAGCCCCATTTAACTCATCCGGAGCGGCGCCAGTTGATGCGGCTGACGCCCCGTGCGGGCGGTGAGGATGGCTCTAGGCGATGTTCGTCTCGCCTGTTCTCCCGCCCGCTGCGCTTTCTACGCAGCGGGTGAGGAATGCATCAATCGATTATTTTTTGAGATATTTCGCTGGTACTTCTCCAGCATCGATCAATGCGGCGACGCAGATTTTGGAGAGCGATTTGCGGTTGCTCTCGAAACAGGCGCGTGATTGCGAGCTTTCCGGCACATACTGGGCGCAGAAATTCTGGTAGTCGCCAGCGCAAGCCTTGCGGACTTTTTCAGAATAGGCGTGCGCGCTAACGCCGCCGATGGCTGCGAATGCCACGGTCAAGCCAGCAATCGCAAGCATCGAATTCCACTGTCTCATGCTTCGTCCCTCGAATTTGAAATTGGAGCGCCGACATCCCTTCGACGCAGTTCTTAAAGGTACTGGGTCGTCACTGCGATTGCCAGACTTCAAGGAGCCACATGTTCGAAAAAAGTGGCGGCGTGACGGCGCTGTTCACTTGCGGATGGGAACGGGCTTGCGGCGTTTTCGTTCCACGCGCGCCGCGCTATTTTTTAGCGAACGGATTCTCGCCTTTGCGCAATGTGAAGCGAACCGGAACACCGGGCAGATCAAAGGCGTCGCGCAGAGAATTTGTAAGATATTTGACGTAGGATTTTGGCATGGCGTCGGCGCGCTGACAGAATGCGACGAACGTCGGCGGGCGAGTCGATGGCTGGGTGACATAGCGGATTTTGATTCGACGGCCGGCTGCAGCCGGTGGCGAATGGCGCGCCAGGGCTTCTTCGAGCCAGCGATTGAGCTGCGGAGTCGGCACCCGCCTGTTCCACGTTTCATAACATTTCACGACGGCGGCGAGCAGCTGATCGAGCCCCTTTTCGGCACGCGCCGAAATTGTGACAAGCGACACGCCGGGCACCTGCGCCAAACTCTCCGCCAGAGTTTCCTTCATCTCTCGCAGCATTTTCGGTTTATCGGTGACGAGATCCCATTTGTTGATGGCAATCACCAAAGCGCGGCCTTCGTTGACCACCATCGAGCCGATGGTCAAATCCTGCTTCTCGAACGGCCGCTCGGCATCGATCAGCAGCACGACGACCTCAGCGAAGCGCAAGGTCCGCACGGCGTCGCTGGCCGACAGCTTTTCAGCAAGTTCGGTGATTTTAACCTTACGCCGCAACCCGGCGGTATCGACCAGCCGGATCGTCCGCCCCTTGTAGTCGATGTCGCTTGCGACGCTGTCGCGTGTCAGGCCGGGCTCCGGCCCGGTGATCATGCGATCTTCGCCGAGCAAGGCATTGACGAGCGTCGATTTGCCAGCGTTCGGGCGGCCCATGATTGCAACGCGCACGGGCTTGGCCGGGTGTTCGATCTCGCTGGCCGCCGGCTCGCTGTCGTCGGTTTCGCCGCGTTTCAGCCGTTTGGCACGTGGCGGGAACGACAACCCCAGCGCCGCCGCGATGTCGACAACGAGATCACCGATGCCTTCTCCGTGCTCGGCCGAGATGGCCAGTGGTGCGCCGAAGCCGAGGCCGAACGCGTCATAAAATCCGTCTGTGCCTTTCGCCCCTTCGGCTTTGTTGGCGACGAGGATGACCGGCTTGCCGCTTTCACGCGCCACCGATGCGAAGGCGCTATCGGCCGGCGTCACACCGGCCCTGGCGTCGACCACGAATAAGATGAGCTGCGCGTCTTCGATGGCTTTTTCGGTTTGCTTGCGCATCCGGTCAGCGATCGACCCGGCGCGGGCCTCTTCCAATCCCGCCGTATCGAGCAGCCGGATGGTCGGCCCGCCGAGATCAGCGACGCCTTCGCGCCGATCGCGCGTCAGGCCGGGGATGTCTGACACGAGGGCCGCACGCGAGCCCGTCAGACGATTGTAAAGCGTCGATTTGCCGACGTTGGGTCGACCAACGATCGCGACGATGGGGGCTTCGCTCATGGGTTGTTTCGACCGATCGAATTCAGCGTGGCGATGTCGCGCGCACGGCGCGTCATATCAAGCGGCGCAATCGCGCAACGTCAGCGCTGGCAGCCGCCGCTGCCCCAAAGACGGGCGCTTACAGCTGTCGTCCTAGACCATTTCTCAATTGAGAGCGATCAGTTTCGCCGTATCCGTTAATACGAACATACGGCCTTGGGCAACAATCGGCGGAATGTAGACGGGATCGCCGATATCGACCTCGCCGTTGACGCGGCCGGATGCGGCATCGACGCCGATCAGCTTGCCTTGGTTGGAGGCGAGCCACAGCGTGCCACCCGCCAGCACTGGACCAGACCACGTCTTGCTATTGGGCAACTGGCTGGACCAGCGGGTTTTGCCGTCCGACCGCGCCAACGCCATCACACGGCCCTGGGTATCGACGATGTATACGGTATCGCCCGCCACCCACGGCGTTTGTGTGCCTGGCACGTCGATCGACCAAAGACGTTCGCCGGTTTTAGCATTGGTCGCGACCATGCGACCGGCATGGCCGATCGCGAAGACAATACCTCCGTCGATCGCCGGCCGTGCCGCATCGCTCATCGATGCGATCTGCGACGTTTGGCGCGTGCGGGCGAGATTTTCCGACCACGCCGGCGTGCCGTCGGAAATCTTCAGGGCCACCAGATCGCCCGACGGATAAGGCACTATGACGATGTCACCATCGATCGCAGGGCTGGTGCTGGTCATCAGGCTGGCCGGCTGCGGCAGCCCGCGCGCCGACCAAAGCTCGGTGCCGTCGACCGCATTCAAGCAGTAAAATCGGCCCTGGACCGTTGTGACGAATAGCTTGTCACCGGCCACGGTCGGCGCCGACCGAATGGGAGCGCCTAAATTTTTCTGCCAAAGCACTTTGCCGGTTTGCGGTTCGAGTGCCGCCGCGACGCCATAGCCGTTCGCGACGTACAGTCGGCCACCGTCGGCGGCCAACCCGCCACCATAACCGCCGGCGTCGGATTCATTTTCAGGCGTCGTCGAGACTTGAAATATCTTGCTGCCCGACAGCGCGAAGCTCGAGACCAGCCCGGCGGCATCGAGCGTGTAAATTCGGCCATCATAGACTATCGGACTGGCGAGGATGCGTCCGGCCTTCGACGAGCCTTCGCCGACATTGGCGCTCCAGACTTGATGTGGCGCTCCCGTCAACGCCAAATGTCCCGGCGCGTTGCTGGCTTCGCCTCCTGGCTGAGACCAAGAGTCGTTAGAGTGTTGCGGCGGCAGCACGATGGGTGAACTGGCGTCGGCGAGGTTGCTCGAAATGCTATTGGTCTGCTCGACGAGAGCGACGCGCCGCCCCGGCAGCGGCTGCGGTTTGTCAGCAAATGGATTGAGATCCGCGAGCTTTGGCAGCGTCGGCCCGTCTCCCGCGCATCCCGACAGTGAGGTGGCACATAGGGCGAGCACCATCGATCGCCAGAAACGTGTCATGTGCTGAGCCCTGACCTTGTCCAAGTCGATCGTCTCCCCGAGCGCCGGATGGGAGGCGCCGTCGTCATTTTTTATCGGCGTCGGCCGGTTTCGTGTCGGCCGTGCCGGGCGGTGCAGGCGTTGATGGCGACGGCGTCACTGCGGGCGGCGGCGCGACTTTAGCGATTTCGATGGCGGCGATTTCAGCCAATACAATCTTGATGCGTTCTTGAATGGCCTGCGACGCAGCCGGATCGATCAGTAGCGGTTCCAGATGTTTGCGAGCGATCTCCAGGTTTCCGGCCTTGAAGGCGGCGATGCCGAGCAGTTCGTTCGCGCTCGTTTTGAATGGACTGGAATCGGCTGCTAAGGGACTCAGCCGATTCTGAATGTCGGTAAAGTCACTCGTCGACATCTTTAGGGAGGCAACCTGCAGCTGGGCGTAGTTTTTCAACAGCTGATCGGCCGAGGCGTCATTTGCAAGCCGCTCGAAGGCCACCAGCGCCTCATCAGTTTTGCCAGCTTTGAGGTGTGCGCCGGCGATGTGCAGCTTGGCCAGCGACGCAACGCCTGATGAGCCCGTGTCAGCGATTTTCTGGAATGCCGCGACGGCTTCATCGGTCTTTTTGTCATTGCTGAGTTGTACGGCCGCTGTGAACTCGGCACCGCGGGCTTCGGCATCGGCGATGCGCCGGCTCTCAAGCCATTTATAACCGCCGACCGCGAGCACGATGAGTGCCACCCCGCCCAAAATAAGGCCGTTGTAGCGTTCCCAAATTTTCTGCATCTGCTCGCGGCGGAGTTCTTCCTCCACTTCGCGCAGCAGGCTATCGCGATCGTCGGCCATTTTGGTCCCAAGTCTCCCCGATGAACTGCTTTGGCTCCGCCAAGCGACGCCGCTGGTCGGCCCACAGCCGGGCATAGATAGCCCACAGCCCTGGCAGAGCAAGGGCTAAGCTCGCGAAATGCCGCTGACCAGCGCCGGACGCGCCAGATGTTCACTCCGCTGGCACCGTTCACGTGCGCGGAGTCCGCGGCTTTTTCGTGGCTCTTGAGGCGTGTAGCGCCGTGTCATCGCGTTCGGCAGCAATCGATATCACGGTTGGCGGCGAGGCAGCGCTATCGCTGGCTGTGACGGCATAGGTGTGTTCGGGCGCGGGGAACGTGCGTGAGCGGACCTCGGCGGCATAAAGTCCGATGGCCCGGTCGATGGCCTTGCCGATGGCGCCGAACTCCTTGACGAATTTCGGCACGCGCGGCGAGAGGCCCAGCATATCTTCCATCACCAGGATCTGGCCGTCACAACCGGGCGACGCGCCGATGCCGATGGTCGGGATCGGCACCGCCCGCGTGATCCGCTCGGCCAAGGGCGCGGTCATGGCTTCGAGCACGATCGCGAATGCTCCCGCTTCGCTGACCAGGCGCGCGTCTTCCTCGATTGCATGCCACTGATCGACGGTGCGGCCCTGGGTTTTGAAGCCGCCGAGCACATGGATGGACTGTGGCGTCAAACCGATGTGGCCCATCACCGGAATTCCGCGATCGACGAGGTAGCGGATGGTGTCCGCCATCCGCCGTCCGCCTTCGAGTTTGACGGCGCCGCAATCGGTTTCTTTCATCACGCGGGCAGCGTTGCGGAAAGCGACGGGCGGGCTTTCTTCGTAGGTTCCAAACGGCATATCGACAACGACGAGGGCCTTTTTTGAGCCTCGAACCACGGCTTTGGCATGCATGATCATGAGGTCGAGCGGCACCGGCACCGTCGTTTCATAGCCGTGCATGACCATGCCGAGACTATCGCCGACGAGCAGGAAATCGCAGTGCGCATCGGCAATTGACGCCGTGTGCGCGTGGTAGGAGGTCAGCGCGACGATAGGCTGACCGCCTTTGCGGGCGGCGATGTCCGGAGCCATGAGGCGGCGGCGCTCGTTATGCGTGGACACGTGGTCTCCTGCGGGCACTATCATCGTGGGCTTGGCATCGTGGGCTTGGCCTAGCCGGCGATTATACGAGCAATCAGAGGCTCGACGACGCATTGCTCTGTTCGCGTAGTAAATGTTTTCCAAACCGTTCAGATCTCGAGTTGCGTCGGCCACCCTGTGAAAAAACCGTTGAATTGAAGTCACATCGCTGGGGTTGCATTGAGCATTCCCATGAGGCTGGCGTTGCTTGTCGTAAACTTTGTCTGGTAACCAGATGGCAGTCGCCATCAATGTAAGGTGGGGCCGGTTCGCACGCTGCGCAACAGACACGGTGTCGTGAGCCAAGGTAGCGGTTATGTGTCGGGTGGGTCGCCGTGCGTGCATCTCGGTCTCACGTCCAATCTCGTCGGATGCCGTGGTCGACGGCTGAGGCTCCCACGCGCGTGATCGCAGCGCCAGTCGTTCGCCGGTTGGTGACGCTCACGGCGGTGGCAAGCTTGGCGCTGATGGGCGTCACGTCGTCCCCGAGTCTGGCGCGCGAATCCGCTCGTGATGTGGCTATTCGTGCCGCCGATCCCAATGCCGGCCCGCTGATCACCATCGTGTCGCTGCGCAAGCAGAAATTGCGCGTCTTCGATCTCAATGGCGAAGTGACTTCATCGCGCGTGTCCAGCGGCCAGCCGGGTTTCGACACGCCGACGGGCGTGTTTTCGCTGCTCGAAAAAAATGTCTATCACCAGAGCAATATTTACGCCGGCGCCGAAATGCCGTTCATGCAGCGGCTCACGTGGTCGGGCATCGCGCTGCACGCCGGCCACGTACCGGGCTACCGGGCGTCGCATGGCTGCATTCGCCTGCCCTACTCGTTCGCCAAGTCGCTGTTCGATGTGACCAAGCTCGGCGGTCGTGTCGTCGTGGCCCAGGACGAAACTCAACCGCTGCCCTTCGATCATCCCAAGCTGTTTCGGCCGTTGCCGCAATCGACTCCAGCCGCGCCGCAGCCGATGGCACAGGCAGGGACGCGCGTAGCATCGAACGACATCGCCATCGGCACCAACGCGACCGGCGGCCTATCCGAGTTTCCGCGCTTGTTCGGAGTGACACCGGCGCTCGCCGAAGCCGTCAAATCGTTTCAAGCACCGTCCGCCAAACCGGCGACACGGCTCGAAGCCGATCGCGCCGTGCGCGAACGGCTGTCACGCGCCGAAACCGATCTCAAAGTGATTGAATCAGTGCGCAAGGCCGCCACCGAAGTCGCCAAGGCCGCCGTTCAAGCGTCGGCGGCGGCCAACGCGCGCCTCGCGACGCTGCGCAAGGATGGCGACCAGGTGCAGGCCGGATTGCGAGCGGCCGAGGCCAAATTGGCGGCCGCCGAGCAAGCGTTCGAGGCCTTTATCCGAAGCCCCCATCCGCGCGGCTCAGCCACTGAATTTGCCGTACTGCAGGACACGGAGGCAGATCTCGAGGATGGCGTCCTCAACGCTACCCTATCTGTCGATGCGGCGCGTGTCGGCGTCGCGCGCAACGAACTGGCATTCGCCGAAACTCAGGCTGCGGCGGTGACCAGCGATACGACACGCGCGCGAGCTTTGACGAATGTCCAGAAAGCGGTTGTAGACTTGAAATCCGCCCAATTGGCGATGGTTGAAGTCAAGCGGGATATTGTGCGCCGCTCGAAACCGATTTCGGTTTTGATCAGCCTGAAGTCGTCGCGCATCTACGTGCGCCAGGGTTTCGAACCGGTGCTTGAAGCGCCGATCTCGGTCAGCCAGCCCATCGACCGTGTGGGCACGCATGTTTTGACGGCAATGCGGTTCTCTCAATCCAATGCCGACACTTTCGAGTGGCGCTTGGTCACCGCCCAGATGCCACCGCTGACCAGCGACGCTGTCGCTCAAGCGTCTCGCAAATCGCGCCAACGTGAAGCCGACAGCGCGCCGATGCCGGCGTCTGCGGCCGCGATGATCGCGGCAAGCGCTCTCGATGCTGTGGTGATCCCGCAGGATATTCTCGATACGATCTCCGAGCGCGCCACGCCTGGGTCATCTTTGATCCTCACCGACCGCGAACTCAAGGCCAATGAAAATGGCCCCAACACCGAATTCGTATTGTTGACGCGCTGACCTTCAACGCCGACAGCCTTACGATAGTTGCGGCAGCGGCGCGACGCCGAACAACCATTGATGACCGCCAAACAGCAGCGCAAGATATAGCGCTACACCAACCCCGACGACGATCACGTCGTTGATGGCGCTGGCCGGTTGCGCGTCACCGAGCGGTCCACGCGCGCCGCGCTGCTTGACCGAGATGCGATCATAAACGGCATAAGCAAGGAACGACCCAAACAACAGCATCGACGCCAGATCGCCGTTGGCCAGCAGATGCGCCAGCGCCCAAATCTTGATGGCGACCAGCATCGGATGCTTGAGAGCGGTCCGAATGCGCGAGGGCACATTCGAGGCGACCAGAAAAATCAGCGCCGGCAGCATCAGCGCCAAAGCGATATGGCGGGTCCACGTCGGCGGATCCCACAGCACCGGATTTTTGCCGGGGTTGAGCTGCATCTTGTGATAGCCGAGCACGATGATGACCAAGCCGATCAGCGAGATGATCGAAAACACGGCCTTGTATGTGCCGGCACCCAGCCGCGACTGGAGAGCAACGCGCTGCTCGGGCGACGTTGGCAGCAAATGAATTCCCAAAAAAACGATCAGGCCGACAATCAACAGCATCATAGGGTCGTGTCTCCTCGGCGTATTGGCCCTTTCCCGATAGCATCACCGGTCTCTGACGCAAACACTGACGGCTGTCGCGGCGCCAATGTGAGCCAATTCTGGGTCAGCCAATTCTGGGTCAGCCAATTCTGGCGCTCGTCGCCGGTCGCTCCGGCGAGCGTGCGACATTGATCGACGCCTGCGAGGCATTGCTCCATCACGGCAAATAGCCCTTGTCGAGATCGTGCGATTGCTTCGCGATGACGCGGGCTTTGCCGTCGAGGTGCGTGACGGTCCACGCCAGATGCGTGCCGGCGTCTTGCGATGAGCGTGATTTGATGGCGGCTTCGACGGTGTCTCCGGCTTTGAGGTGCAACGGCGTCAGCAGCGGCATGTAGAGCTGTTCCCAATGCGTGCGCGGACTGTCGGGCGCGGTCGAGAGTTTGACGTTATGGCCGAGATCGGCCGACCACCAGACGGCGAGGCCGTAAATCGTTCGCGTGTCGCGCACCGTCCACCGAGATGTGCCCTTGCGCGCCGAACGATTGTCGCGCGTGAGATCGACCAAGTCCCAGGCGGCTGCATTGGCAATTCCACCCAGCAATTCCGATGACGCCAGCGTGCGGACATAGGCGTTGTTGAAACTCATGGCCTTGGCAAACGACAGATCGAGCTCGCATTTGAGTTCGGGGCCAGCACGGTCCCACGCCGACAGCTCGTCGTTGATGCGCGGACTGATGACCGGCGCGACGTACTGCGTGATGCCTTCGGGAATGAGATGGCCACCGGGCTTCAAAAATCGCGTTCGCGCGTCGGCGATGGTGTCGATGATATTTTCTTCGAGCGCGTAGTTGCCGAGCGTTTCCGACACGATCACGTCGGCCGACAGTGTGTCGTCGAACTCGGTCGAATGACATGGGATCAGATGACAGCGATGGGCGCGGTTGGCTTTGATGAGCTTTGCTGCAACTCCCGCC
Organism: Hyphomicrobium sp.; assembly: GCA_019748215.1. Classification (GTDB taxonomy): domain Bacteria; phylum Pseudomonadota; class Alphaproteobacteria; order Rhizobiales; family Hyphomicrobiaceae; genus Hyphomicrobium_B. The sequence goes on from JAIEPV010000140.1 coordinate 12,012, forward strand.
ACCTCCGCCGTCTCGAACATGAACACGTCCTTGGCGCCGAGCTTGGCGGCCATTAATCCGAGCAACCCCGTGCCAGTGCCGATGTCAGCGACGACGGTTTTGCCCGGCACGATGACGGCTTTCAGCGCCCGATAAAATGCAGCGTTGCGGACGGTGTCGGCGATCAACGTGCGATGATATTCAATGCGCATTGGCTCTCCTAGCGTCAGCGGCTTTTTTCCTAGCGTCGGCGACACTCCTTCGTCGCGCCGGCCGCCGACGCAAATTGTTCCTAGCGTCGGCGACACTCCTTCGTCGCGCCGGCCGCCGACGCATCGTTAGAGTTTCAAGCGGGGGCCGCGGATTTGGTACAGGGTGATGGCCGTGGCGATCGCCAGGTTGAGGCTGTCGAGTTGTCCAGCCATCGGGATCTTGACGCGCAGCGTGCATGCGGCTGCGACGCCCTCCGACAGGCCCGGTCCTTCGCTGCCCATCACCAGCATCTCAGGACCACGATAGGTACGGCTGCGGAAATCTTGCGTTGCCTCCAAGTGCGTTGCGATGACGTCGCCCGGCCAACGGCGCACCAAATCGACGAATGTGTCGCGCTCCATGCGCACCAGCGGCACGGAAAAAATCGAGCCCATCGTCGCCCGGATGGCGTCGAGTGAATGGGGATCGCAGCAGGTGCCAACGAGGATGACGCCAGCGCAGCCGACGGCATCGGCGGTGCGCACAATGGTACCGAGGTTGCCCGGATCGCGAACCTCTTCGAGCGCCAGCCAGGTCTGACTGCCGTCGACGTGCCCGGGGTCGGGCACGGCGGCGAACACCTGCTTGAAGACGCCGAGCACGGTCTGCGGATTGTCCTTTGACGCCAGCTTGGCGAGCACGGCCTCCGACACTTCGAGCACGTCGGCGCCTTCTTTCAGCGCCCAAGTCACGAGCCCGCGTGTGATACCGCTCTCGGCGCTGCCGGTTTGATAAACGAGTGTCTGCGGGACACAGCCGTGGTCGCGGGCGGTGATCAGCAGCGACGCGCCTTCGGCAACGAAAAGCCCGGTTTCGCGGCGAACCTTGCGCATGTCGAGCGCGCGGATCGCCTTGATGCGGTCGTTCGTCAGGCTGGTGATGACCGTGCGTTCACTCATGGCTGAGATGTCCAGCGCACGAACAGCGAGGTGGGAACGGCAGGGCCGGACTGCGCGACGATCGCCAGTTCGCCGCAGTCGAATGTGCCGTGACGCGCGCTGAGCGTATCGCGCATCAGTTGATCGAAGGCGAGGGCCGAGGCGCGGATGGCGTAGACGGTGAGCACCATCGCCGCTTGGCTCGGACCCAAAAGTTTGGCGCAGTCGTTGAGGAGCGCGGGCAAATGCGTGAACAGATCCCAGACTTCGCCTTCGGGACCACGGCCGAACTTCGGCGGATCGACGAGGATCATGTGATAGGTTTTGCCGCGGCGAACCTCGCGGGCGACGAACTTCGACGCGTCGTCGAGCAGCCAGCGAATTTTGGCTGCGTCGAGTTTTGAAGCTGTCTGATTTTCCTTGCCCCAGGCGATGGCTTTTTTCGACGCATCGACGTGCGTGACCTCGGCGCCGGCCTTGGCCGCCAGCAGTGACGCCGCGCCTGTGTATCCGAACAAGTTCAAGACGCGCGGCGTCTCGCTGTTGATGCTGGCGAGGTGGTCGAGCATCCATTGCCAATGGGGATGCTGCTCGGGGAAGAGGCCGAGATGCCAGAGCCCGGCAAGCTTGCAGAGCATGGTGATTTCGGGCGCCCCTTCACCGGTCGCTTCGCGCCCACCTCTTCCCGAAGGGAGAGGTGACGATGCCGGCGGCGCAGCGAGAGCAATTTTCACCGGCCAGCTTTCCGGCACGGCCTTGTCGATGCGCCATTTGCCTTTCTCGTCGTCTTCTCCCGACGCCGAGAACACCGCTGCGGCCTTCGCCCAATCGGCTTTGGCGAGACGCGGCTGCCACAACGCTTGCGGCTCGGGGCGGTCGACGATGATCTTGCCGAAGCGTTCGAGTTTGCGACCCGCGCCGCAATCGAGCAGCGCGTAATCGGCGAAGCCTGACGTTGTGATGAGATTGAGCGAAGCGGGCATCGAGATGAGCGGGCGTCCTGGTGTTGGCGGGCCGACGAATTAGCACGCTTCGTGGCGGCTGTGTCACGCGGCGGCAAAGCGTCTTAACCGGCGGCGCGAGGCGCCGTCGGATTGTTCATAAAACCGACCAGAGAGCGGGGCGGTAAGGCCCTTCAATCTGTGTTTCGATGGATGCGGCCTTAGCCGCCCCGCACGACAGGCGAATTGTTCACCGCCTCGGCTCCGGATTGCATCCCTGCCCGGAGTTTCGCCAGCATTGTTGCGCTGACGGGCAGACGAACCTCGACTAGCTTATGCCCGAGTCCGACCTGTCGGCGTATCCGTCCAGTCCGCCAGCGCACGTCTGCACCTCTGGTCGCTTGAATACGCGAGGGTCAGTATCAGGCGGCTTTCGAGTGCGGGGATAACTTCGCCTGAGATATTTCAGATCGTGGTTACTGGCGGGGATGGCCGAGGCGACTGTGCGCTTGGGGTCTGTCCGTTGTGAATGAAATCGTGGACTGGCACGAGTTCTCTGTTTTGTCGTGCTTCTTGTCGGAAAACCGGTTCCCACTTTTCCGGAAGCACTAGCTCTCTGTTTTGTTGTGCTTCTTGTCGGAAAACCGGTTCCCACTTTTCCGGAAGCACTCTAATCGAGATCGTCGACGACGACCGCTTCGCCGCCGCCCTTGATCCGTTGTGATAGCGCCGCTTCGACGAACGGATCGATGTCGCCATCGAGCACTTCGTCCGGGTTGGTCGAGGTGGCGCCGGTACGCAGATCCTTCACCAACTGGTAGGGCTGTAGAACATACGAGCGGATTTGATGGCCCCAGCCGATATCGGTTTTGGCCGCCTGATCGGCGTTGGCTTTGGCTTCGCGCTTTTTCAATTCCATCTCGTATAGCCGGGCTTTGAGACGCCTGAACGCGATGTCTTTGTTCTGGTGTTGCGAGCGCTGTTCCTGCGCGAAGATGACAATGCCGGACGGTTTGTGCACAAGGCGCACGGCGGATTCTGTTCGGTTGACGTGCTGGCCGCCGGCGCCCGACGAGCGCGCGAACGAGATATCGACGTCCGACATGTTGATGTCGATGTCGATGGTGTCGTCGATCACCGGATACACCGTGACGGATGCAAAGCTGGTGTGGCGGCGCGCGTTCGAATCGTAGGGTGAGATGCGCACGAGGCGATGCACGCCGGCTTCGGTTTTGAGCCAGCCGAAGGCATTCTCGCCCTCGATCTCGAAGGTCGCCGATTTGATGCCGGCTTCTTCGCCGGGGCTTTCATCGATGAGTTTGACTTTGAAGCCGCGCCGCTCACCCCAGCGGGCATACATGCGCGCCAGCATCGAGGCCCAGTCTTGGCTTTCAGTGCCGCCGGCGCCCGCGTGCACTTCGATGTAGGTATTCATGCCGTCGGCTTCGCCCGACAGCATGGCTTCAACGGAGCGGCGTTGCGCTTCCGTGTCGATGCGTTTGAGCCCGGTTTCGCCTTCCGAGATGCTCGCCTCATCGTCTTCGGCTTCGCCAAGTTCGATCAGTGTCAGGGCATCGTCGAAGTCGCGTTGCAGGCGGTTGAATTCCGACATGGCGCGTTCGAGCGAATTGCGTTGGCGCATGACTTTCTGCGCCGCCTTCGGATCGCTCCAAAGGCTCGGGTCTTCGGCCTTCGCATTTAGCGAGGCGAGACGATCGTCAGCCGTGTCCCAGTCAAAGCGACCTCCTCAGGAGAGCAAACGCCTCCTTGATGCTGTCGGACAATTTTTGCGCTTCAGCGCGCATGGCAACCTCCAGAACGCGCGACGGCGATGACGACCGGCTGATGAAAGAGCCGGGCTCGAACGCGAAGCGCGATGAAACAAGGCGTGACGTATAGGGTTTGCGAACGGCCAAGTAAACGCGGCGCGTCGGCCCGCCGCGCGTGCCTACCACACGTCGCGAGGGCCGGGGCTGGCGGGCGGCGGGCTCGCTCCCGCCGTGCTGTCGATGCCCGGCTCGTCGGCCGGGTCCGGGCGAACATGCTGCGCGTCGGCCGCGCGCGCCGCATCGGCGGAGGCGTTGACGATGCCGATAACGGAATAGGCGTCGTCGGGTTCTTCGTTAGGCTTGAAAGCTTCGATGATGGAACCGGGATCGGACGCACCAGCTCTGAGGCCGGTTTTGAGATCGACGCGCACGAGCTTGATGCCGGGTGGCACGCGGAACGGAGCCGGGGGCGCATCGCCCAGCGCTTCCTTCAAGAAGTCGCCGAAAATCGGAGCGGCAATGGCGCCGCCGGTGTTGCCCTTACCCATCGGCCGCGGCGTGTCGTAGCCGACGAAGACGCCGACCACCATGTCGGGCGTATAGCCGACGAACCACACATCTTTTTCTTCGTTGGTCGTGCCGGTCTTACCGGCCAGCGGCCGCCCGAGCGATTTGAGCACGGTCGCCGTGCCGCGCTGCACGACGCCCTCCATGATCGAGGTCATTTGGTAGGCGGTTTGCGGATCGATCACCTGCTTGCGATCGTCGATGACGTCGGGCTCGGCCTGACCGGCCCACTTCTCGGCCGTGCAGCCCATGCACTGACGTTCATCGTGGCGCCAGACGGTCTTGCCCCAGCGGTCTTGAATGCGGTCGATGAGGGTCGGTTTCACCTCGCGGCCGCCATTGGCCATGATCGAGTAGGCGGTCGCCATACGCAGCAGCGTGGTTTCGCCGGCGCCGAGCGACATCGACAGTACCGGCAGCAAATCGTCGTAGATGCCGAACCGCTTGGCGTATTCGATGATCAGCGGCATGCCGAGATCCTGCGCCAGACGCACGGTCATCTGGTTGCGCGATTTTTCGATGCCAAAGCGCAGGGTCGACGGGCCAGCCGACTTTTGCTTCTCGTAATTGTCGGGCTTCCAGATTTCCTGTCCTGGGCCCTGCTCGATTTCGATCGGCGCATCGAGCAGGATCGAGGTCGGCTTGTAGCCGTTGTCGATGGCCGCGGCGTAGACGAAGGGTTTGAACGAGGAGCCGGGCTGGCGCTTCGCCTGGATGACGCGATCGAACTGGCTCATGGCAAACGAAAAGCCGCCGGCAACGGCGAGCACGCGGCCGGTGTAGGGGTCCATCGCCACCAGTCCGCCGCTGACCTCGGGGATTTGCGTCAGCGTCCACACGCCCTGAATTTTCGAGGCGTCTTTCGGCGTCACGTA
>JAIEPV010000014.1 GCA_019748215.1 Hyphomicrobium sp.
CCCGACGGTGGCGATCACGCCAGCACGGTCTTCACGTGGAACATTCTGGTCAAGTGCGGCGACCCGTCGGTCGCCGCCGTCGGCGCGACCTTCAATCCGCTGACGTCGCGTAACGGCTGGTTCGGCATGCCGGACAATTGCGCCGTCGATGGACTTGGCCGTCTATGGGTCGCGACCGACGGCAACGCGCCGTCGAAGACCGGCCGCTCGGACGGCATCTGGGCTATGGAGACCGAAGGCGCGGCGCGTGGCACGTCGAAGCTGTTCTTCCGCGTGCCATCGGGCGCTGAAATGTGCGGGCCGTGCTTCACCCCCGATCTCGAGACGTTTTTCGTCGCCGTCCAGCATCCCGGCGAAGCCGACGACGACGACCCGAAAGCCACCCCAGCGTCGTTCGAGGCGCCCTCCACCCGATGGCCGGATTTCAAGCCCGACGTTCCGCCCCGGCCCGCCGTGGTGGCGATTACCAAATCGGGCGGCGGAAAAATCGCGGTTTGATAGACCTTAGAAGCCGTGCAGCCCGGCTAAATTAACGCTTCTGGCGCTTGCGCCGTTCGGTTCAGGCGTGGGCCGGATGCGAGGCAAATTGACGGTTGCCCCGCGCCCTGAAAGCGGTGCAAACATCGTCTCCATGGGGGCTGCTTGTGCCCCGTCCGGAGACAGCCCCGCCGATGGCCTCGACCGTCACCACTTTGAAATCCGCGCCGCCCCGCAGCTTGGCCGCCAACGCTGTCGGCACGCGTCACGACTGGACGCGCGGCGACGCACTCGCCTTGTATGAGCTGCCGTTCATGGAGCTGCTGTTTCGCGCCCAGACGGTGCATCGGCAGACATTCGATCCTAACAAAGTCCAAATGAGCCGGCTGCTGTCGATCAAGACCGGCGGCTGCGCCGAGGACTGCGGCTATTGCAGTCAATCGGCGCATCACGAATCCGGCCTCAAAGCGTCCAAGCTAATGGAAGTTCAGCGCGTCATCGAAGAAGCGAAGAAGGCCAAAGCCGCCGGTGCGACGCGCTACTGCATGGGTGCTGCCTGGCGTAGTCCGAAGGCGCGTGACATGGACGCCGTCGTCGCCATGGTGGCGGGCGTCAAAGCGCTCGGCATGGAAACCTGTATGACACTTGGCATGCTGTCGGACGACGACATCGGCAAGCTCCACACCGCCGGGCTCGATTACTACAACCACAACGTCGACACGTCGGAAGCCTACTATTCCAAGGTCATCACGACGCGAACCTACGCGGATCGCCTCGATACGCTGGCGCGCGTCCGCGATGCCGGTATCAAGGTCTGCTCGGGCGGCATCGTTGGCATGGGCGAAGAAGCGCAAGACCGCGCCGACATGCTGGTGACGCTCGCGAACCTCGACGAACATCCCGAAAGCGTGCCAATCAACATGCTGATCCCAATTCCCGGAACGCCGATGGCCAACGTCGAGAAGATCGACGCCATCGATTTTGTCCGCACCATCGCGGTCGCCCGCATCATGATGCCAACGTCTCACGTGCGGCTCTCGGCGGGCCGCACTGAGATGAGCGACGAGACGCAGGCGCTGTGCTTTTTTGCAGGCGCCAATTCGATTTTCGTCGGCGACACGCTGCTGACCGCCGACAATCCAGGCGAAGATAAAGACACCTTGCTGTTCGCCAAGCTTGGCCTGCAGCCGCTTGAATTGGCCGTGTCAGCCGCATCGTCTTCGACCGCCAATTTTTCAACCGAGCGTGAGCCCGCCAACGGCGCGGGTCTTCAGGATGTCCGCCAGTCATGATCGCGCGCTCGACGCGCTGGCCCGTCGCGGGCGTTTGAGAACGCTTGAAGCGCGCCGTGGCGTTGACTTTGCTTCCAACGATTATCTCGGCCTGGCGGCGTGCACTGAATTGCGAACCGCCGTTGAAGCCGCGCTGGCGCGGGGTGTATCGATCGGCGCCGGCGGCTCGCGTCTGCTTCGCGGCAATCATGGCGAGCACGAAGCGCTGGAAGATGAGGCGGCACGGCATTTCGGCGCTGAAAGCGCCCTTTATTTCGGCGGTGGGTTCATTGCCAACACGGCGATTTTTTCAACGCTGCCACAACGCGGCGACTTGATCGTCTATGACGAATGGATCCACGCCAGCGCGCATGACGGCATGCGGCTCTCAAAAGCTGAAGCCCGGCCCGCGCGCCATAATGATGCGGCCAGCGTCGACGACGTCATCACGGCGTGGCGTGGCGCGGGCGGTGTCGGGCAAGCGTGGATCGCGGTTGAAAGCCTCTACAGCATGGATGGCGACCGCGCCCCGCTCGACGAATTGAAGCAAGTTGCCGATCGCCATGACGCGATGCTGGTGATCGATGAAGCGCACGCAACGGGTGTCTACGGCGAGGCAGGGCGCGGACTCGCAGCGCACCTTGAAGGCCGTGCCAATGTCATCTCGTTGCACACGTGTGGAAAGGCGCTTGGCGTTATGGGCGGACTGGTGCTTGCTCCGAAACCCATCCGCACATTCCTCATCAATCGCGCCCGCGCCTTCATTTACGCGACGGCACCTTCACCGCTGATGGCCGCCGCCGTTCGCGCCGCGCTGCACATCGTACGCTCAGACGACACGCGCCGAGCTCAGTTGGAAACTCTCGTCAGCGCAACGGGTCGCGAGCTTCAGGCCAAAACCGGCATCACGCCGTCGGGATCGCAAATTCAACCGATCATCGTCGGATCGGATACGGCCGCTGTCGCGCTGGCGGCGATGTTGAAACATCAAGGTTTCGATATCCGTGCCATTCGGCCGCCGACGGTGCCGGAAGGGACCGCGCGCTTGCGTTTGACAATTACGCTCAATGCCGACCGACAGATCGTGTCAGACCTGATCGACGCTTTGGCGAAAGCGAGAGCGGAGCTGGTCGCATGACTTCCCGCATCGTAGTTGCCGGGACCGATACCGACATCGGCAAAACCGTGTTCGCGGCGGCCTTGGTTCGCGCCATCGGCGGCGTCTATTGGAAGCCGATCCAGGCCGGGCTTGATGGCGAGACGGACAGCGAAACCGTGGCGCGGCTCGCCGGTTTGTCGCCGGATCGTATCGTCGATGAGGCCTACCGGTTGCGAACTCCGGCGTCACCGCATTTTGCGGCCGAACGCGATAATGTTGAAATCGACGAAGATAAGCTTAGACCGCAGCCGACAGCTGATCCGCTGGTGATCGAACTGGCGGGCGGACTGCTGGTGCCGATCACACGGCAGCGGCTGCAGATCGATGTCGTCGCGGCTTGGCATTTACCCGTGATCGTGTGCGCGGCAACCCGGCTCGGCACGATCAATCATACGCTGCTGTCAATCGAAGCACTGAAGCGGCGTGAGATTGCGATCCTCGGCGTCGCTTTTATTGGCGACGAAAACACCGATAGCCGACGCACGATCTGCGAGTTCGGCGGCGTGCAATGTCTTGGACGGCTGCCGCGCATCGACCCACTGACACCAGAGCGATTGCACGAAGCTTTCGCTAAGAATTTCGATGCCACCGCTTGGCTCAGCTCGGGAGCACCACGGCCGTGACCGTCGCTCGCCCCTCGCCACTCTGGCACCCCTTCACGCAGCACGGTCTTGAAGCCGACATGGTGCGCATTCGACGGGCAGAAGGCGCATGGCTGGAGTGCGATGATGGCCGGCGCATTTTTGATGCGATCTCGTCGTGGTGGGTGATCACGCATGGTCACCGGCATCCGGCGATCATGCAGGCGATCAAGGATCAGGCGGACGAACTCGATCAAGTGATCTTTGCGGGCTTCACGCACGAGCCGGCGGAGCGGGTGGCGCGCGGGTTGATCGAGATCGCGCCGAAAGGTTTGTCGCACGTGTTCCTGTCCGACAGTGGCTCAACGGCGGTTGAAGTCGCGCTGAAGATGGCGCTTGGATATTGGCGCAATCGCAACGCCGCACGGACGAAAATCGTTGCCTTGGAACACGCTTATCATGGCGATACTGTCGGCGCGATGTCGGCCGGCGCGCGCGGTGTTTTCAATGCGCCCTATGAGCCGATGCTCTTTGAGGTTCGGCGTATTGCGTTCCCGGTGGCGGGATGCGAGCAGCACACTCTCGACGCGCTCGAGGCCGAATGCAAAGGCGGGACGATCGCCGCTTTTATTTGCGAGCCGCTGATCCTCGGCGCCGGCGGCATGCTGATGTATGACGCGGCCACACTTGCCGACATGCACCGGATCTGCGCCAAGCACGATGTGCTGTTCATTGCCGATGAGGTCATGACGGGGTTTGGGCGCACGGGTTCGACGTTTGCCTGTGAGCAGGCCGGCGTCGCACCCGACATCATGTGTGTCGCGAAGGGTCTGACGGGCGGCGCCTTGCCGCTGGCGGCCACACTCTGCCGCCGCGAAATTTTTGAGGCGCACGTTTCAACGGATCGCGCGCGCATGTTTTTTCATTCGAGCAGCTTCACGGCGAACCCGCTTGCCTGTGCTGCGGCCATGGCCAATCTCAAGATTTGGAAAGACGAGCCGGTCTTGGCGCGCATCAACGACCTATCTGCTCATCAGTCGAACGCGGTTGCGCGGTTGCAGCGTGATCAGCGGCTGTCAAACGTGCGCCAGCTCGGGACGATCACAGCCTTCGATATCGCCAGCAGTTCGACAGGATACCTCGCAGATATCGCTTTGCACCTGCGCAGCGCCTGCCTCGCGCGCGGCGTCCTTGCGCGACCGCTCGGCGCAACAGTCTACGTCATGCCACCCTACTGCGTCACGGTAGAAGAACTCGACCACGCCTACTCGGCGATCGCCGACGCCGTCAGCGAGGTGACGGCATGAGCGGCGTAACGCTCGCAGGCTTCGGTCATTACGTGCCGGAACGCCGCGTTGTGAATTCCGAAATCGAGGACCGGCTCGGTCTCTCTGACGGTTGGATTTTACGGCGCACCGGCATCGAAGCCCGGCGCTACGTCAGTGATGATGAAGCGCTATCGGACATTGCAGTGCAGGCTGGTGACATGGCGTTGCGCGATGCCAGCGTCGATAAACGCGACGTCGGTCTGCTGTTGCTTGCGACGTCGACGCCGGATCATTTGTTGCCGCCTTCGGCACCCCTCGTCGCCCACCGCCTCGGATTATCCGACGCCGGTGCCATCGACGTGGCGGGCGCGTGCGGCGGGTTCATCTACGCCCTGTCGCTGGCCGACAGTTACGCGCGCGCGCATCAGACAGCCGTGCTTGTGATCGCGGCCAACATTCTGTCGCGGCGGATCAACCCGTTGGACCGCGCCAGCAGCGTGCTGTTCGGCGACGCGGCGGGTGCTGTCGTCGTCCTTCCAACACCGCGCGCCGACGCTGGCATCATCGCGCAGAAACTTGCGTCTCGTGGGTCGAATTACGGGCTGATTCAAATACCAGGAGGCGGCAGTCGCAAACCGTTCTCGGCTCTCGGCGATGTCCGAGACACGCTGATGATCATTTCAAATGGCCAAGCGGTTTATGCGGAAGCTGTGCAGATGATGACCGAGTGTGCCGTCAGTGCGCTTGAGAAATCTGGTCTCACTGCCGCCGATGTCACCTCCTTCATTCCGCACCAAGCCAACGCCCGAATGATGAAAACCGTCGCCCACCAATTAGCGATTCCGATGGACCGCACGCTGTCGACCATCTCGGAATTTGCCAATAGTTCTGCCGCGACAATCCCGCTGACGCTCTCGGTCGCAAATCAGGCCCGGCGCTTTGCCAGCGGCAACACGCTGTTGATGACCGCGGCCGGCGCCGGAATGACCGGTGGAGCCGTCGTTTTCAGGACTTAATCGCGGTTAGCTTATCGAGCATAAACGTCCATTAATAGGCTGTTTTAGAAGGATTTTTTTCATAGCCGTTGGCCCGGTCGCAAACCATTCGAGCGTGGGAACCTTTTGCCGGGCAATGCGTTGCGATAGCGTTAGGCAATGCTGCATCGATGGTTATCCACGTTGATCGACGCGGACGAGCCGATGCCGCAGAGCCGGGGGAACCACCGGTTTGCAACTTAAGCCGGTAAGGACATGGCGTCATGGGCAAAAGTGATGACACAGGGAAGTCAAAACATATGAATTCCGCATTGGCCGAACGCGAAATCCCAGCGTTGCCAACTGAGCTACAGGGTCAAATTGGCAAAAAGCTGCGTGAAGCGTACACTGAATTGGTCACTGAACCTGTTCCCGACCGGTTTGTCCAATTGCTTCAGCAATTGAAAAACAAAGAAAAGCAAGGGGGGGAAGCGTGACGACAACTCCATCCTCGACACCACCTCCGCCGGCCGATCTTGAGACTTTGCTCATTCGCTCGGTGCCAAACTTGCGAGCCTTTGCAAATTCCCTGTGCGGCGATCCAACGCGTGCTGACGATCTCGTTCAGGACACGCTCGTGAAGGCTTGGACAAATCTGCCGAAGTTCGAGGTTGGGACGAATTTGCGGGCATGGCTTTTCACGATTTTACGCAACACGTACTTTTCGAACCTTCGCAAGCGTCGTCGCGAAGTTGAAGATGCAGACGGCGCAATGGCGGAACGTCTGTCAGTGCTGCCTGAGCAGCTCGGGCATATGGATGTGGTTGATTTCAAGAAAGCGTTTGCTCAACTGACGGACGATCAAAAAGAAGTTCTCCTGCTGGTCGGGGCGGAAGGCTTTTCGTACGAAGAAGCGGCTGAAATCACGGGCTGTGCCATCGGCACTGTAAAAAGTCGCGTCAATCGGGCACGATCTGCGCTTGGCCGCATTTTGCAAATGGATGATGGCGAAGAGTTCGGCTCCGACGCAACGCTTGTCAGCTTGGTGTCGTCGAGCGGACGCGCAGTAGCATCTTAAAAACACCTGGCAGGAGTAGGCGCACTTTGCATCGTCCTGCCGCGAGCGTTGAGCAAAGTCTTGCACGGCGCTAGACTTAATCCAAAGCAACGAGGTTCATCATGTCTGTCGCGGAAGTTATCGGCCCACATCTCCCATATTTGCGACGTTACGCCCGGTCGCTGACCGGAAGCCAGACGTCTGGTGACAACTACGTCGTTGCGGTTCTCGAAGCTTTGATTGCCGACCCAGCGAGTTTTGAAACAAACTTACCGCCGCGCGTCGCGGTCTACCGCGTATTTACGAAGGTATGGAACTCGCTCTCCGTCAACCACGGCACAGACGGTGGTGACGATGAGTTCGAAAAATCGACCTCCGAGCGCCGGTTGGAAGCGATCACACCCGCGCCCCGGCAAGCATTCCTGCTTGTGTCTGTCGAGGGCTTCACGCCATCGGAGACGGCACAGATCCTCGATGTAGCGCCCGCCCACGTCACGGAATTGCTGCAGCTCGCGGGATCAGAAATCGCCCAGCAGCTCGCGGCCAATATCCTGATCATTGAAGACGAACCGTTGATCGCCATGGATCTCGAAGCGCTGGTGGTCGACATTGGACACCGCGTTCAAGGCATCGCTCGCACGCATAAAGAGGCAGTCGCCGAAGTTGCGAAAAACCCTCCGACACTCGTCTTGGCCGATATTCATCTGGCGGACGGCAGCTCAGGCCTTGAAGCAGTGAACGAGATTTTGAGCACGCTGACGGTGCCTGTGATCTTCATTACTGCGTTTCCAGAAAGATTGTTGACGGGCGACAAGCCTGAGCCGGTGTTCTTGGTGTCGAAACCATTCGATCCTGCCGTTGTCAAAGCACTGATCAGCCAAGCGCTGTTCTTTGATATGCGGTCGGAGAAAACCGGACAACGCGCGGCATAATCGCGACGATCGTGTGAAAAGCTAGAGACGAAAATGATAGGAAGCGCTTTCACAAGCGCTTCCTTTTTCCATGATTGCGATTGAATACGATCAAGGCGTCGCGGTCGGAGCAGGAGCGGGTGCTGGCGTCACTGTGTCACCTGACTTATCGCCGTCACTGGACATCGCCTTCTTCGCTTTTTCGACGGCAACGCCAGCGTCGTCCTTCATTTGCTGCATCGTGGTTTTTTCAGTCCACACATAGTTTGGTGCCGCCGTCAGGCTGTCTTTGGTGGCAGTCACCATCGCGATCGGCTTGCCGTCTTTATTGTTGACCATCTTCACTTCGGCGAAAGGCACACCGACATTTTTTTCGCCGATGCCGAGGAAACCGCCGACGCCGATGACAGCCGTCGTGACCGCTCCTGCCGAATTGAGCACGAGATAATTGATGTCGCCAAGATTTTCGCCTTGAGCGTTTTCGACCCTCAGGCCGATGAGGCTGGCTGTGCTCTGCTCACCCGCCGACTGCGCGGAGACAAACGTGAGGGCCTGAGCTGGCAGTGCCGAGGCCATAGCGCCGCCAAGGGCAGCAACGATCGCTAGCGCCGACAAACTATTTCGATGTGTCATCATGGTTTAAGTCTCCTATGCCGAATACCATGAGTAAATGTTTCAGCGTTGGCTTAGTTCCGATTGGCAGCGGAATTCCATCGAGCACGCGAGGGCCATTTCGCAATCGAGACAGCAAAAAGCCGGGCTTTAACGCCCGGCTTCAGTATCATCTTGAAAGGAAGCTTCGTCGTTCCGTCGCTCCAGTTGCTACGCTCGACGTACGAGCCCAGCGATCAGCGAGACTACAAACAAAACGATAGCGACCCAGAACAAAATTCTCGCGCCTTCCATTGCCGTGCCAGCAACGCCGCCGAAGCCTAAAAACGCGGCCGCGAGCGCGACGACGAGAAATACGATCGCATAGTGAAGCAGATTGCCCATGTGTCATCTCCGGAATTAGCCATTGTGCTGTTTCAACGCTGGAACGCGAATGATGTTCCAACCGGCCTTTCAAAATTCGCTGGCACACATACGGCCGCGCAAAACGAAAAGCGGACCCGAGGGCACGGGTCCGCTTTGCAGTCATCGGGCCGATCTTTCAAATAACGCCGAAAACATTCAGCAGAATGAGGATCGGAATCGGAATTCCGATCATCCAGAGCAGGATATTACGCATGTTATCATCCTCGCGCGTGAGCAGTGGTGCGAGTAAACCCAAAAATGATGCGGATGGTTCCACAACGGCTACGGGTAGCGTTAAAGCTGAGATAGCCGAGCGAAGAAATCAACGCGAAACGAAAAAACGCCCACTGCATCCGGGGAAGATGCATGGGCGCAAGAACGTCGCTGACGCTATGCCCCGGGGGGAGGGGAGGAGGGAAGCGCGCGTCGATGCATCGGTAACGAGGATGGCGCTGATTGGTTCCATGTTCGCTGGGACGAGATGAGCGCCCATCGATCGCCCTGGAGTCAGCTCAGATGAGCGGACGCAGCGATGCGACATCGCCCTCATAACAGGCGAGTTCGCGCATCGCCGCTTCGTCGACCAATTCGAACATCCCGTCTTTCCATCGGCACCACTTGCGCGCCAATAAGGCTTTCAACGTCTTGTTGGTGTGAACCAGTGACAGCCCTAGAGAATCGGCCAGATGCTGTTGGGTGAATGGAAACACCACCTTGTTTCCGGTCGCCAACCCAACGGACTGCGCTCTGTAAAAAAGGTGCAGCAGCACGAATGCCAGCTTCTCCTGCGCCGAACGGCGGCCCACAGAAAGCAGCTGCTCGTCAAGTAGCCGTTCCGAGCGCGCCGCAATCCAGGTGAGGTCGTAGGCTAGTCCTGGAAATTTCTCATAGAGCGACCAGATCTTATCGCGCGGAAAAACGCACAAGACCGTCTTCGTCAGCGTTTCCACTGAGTGCTGCATTTCGTTGTACATCGAAGTTTGCAGACCGAGAAAATCGCCCGGCAGCGCGAAGTTCAAAATCTGCCGGCGCCCATCCGGCAGCGTTTTATGACGAAAGACCCATCCCGACAGAATTGTGTAGAGATGCGGGCTACTGTGGCCTTCCATCAAAAGCGTGGCGCCTTCGTCGGAAACGAATTCGCCGGTTTTGAACCATTCGACAAATTCGAGTTCGGCCGGCTGGAATTCGCGAAACGTTTTGAGCGCGCGCAGCGGGCACTTGACGCACGGCGTCTGCCGGGCTGCGGTTCTATTTGCGGCGGGTGCGATCGGCAGCTTGGATTTGGGTGGTGAGCGCATACTTCGCTCTAGCGCGCTTTGCTCGGGCCGTCGATAGCGCACACATGCTGCCTTCCAATTTCGTAAGCGACACCCCGCTAAAGATCGCGATTGTCGATGGCTTTGGTTATCTGATGACTATTTAACCGTGCCTACGCGAATTCGTTCCGCGTTTCCGGCGCGCGTGCGCCGCGCGGTGGATGGTTAATCACCTGCCGAATGCAACTTTCAATATGTGAAATGACATGGCGGAGGCTGCCGCATTACGGTAATCGTAGTGCGCACGATTTACCTTTACGTGTTGGCGAGGACGAGATTGCAACCCGGCACGGCGCGAACGATTTTGATATGGGCGGTGATTACAATCGCATCGGGCCTGAGTGCGATCCTCGGCTGGTGGTGGTCGACGTCGACCGCGCAGCTGGTCACACACACGGTGCAAGTTCAAAATAGGCTCGGCGATCTGGTCATCGCCTCGCAAGACGTCGAGGCGGGACAGCGAGGGTATTTTCTAACCAAAGACAAGACGTATTTGGAGCGCTACAACGACGGAAAAGCGGCCGTTTTCGCGATTCATTCCGACATCTTGCGCAGTGTTGCGGATAATCCCAAACAGACGGAATTGATGTCGTCGATCCGTCCGCTGCTGGCCCAGCGCCTCGCGACATCCGATGCATCGATCGCTCTTTTTGAGGCGGGCAAAGTTTCAGACGCCATCGCGATCGTCAAAAGCGAGCGCGGCAAAACTTTTATGGATGACATTCGCGCCAAAATTACAGACGCGCGCCAAACCGAAGTGGACTACTACGCCGAGCGGGAAACGGCATTTCAACGCCAGCGCTATGGATTGCTGATGGCGCTGGTCGGAATGCTGTTTGCGTCAGCTACTCTGGCCATGGTTTCGGTATCGCGTGAACGCGAACGGCGAGAAACAATCGAAGCCGCCGCTCGACTATTGAAAACGTCCAACCAAGAACTCGAAAAACGTGTCGTGGCGCGCACGGCGGAAATTGAAATTGAAAAGTCGCGGGCTGAAACTGAGCGCGAGCGCGCTGAAGGTCTATTGCGCGACGTCACGCATCGCGTCGGGAATTCGCTGGCGTTGGTCGTGGGGTTCATCAATCTCCATATCCGGCATGCGACAAATCCCCAGTCGATCGAGATTCTCACGGGCGCACGGTCGCGCATTCATGCCATCGCCAGTGCACAACGGCGGCTCAACGTCGCCAACGATCTCGAACTCGTGCGCATCGACACGCTGGTCGAGCAGGTTCTGTCGGACTTATCGTCAGCGACGATCGGCGATACCGAAATCGCTGTCGAGATTCCACCGTTGTTGGCCGCCGCGCAGTTCGCCACGTCACTGTGTGTTCTGATTCAGGAATTCGTAATGAATTCGGTGAAGCACGCGTTTCCTGAAGGCCGCGCCGGAAAAATTACGGTCTCACTTCGCCAAGCGGACGATCAGGGCGGTATCTTGGAAATCATCGATAATGGCAAGGGGATGAGTGGGCTGGCGGACAACTCCGATGCCTCGTCCGAGCCGGCGCAAAATGCCGAGGGTCTTGGTGCAAAGATTGCGACGCTGTTGTCGAGGCAGTTCGGCGGCACGATCAGCTATAGTCCGGCATCGTCTGATCCGCAGTGGCCTGGAACTCGCGTTCACGTCGCCTTGCCCGAATTTCAATTGGTGAGATCGACTGAGGCTGCGTGAGGAGCGACGCAAGCCCGTTCCGCTGAGTTTTGATGGGTGCGTTCCCGCCAGCTCTGCTCGTCGCGCGCCGAGTAAGTGTCAGGCTGCCTGCGCCGCTACGTGGCCCGCCGCGACATTGCGCAGTGGACACATGAGCGTCCAGCGCACGCCCTGCTCCGAAAACACCACGCTCGACGCCGCGCCCAAACTGCGACCGGCAAGATTCTCAACGACCGACAGCCCGTATCCACGCACCGGTTGGGTTACCGTCTTCGGACCGCCCGTCTCCGTCCACGTGATTGTCAAATCGTCAGTTTCTGAAACCTCCCAGACGACAGTGACGACGCCGGTCGCGGTGGCCAGCGCGCCATGCTCGACCGCGTTGAGGGTCAATTCCGTGAAGGCCATGCCGAGCGTCTGCGCCGCCTCCGGCGCCAATTTCACCGCCGGGCCCGACAGGTGAACACGAGTCGCACGATCATGGGCGACGGCCTTGGCCTCGGCAGAGATCAAATCGACGAGCCGAACTGCGGACCAGTTGGCATCGACGATCAAATCTTGCGACGCCGACAGCCCGGCAATGCGTAATGAAAACTCGCGCAGGTGCGCATGGACATCGGCGGCGCCTCGCGCCGTCAACCGCGCCATGGCCAAAATCAACGCCAGCATGTTTTTTGACCGGTGCGAAACTTCCCGCAACAACGTGCCCGTATGTTCGCTGCGGGTTTTATCGTTGGTGATGTCGTACATCACGCCAATGATGCGCTGACGGCCATCTGCTTCCTGGATAAACGAGGCCCGCACGGCAACCCAGCACAGCGTGCCGTCGGCGCGAAATAATCTAAATTCTTTTGCAAATCGCGGATCGGAGCCGGAGACAGCATTGACAGATGCCTCGACGAGATCACGGTCGTCCGGATAGATCCGCAGCAGAAAATCACGACCCGTTGGCTGCTTCTGCGTCTCGACCATACCGAGCAAGGCGTATTGGGCGGAATCCCAAACCATGTCATCGCTCGTGATATCCCACTCCCAAATGCCCATGCCGCCGACCTCGAGCGCCATCTTGAGACGGCTATCGATTTCGTACAGAGCACTTTTGCGCCGCGACAGTTCTTCGACGGTCTTCAGCAACGTACTCGTCAGATCTGAGATTTCTCGAATAGAGGTCGTGACACCCGCCTGCGGTCGATCATTCACGAGGCTTTGGGCGTTGTCCGCCACGGCCTTGACCGAAGTCGAAATGACATTTGCGAGGTAGGCGGCCACACCCAAAGCCAAAATCGCCAGCGCTGCAGCACCACCGAGAAACCGGTTCCAGTTTTCTCGTGTGCCGCGATTGATGAAAGAAAGCGGCGCCGACACGCTCACGCGCCAGCCGGAAACTGCAGCATGCGTATAGGCTTGCAGAGTCGGAATTCCCAACCGGTTGCGGGTTTGAATAACGCCGCTCTGTCCAATCGATTTCGATTGCGTCTCCGCTGTCCGCTTTTTTCCGATGAACAATGCGGGATCTTTCGAGCGCGCAAAAATAACGAAATTTTTATCCGACATACTGGCGATCCACGGCTGGTCATCGCCGACAAAGACGGCCCGGTTCAAAACATCGGTGGTGACCCGCGCCTGGAGAACGACTTTCCCTTTTCCGGCCGATTTGGTTCCCAACCAGATGCTGACACCCGCAACGCCATTGGTGAGCTGGCCATCATAATTCGAAAACTGTGCAGCAGTGCTGTTCATGGCCGCTAGTGCGGCGTCGCGATCCTCATCGCGCACCGGCGCAATCGACGTGCCGGATTCTTCGTTACCGAGGCCAACCAAATTCTCGTCGCGCACCACCACGTCAACACCGATGCCACTGAAGGTCGCTCGTGTCTGCGCGTTGAACTGAACGAAGTTCGCCTGCTCCAACGCCGGCGATGTTGAAAGCGCCTTCAATGCCGAGACCAAGCCCGAGGCGACGCCATCCACCGACAACGCCAGCGCATCGACGCGGGCAACCGCTTCTTGCTCAATTTTCTCTTGTTGCCGCTCAGCGTCTCGAGCGAGCAACCATGCCGTCATCGATATCGCCGGAATGATCACAGCGACCATCATGGCAATCAGATGCCACGACATCGGCCACGGCCGGCGGAAGGGGGAGGTTGCTGGACTCATCGGGATGCCCAGCAGGCGCCCACGCGACGTTCGGCAAACTCGCTTTGGCGCGCAAGAAACAGCATCGACCTTGAATTCATTCCGTTAAGATTATGCAGGCACGCCTGACTGCTCGCTCGTGTCGCAAGTCAAACCAACCCCTCTGCCGCGACACTTATTGGTATTTGCCTGATTTTACGCAACGCCGGCAACTGCCTCTGGTTCCCCGTCCGAACAATAAAAACTGCCGCGAGTGGAGATCGCTTCCTCAGAGACACGGGCGCAGGTTCGGCTAGGCCGCTGCGCACAAGGTAAATTGATAGAAGTGCGAGCTCGACGTTGGAACCAGAACCATCGCGCGCACGGATGGCGTGGCGGCTGCGCGCAAGACACGTGGTGGAGGTGAGAACGTCTTGTTCGAACCGGAACGGCCGCGCGCCCGCCCGGCTCGACGTAGGAGAGTCGGGCGCGCAAGGAAAAATGGTGGAGCCGAGGGGAATCGAACCCCTGACCTCTGCAGTGCGATTGCAGCGCTCTCCCATCTGAGCTACGGCCCCCGATGCTGATGCTCGCCTGTGGAATTTAGATTTTCTCGCCCGACGATGTCAACGAACCCGTCGCCCCGCGGCTCCGCGCCCTGGCGGAAACGCCGGCGCGACCACCACTGAAGACACAAGTCGCTGGATGGGCGCCAAGTTCCACCGTCGATAGTCTGGCAGGCTGGCAGCGTAGCGGGCCGGCAACCAAGTCTTGCAGGGTTCGGCGTGCCGGGGCTACATGGCCTCGGACAAATCAGCTTTTTCGGCGTTACATCCATCATTTCTGAACAGGCGGCGCATGCTGGAACTCCTCGGCTTCATCAGTTACCTCATCACGCTTTACACCTACGTCATCATCGCCAATGTCATCCTCAGTTGGCTGATGGCATTCGGCGTGATCAACGCCTACAACCCGATCGTCCGGTCGCTGTGGCAAGGCATTAATGCGGTGACCGAGCCGCTGTTGCAGCCGATCCGCAACATGCTGCCGAACATGGGCGGTATCGACATCTCGCCGATCGTGCTGCTGCTCGCCTGTTATTTTGTCCAGAGCGTTGTTCTCACGAATGTCGCGAAGATCGTGGTGTGAATCAGGCGCCGCAGCCGATGCCCGGGCGGCACTGCGCCGCGTACCCCATTGTGCGCTTTCGTTTACCCCCAAAATCCTTCAAAGAGGGCATCGCCAGTCTGGTCCGTGCAGCTTGTGGCGGGGGACGTCACGCCTGATATCGCGACGGAGCGAAGGCGAAGGCTGCGATACCGAGCGGCTCTTGCCGGAAAAACTGCGCGACGCCGAGCATCACGGCAACTATGCATGGCGGCCGGGCCCGGTCGCTCAACGTTAAAAAACAATCAGGAGGAACGACGCCGATGTCCGCAGCTCAGATCATCGACGGTAAGAAAATCGCCGCCGACGTGCGTGCCGAAGTCGCCGCCGAGGTGGCACGTTTGGTCAAAGAGCACGGCATCAAGCCCGGCCTCGCGGTCGTGCTCGTCGGCGAAGATGCGGCCAGCAAGGTGTACGTCAAAAACAAAGCCGAGCAGACGGTCGCCTGCGGCATGAACTCGTGGGAGCACCGCTTGCCGGCGGAAACGAGCGAAGCCGATTTGCTGGCGATGGTCGACAAGCTGAACAACGACCCGGCCTGTCACGGCATTCTCGTGCAGCTGCCGTTGCCCAAGCACATCAATTCCGAGAAAGTGCTGAACGCCATTAACCCGGACAAGGATGTCGACGGCTTTCACCCCGTCAACGTTGGCCGGTTGTGGGTTGGCGAGCGCGCGCTGGTGCCGTGCACGCCGACGGGTTCTGTCATTCTCGCCAAATCGGTGAAGCCGAACTTGAGCGGCATGGACGCGGTGGTCATCGGCCGCTCGAACATTGTCGGCAAGCCGGTGGCAGCCCTGCTGCTGCGCGAGAACTGCACGGTCACGATTGCGCATTCGCGCACCAAGAACATCGAAGATATCGTCAAATGCGCCGACCTGGTGATTGCCGCCGTTGGCATTCCCGAAATGGTCAAGGGCAGCTGGATACGCCCGGGGGCGACGGTGATCGATGTCGGCATCAATCGCGTGCCCGGGGAAAACGGCAAGACGAAGCTCGTCGGCGATGTGGCGTATGATGAGTGTGCGGCGGTGGCGGGCGCCATCACGCCGGTGCCGGGCGGCGTTGGCCCGATGACGATTGCGTGCCTGTTGCGCAATGCTGCACAAGCGGCCGCAATGCAGGCAGGCGTGAAGAGCGCGTTTGCGTGAGCACGTCGCTGAAATCATAGGTATTGCAGGCTAACGTTACAGGCCGGGTGCGGACGTACCCGGCCATTTTTTGTTCAAGCTGCCCGGCTTTGGCGAAGAGTTTCGGCGCGGTAGCCGAGCGCTTCGGCGATGTGGATGCGGCCGACGCGATCAACGGCATCGAGATCGGCAAGCGTGCGGGCGACGCGCAGTGTTCGATGGAAGCCGCGGGCCGAAAGCGCCAGGGCTTCCGCGGCTTGCCGCAGCAGGGCTTGGCCGGCTTCGTCCGGCATGGCGGTTTGTTCAAGCAATTGACCAGAGCAGGCGGCATTGGTGCGAACGCCGTGGGCGCCGAGACTCGCATAGCGATCGCGCTGGCGCTGGCGGGCGGCGGCAACGCGGGCGCGGACCTCGGCGCTGCCTTCGCGCGCGGCGGGCAAAACGAGATCAGCAGCGGAGACGGCCGGGACTTCAATCTGCAAATCGATGCGATCCAAGAATGGGCCGGAGATGCGGCCCTGATAGTCGTCGGCGCAGCGTGCGCCGCGCCGGCACGTCACGCCCGATGTTGAGCCGCCGCATTTGCACGGGTTCATGGCCGCGACGAGCTGAATGCGTGAAGGATAAGCGATGCGGTGGTTGGCGCGCGCGATGACGGTTTCGCCGGCTTCAAGCGGCTGGCGCAGCGCGTCGAGCACATTTGGCTGGAACTCGGGAAGTTCGTCGAGGAACAGGACGCCGAGGTGAGCCAGCGACACCTCACCCGGTTTCGGCCGCGTGCCGCCACCGACAAGCGCCGCCATGCTGGCCGAGTGATGCGGGCTGCGGAACGGCCGCTCGATCGCCAGCTTGCCGCCCATCAGTTCTCCAGCCAGCGAGTGCACCATCGAGACTTCGAGAATTTCTTCCGGCGCGAGCGGCGGCAGGATCGACGGCAGGCGCGACGCCAGCATGGTTTTGCCGGATCCGGGCGGACCGATGAACAGCAGATTGTGCCCACCGGCGGCGGCGATTTCGAGAACGCGCTTGGCGGTTTCCTGGCCGCGGATATCGGCGAGGTCCGGTTGAATGCCGTCGCTGCGGGCGATGTTGGGCTTTGGTCGCGCGAGCGTTTGCAATCCTTTGAAGTGATTGACCAGCGACAGCAGGTGCGGGGCGGCCAGGATGGAGACGTGCTCGCCCGCCCATGCCGCTTCCGGGCCGCACGCCGCCGGACAGATCAAGCCCTTGTCGATGGCGTTGGCACCGATGGCGGCCGGCAGCGCGCCGGGCACGGACCGGATCGAGCCATCGAGCGCCAGTTCGCCGATGGCCGCGTATCCAGCGATAGCATCGGGCGCGATCGCCTCCATGGCCGACATCATGGCAAGCGCAATGGCGAGATCGAAGTGGCTGCCTTCCTTTGGCAGGTCGGCGGGCGCGAGGTTGACGGTGATGTGCTTGAACGGCAGGCCGAGGCCGACGGCGTGGAGTGCGTTGCGGACCCGCTCGCGGCTTTC
>JAIEPV010000149.1 GCA_019748215.1 Hyphomicrobium sp.
ATGGAAAAGAAAAAGCAGGAAGGCTACTTCTGATGACGGCGCAAGCCCTCCGCCAAGACGCGACCGAACCGGGTCCGCCATCGACTGCTGGCGCCAAAGCGCCGCTGTCGTTACCGCGCGAACTGAACGGCATCGTCCACCTTTTGACGTGCGGGTCGGTCGACGATGGCAAATCGACGTTGATCGGTCGCATGCTGTGGGATGCTTCGGACCTCTACGAGGATCAGCGCGAAAGCGTGCGCCGTTCGGGACGCAAGGCGGCCGGCACCGACCGGCCGGATTATTCGATGCTGCTCGACGGCTTGCTGGCCGAGCGCGAACAAGGCATCACCATCGATATCGCTTGGCGTTACTTCGATACCGAAACGCGCCGGTTCGTCATCATCGACAGCCCGGGTCACGAGCAATATACCCGCAATATGGCGTCGGGCGCGTCACACGCCGATGTTGCCATCCTGCTGGTCGATGCCCGCGTCGGCGTCAAGAAACAGACCAAGCGCCACGCCGCGATCCTCGATCTCGTTGGCGTCAAGCGCGTGGTGCTCGCCGTCAATAAAATGGATCTCGTCGGTTGGTCCGAAGACGCTTTCCGCAAGATTGAAGCCGATTTCCGCACGCTGTGCTGGAAATTCAATTTCTGGGAAGCGACTGCCATTCCGCTGTCGGCGGTCTTTGGAGACAACGTCGCCACCAGTTCCGAGAACATGGCCTGGTACACCGGCCCAACGCTGATCCAGCATCTCGAAAAAGCGCCGAGCCGCGGATCGCACGCGGGCGGAGTGTTTCGGATGCCGGTGCAAACCGTATTGCGCGACGGCCTCGATTTCAGAGGCCTTGCCGGCACCGTATCGTCCGGCGTCATCAAGGTCGGCGATGCGGTCGTCGACGCCTTGAGCGGACGCAGCGCCAAGGTGACCCGGATTGCAACCTTTGACGGCGATCTCGAGGCTGCTTCGGCGGGCCTCGCCATTGCCTTGCAGCTCGACACCGACATCGATGTGTCGCGCGGCGCGGTTCTGTCGACGCTCGCCATGCGCCCGGTCGCGGCTCAAACGGTCGACGCGCGTTTTGTATGGCTGTCGGAAACACCCTTCGATCCGACCACCGGTTACCTTTTGCGAACGGTGACCGATCTGGTGCCGATCTCGAACATCGAGATCAAAGCTTTGCTCGACCTCGAAACGATGTCGTCGCATCCTTCGAAATCGTGCGGCGTCAACGATATCGCGATCGCAAAGATCTCTCTCGGCCGTCCAGCGGCGATCGACGTCTTCAGTGATACGCCGGAGACGGGCACGCTGTTGCTGGTCGATGCTGTGACGGGTGCCACCGTTGCCGGCGGCATTGCGACGTCAGTCAGCGCCAAGAGCGAAGCGCCGATCGATGGGCATTTTGTACTGACGCGATCCATGCTGGCGAACGGCCTGTGCCGCGATCTATCGCTCAGCGCCGTTGATCGCGAGGAATTCATGCGCCGAGCCAATGAAGCAGCGATCCTGCTGCGCGCGGCCGGAGTTTCGGTCGCAATCGAACCACCGCCATTTGTCGACGACGGCATGGATCCGGGGCTCTAAGCGCTCTCTCGTCAAATATAAATCTCAGGCGTTACCCAAGACGCAGCAGTCTTGGTGCGCTAGGGTCAGTCCGCTTTTAGCAGACTCATGGACCGACCCTCGCTTTCTCGTTTGTCGTGCTTCTTTTCGGAAAACCGGTTCCCACTTTTCCGGAAGCACTCCGGCTTTCTCGTTTGTCGTGCTTCTTTTCGGAAAACCGGTTCCCACTTTTCCGGAAGCACTCCGGCTTTCTCGTTTGTCGTGCTTCTTTTCGGAAAACCGGTTCCCACTTTTCCGGAAGCACTCTAAGACCGCGTTCGGACGGAAGACGCCGGTCGCAATTTTGAAAGCGTTGCCATGTGGGAAGACATTCTGCTGTACGTCGCCGTTGGTTTCGTGGCGCAGATGATCGACGGCGCCATCGGCATGGCCTACGGCGTCACGTCATCGTCGGTGTTGTTGAGCCTCGGCATTCCGCCAGCCACGGCGAGCGCGTGTGTGCATGCCGCCGAAACGTTCACGACCGCAGCATCGGGAGCTTCGCATTGGAAGCTTGGAAATGTCGATTTCAAGCTTGTGCGGCGATTGGCAATTCCTGGGGCCATTGGCGGCGCCGTCGGTGCTTATGCGCTCTCGAACATCAACGGTGATGTCATCAAACCGATCGTCGCCGGCTATCTGCTGTTAATGGGTATTTACATTCTCTTCAAAGCGGTGCGGCCGCTGCCGACCCAAAAGGACCCACCTGAACGTGTTGCCGCGCTCGGCCTAGTCGGCGGATTTCTCGATTCGATCGGCGGCGGCGGTTGGGGGCCAATCGTGACGACGTCATTGATCGGTCAAGGCACGACGCCCCGTTACGCCATCGGATCGGTTTCCTTGTCGGAGTTCTTCGTCACCTTGACGATATCGGCGACTTTCATGCTAACGATCGGCCTGGATTTGTTTCCAATCATTGTCGGCCTCGTGATTGGTGGCGTCATCGCGGCGCCGCTTGCCGCGATGACGACGAAACACCTGCCCGACAAAGTTTTAATGGCGATGGTCGGCGTCGTCATCGTTGTGCTCAGCCTCAGAACGATCATTCATTCCCTCGCCTGATCGCTCGCCGATTTCCGCAACAACATAAGTCTTCGAGATGCCCGAACTGAACCTGCCGGAACTTTGGCCGATGATCATCTCTGGCGGCCTTGTCGTCGGCTTTCTCGTCGGCATGACGGGTGTCGGCGCGGGCTCGCTGATGACGCCGTTTCTCATCACGCAGATCGGTGTGGCTCCCGCGATCGCGGTCGGCACCGATCTGTTGTTTGCGTCGATCACCAAGGCTTCGGCCGCGGCGCCACACCACACTCTCGGTAACGTCAGCTGGACGCTTGTCGCGTGGCTTGCTGGGGGAAGCGTTCCGGGAGCCCTGGCGACGCTCGCATTGCTGCATCACTTCGATCCCGATACCGCCATGCTTGCGCGCTTCATCAAGCAAGCTCTGGTAACGGCGCTGGTGCTCAGCGCTTTCGCGATTTTGCTGTATCCCTTTCTCGTCAAGCGCCGCGAGCAAACACAGTCGCCCGCCGATCTGCCGACGCGCAAACTACCAACGTTGCTGCTTGGCTTGGGACTTGGGTCAGTCGTCACGCTGACATCTGTTGGTGCCGGCGCCATCGGCGTGGTCGTGCTGTCGATGCTCTATCCGAAGTTGATGACGCGGCGGCTGATCGGTACCGACGTGGTTCACGCCGTGCCGCTGACGCTGGTTTCCGGCCTCGCCCACATGGGCATGGGCAACACCGATTTTACATTGCTCGGATTGTTGCTGTTGGGATCATTGCCGGGCATCGCCGTCGGCTCGCGGCTGACGGGCGTGCTGCCCGATTGGCTGCTGCGAATTGCGCTGTCGGTGATCCTGGCGTTTGCGGCCTATCAGTTATGGCAAAAAGTTTGAGGCGAACTCGTTGCCAGGATCGCCCCAATATCGCCGCGCGTGATCGAAAAACTCGAGCTAAACCAGTCGAAGATCAGCGTGGAACTTGTTGCCGGCCTTGGTAGCATCGACCACGCCGGCGCGAATGACATAATCACCGAAATGCTCTTTGGCCTTGCGCTCCTTGGCGTATTGCAAGAACAGCGGCTCCAACAGCGCGACGATGCGCTCCTCGCCTATGTCCTGAGCGTACAGCTTCGATAAGCGCGAGCCGTCGAACGCTGCGCCGAGATAGAGGTTGTAGACGCCAGGATTGCGCCCAACCAAACCGATCTCAGCAAGGTAAGGTCTGGCGCATCCATTTGGGCAGCCCGTCATTCGAATGACGATGTCGTCGTCGCGCAATCCGGCTTTGTCGAGACTGTCTTCCAGGCGCGTGATCAAGCTCGGCAGGTAGCGTTCGCTTTCGGCCAGCGCCAAGCCGCACGTCGGCAGCGCAACGCAAGCCATCGCATTGGCTCGCAAGCGCGACGAGACCTCGATCGAAATGCCATGCTTTGCCAAGATCGCTTCGACGCTGGCTTTGGCTTTCGGCGACATATCGGTCAGCAACACATTTTGGTTGGCGGAGGCGACGAAACCGCAAAGGCCCCCGTCGGCAATCTCGCGCAGTGCCGAGCGCATGGTGATGCCGGGCCGGTCCTTGATGCGTCCGTTCTCGACGAACAGCGTCAGATGCCAATTCTTGTCGTCGCCTTGCTGCCAGCCGAGCGTATCTCCGGTGCCGGTGAAGTGGAAAGGCTTGGGCTTGCCGAGTTTGAAGCCGCAGCGCTTCTCGACCTCCGCACGAAAGGCGTCGAGACCACGATCCTCGATCGTATATTTGAGACGGGCGCGGGCGCGAACTTCGCGGTTGCCCCAGTCGCGCTGCACGGTCAATACAGCTTCGCTGACCTTGATCGCTTGCTCGATCGTGCAAAATCCGAGCTGATCGGCGGTACGCGGAAACGTATTCAAATCACCGTGCGTCATGCCCATGCCGCCACCGACAGTGACATTCCAGCCGATAACGTTTCCCTTCTCGATGATGGCGATGTAGCCAAGATCGTGGGCGAACACATCAACGTCGTTGCTGGGCGGAACGGCAATCACGGTTTTGAATTTGCGCGGCAAATACTGCACGCCGTAAAGCGGTTCTTCGTCCTTGCCGGCATTGCGCGACTGATCTTCGACCTTCTCGCCGTCCAGCCAAATTTCATGATAAGCGCGGGTTTTAGGCAGCAGATATTCGCTGATGGCTTTGCCAAGGTCGTAGGCTTGCTTGTGCGCCTTCGACAAATGCGGGTTGCCAGCGCTCATCACGTTGCGATTGACGTCGCCGCAGGCAGCCAGCGTATCGAGCGCGGCGGCATTAATCGCCTGCATGGTGCGCTTCAAATTCGACTTGATGACGCCGTGATACTGGAACGTTTCGCGTGTCGTTAGCCGCAGCGTGCCGTTGGTATACGTCGTGGCAATGTCGTCGAGCGCGATCCACTGCTTGGCATTCAGATAGCCACCCGGGATGCGCAGCCGCAGCATGAAGGAAAAGGCTTTCTCGAGCCGCTTCTTCGAACGCTCACCGCGCACGTCGCGATCGTCTTGAATGTACGAGCCGTGGAACTTGATGAGCTGATGATCATCCTCGGCGATGTTGCCGGTGACGACGTCAGCCAGCCCCTCAGCCAGCGTGCCGCGCAACTGCCGGCTGTTTTCTTTGATGATCTCGTTCTTCGCGCGCTTGTCGGTCATGTATCTTTCCATCACAGGAAACGGTTTGTGAGTTCGGCCGGCGCTAAGCTTTGACGCGGCGCGATTTGTCTAGGGTCAATAGACGTCGCGTTGATAACGGCCTGCTTTGGTGAGTTCTTTGAGCTTCGCGCGACCGGCGTCGTCATCGCCTTTGAGGCTTTCAGCCAGGATCTTCACGAGCGTCGCATCGACATCCTTCGCCATGCCTTTTTCATCACCGCAAACATACAAATGGGCACCATCGTCTAGCCACTTTTGAACGTCGCCACGCCGTTCCCACAACCGCGACTGGACGTAGATTTTCTCCGGCTGATCGCGTGAGAAAGCGACGTCGATGTTGGTCAGTGCTCCGGCTGCGATGTGGTCCTGCCATTCGAGCTGATACAGAAAATCGTTGGTGAAGTTGCGCTCGCCAAAGAACAACCAGCTCTTGCCCTTGGCGCCCGTTTCAATGCGCTCTTCAATGAAGCCGCGATAGGGCGCGACGCCGGTGCCGGCGCCGATCATGATGATCGGCGTGTTGCCATCCGTTGGAAGGCGGAAGTGGCGGTTCGGCTTGACGTAGAGGCGTGCCGTCTGCCCGACCTTGCGGCGCTCGGCCAAATAGATCGATGCAACGCCGTTGCGGGCCTTGCCGTGCGATGCCCAGCGCACGCCACCGACAAGTAGGTGCGCTTCACCGGGATGCGCTTTGATGCTGGAGGCCACAGAATAAAGCCGGCCGGGCAATGGCCGCAGCACGCCGAGCAGTTGGTCAGCGGTGAGTTTTTCAGGATAGCTTTCGAACACGTCGACGAGTTGGCGATCGAATGAAAACTTGGTGTAGGCGTCGCCTTCAAGCAGCTTTTTGACGTCTGCGCGGCCTGTCAGCTTGGCGTAGTTTTCAACGAGGGCTCGCGACAGTGTCGTCACGTCGAAGCCCTTTTGGATTTTCAAAAGCAGGCTCGCGTCTGACGATAAACCAACCGCGCTCAGCAGTTGATCGACAAGCGCGGGGTCGTTTTCCGGAATGAGGCCGATGGCGTCGCCCGGTTGATATGTGAACGCTAGATTGTCCGTCGCGAACTCGACGTGCCATGTCTCGCGCGATGATCCTGAACCGTTCAAATTAACCAGCTCGGATATTTCGGCTTCAAGCGGGTCGTCGGCCGTAAACAGTGGTTCGTCATCGTCGAGCGCCTGGGCCGAGCTGGAAAAATCGACATGAACGACAGTGCCGTTCGCGGCCGCATCCACGACCGGCGCGAGCTTGCCGAGGGTGCCTTCGGTCCATGCGGCCGCCTGCTTGGCGAAATCGAGATCGAGATCGACACGGTCGGCAGCGCGCGTGCCACCCAGCGCTTCCAACCGTGCATCGATGGCTTTTCCGACGGCGCAGAATTGCGCGTATGCCGTATCACCGAGCGACAGCACAGCGAACCGCACGCCGTCGAGACGGGGTGCCGCGTCGCTCATCAACGCCGCGTAAAAATCAGCGGCCCGCGCCGGCGGATCACCCTCGCCCCAAGTCGCCGCATAGACCACAACGTTCTTGGCCTTCGCCAGCAGGGCCATGTCAGCGTCGGCCATATCGTAGACCTTGGCATCGAGGCCGTGCTTCTGCGCCGCCTTTTTGGCTTTGGCTGCGAGCGTTTCGCAGTTGCCGCTTTCGCTGCCGTAGAGAATGGTCAGCGGCACGCGCGGCTTGGCGGCGACCGCCGGCTGAGCGGCAACGCCTTGCGCCGCTTCGAAGCCGGCGAAAAAACCGGCTAGCCAGGAGCGTTGTTGGGGCGTCGTGCGCGACACAACGCGGTTCAGAAGATCGATCTCCTCCGGCGAGAATGGCGCGGTTTTCGGAAGCAGTGGACTTGACGTCACCAGTGGTCTCCGTTTCGCGGCCATCGCCGCCAAGGGTCAAGGCCAAATCATATATAGACATCGCATCGACGATGGCATTGGTCAGACGTGGGTTACGGACCTATGCCGCTGCTGGCCTTCCGCAAATTCGAAATTTGCCGGAAGCCTGCGGCCGATGTCACGTCGGCCAACCATTACGCGTCGGGCGACACTTTTTCCAGGGCATCGTCTGATCGTGCATGGGCCTCGCGAACACCGGCTGGCTGAGCAACGGACAACGACCAACACCAAAAATCGGACCAGAACGTCGACTGCGTTCTCATCGACGAGACCACAACTAGCTCAAGTAGAAATAAATTACCAATAGAATGAGCATCGGAACTATAAAATAGAACAGGATTCTATATTTATGCGCTGTTCTCACATTTTGTTCTAGTCAAAACGGTCTCCCGGTCAACGCGACCCGCGTCACCGGCACATCCGCAGCGGCTGGATGGAGCACAGGCGACAGAAGCTGACAACTAAAAGCGCGCCGCCGTCTCGTCATGGCGAGCTGTACGCAGAAAACACTTACACGCAACCGTGAAAGCGATTGATTTGAGCGCGCGCTGGTCGTGTGTTGTTATGGTACTCGAAGCGGATCGGCTTGACTTTACTTTTGTGTTCCGCAGGTTAGCGCCGCACTCAAAGTGCACATAAGAAGGACCTGCACCTGTCGACCATGCCCACGCTGGGTTTGTGCGCCAAGCAAGCAGTTTCAAGTTTCTGGAGGAAACACACATGAAGATCTGGTCAAAGCCGGCCGTTCGCGAACAGGAAGTCGGCCTCGAAGTGACGAGCTATCTGCCGGCTGAAATCGACATCATTTAAGTCATGTTGTCTTCGGCCTCACGGACGACGTGAGGTCCCGGCGCGGCGGTCGATGACATCGGCCGCCGTCGTCGTTTGCAGGGCGCCTGTCAAGGCCGCGACCGCGCGATCGGATATCCTCGCGCGCCTGCTCCGGGCAGCCGCGCTGAGACAGAGCACACATGTTTATAAAAATTCTTGGTTCTGCGGCCGGTGGTGGATTTCCGCAATGGAACTGCAACGGGCTGCATTCGTCGAATGTCAGGGCTGGAAAAGCTGGCTATCGTGCGCGGCTGCAATCATCGCTGGCCGTGTCCGACAACGGTCGTGATTGGGTGCTGCTGAACGCATCACCCGATCTGCGCCAGCAAATCAACGAAACGCCCGAGCTGCATCCCGATCGCAACGGCGCGCGACGCAATTCGCCGATCAAGGCCGTCGTCGTCACCAATGCCGACGTCGATCATATCACAGGCTTGATCAGTTTGCGGGAGGGCCAGCCATTCACGATCTATGGATCGGATCGGGTGCTGGCAACGCTCAACGCCAACTCGATCTTCAACGTCTGCGCGCCCGACAAAGTCGCGCGTAAGGCCTTTGATCTCGATCGACCAACAGCGCTTGAAGGCGCCGGCGTTGATGTTGGCTTGGTCGTTGAGGCTTTCGCTGTCCCAGGCAAGATCGCGTTGTTTCTTGAAACGGGGAATGCGGGCGGGAACTTCGGCAGCCGGGACGGTGACACCATCGGCCTCAAGATCACTTCGGCCACATCCGGCAAAGCGTTTTTTTACGTTCCCGGCTGTGCGGAAATCGACGCGCCTCTGGCCGCACGCTTGAAGGGCGCTGACCTGCTGTTCTTGGACGGCACGTTGTTCACGGATGACGAGATGGTGAGCCAGGGTCTGTCGGCGAAAACCGGACAGCGCATGGGCCACATCTCGATTTCGGGTCCTGAAGGATCGGTCGAGGCGGTCAAACCGCTAGCCATCAAGCGGCGTATTTACGTGCACATCAACAATTCCAATCCCGTCTTGGATGAGACGTCGCAAGCCCGTAAGTTCGTTGACGCAAGCGGTTGGGAAATCGGTTACGACGGCATGGAGATCACCCTATGAGCCCTGTCAGCTTAGAAAAAAGATCAGCGCTGCTGCGCGACAGCGAACCGCCGATGTCAGTTATGGAGTTCGAGGCCGCCATCCGCGCGGTCGGGCCCGAGCGCTATCATGATCTGCATCCCTTTCATGGCCTACTGCACGGCGGCAAGCTCAACAAAGGTCAGGTGCAGGCCTGGGCGCTGAACCGCTACTGCTACCAATCAGCCGTGCCGCGCAAAGACGCAGCTTTGATGAGCCGGGTTCATGATCGCGAACTGCGGCGCGAGTGGATGCATCGGATGCTGGATCATGACGGCATGCCGCCGGACGAACCGGGCGGCATTGAGCGATGGCTGGCTTTGACCGACGGTCTCGGACTTGATCGCGAGTACGTCATATCGCGCCGTGGGGCCTTGGCCGCGACGATTTTCGCGGTTGAAGCCTACGTGACGTTCGTTCGCGAGCAGCCGCTGACCGTCGCCGTCGCCTCGTCGCTCACTGAATTGTTTGCGCCCAAAATCCATAAAGAGCGCATCTCCGGAATGCTCGAAGGCTACGATTTCATCGACGATCACGTGATGTCATACTTCAAACGGCGGCTGACACAGGCACCACGCGACGCCGATTTCGCCCTGAAATATGTCCTCGAGAACGCCAAGACGCGCGACGAGCAGGACGCCTGTGTCGATGCCGTGCGGTTCAAGTGCAACGTGCTGTGGGTGCAGCAAGACGCGCTCTATAACGCTTACGTTGCTGGGAATATTCCGCCCGGCGCTTTCCGTCCTGGAGTCTGATGATGACCGGTTCACTGCCGCCAGCGACCGCGAGGCGCACACGTACGCTGATCAGCGCCACCTCGCAGCCAAGTTTGCCGCCGCACATCAAACTTCGCCACGACGCCGGTCGCGGCCGCTGGCACGTCTTGGCACCGGAGCGCGTGTTCGAACCAGATCCGATCGCTGTCGAAATCTTGAAGCGATGTGATGGCGTCAAGACCGTTCAAGCCATCGCTGAAGTGATGGCGGCGGAGTATGATGCGCCGCTCGCCGACATCACAGCCGACATCATCGCCATGCTTCAGGACCTCGCCGACAAGGGTGTCGTGCGGGCCTGAGCATTCCTATCTCGGTGAGAGTGCCTCTCGCCCAACTGTGGTGTTGCCATGAATGAAATTGTTCCTGCTGACAAGATTGCCGACGGTGGCGAGGCTGCGGCCTGTGCGCGGGCGCCGATCGGGATGCTCTGTGAGCTGACGCACCGGTGCCCATTACAATGCCCGTATTGTTCGAACCCGCTCGAACTCGACCGCGTCAACACCGAGCTGTCGACCGAGGTTTGGCAAGACGTCATGCGCCAAGCCGCTGACCTTGGCATTCTCCAGATCCATCTTTCGGGCGGCGAACCGACGGTGCGGAAAGATCTCGAAGACATCGTCGAGGTTGCAGCGAAGGTGGGCCTGTATACAAACCTGATAACCGCGGGCGTGACGCTCACGCGCGACCGGCTGAAGCGCTTGAAGGACCTCGGCCTCGATCACGTGCAGCTGTCGATCCAGGATGTCGACGACGCTAATGCGGAGAAAATCTCGGCCTATAAAAATGGCCTCGAGAAGAAGCGCGAACTCGGCAAATGGGTTCGGGAATTCGATATGCCGTTAACGATCAACGCGCCCATCCACCGGCTGAATATCGAGAACCTGCCAAACATCATCGAGTTCGCCGTCGAGATGGGAGCCGGTCGCATCGAAGTGGCCAACATTCAATACTACGCCTGGGCGCTGAAGAACCGCGCGGCACTGATGCCGACGCGCGCGCAAGTGATGCGCAGCGCTGAAATCGTCGAGGAAGCCAAGCAACGTTTGAAGGGCATTCTCGTGTTCGATTTCGTTGTGCCCGACTACTACGCCAAGACGCCGAAGCCATGCATGGGCGGCTGGGGCAAGGGCATTATGAACATCACGCCGCAGGGCCGCGTGCTGCCGTGCCACGCGGCTGAATCGATCCCAGGGCTCGAATTCGACAACGTCAAGGATAGGCGACTCGCCGACATCTGGCTGAATGGCCAAGCCTTCAATATGTACCGCGGCACGAGCTGGATGAAGGAGCCGTGCCGGACCTGCCCGCGCGCCGAAATCGATTTCGGCGGCTGCCGCTGCCAGGCGATGGCCTTTACCGGCGACGCGACCAATACCGATCCCGCCTGCAAATTTTCGCCGCTGCACGCTGACTTCGTGGCCGCCGCCGAACGCGAGAGTGGGGTACCAAACCCGCCGCCGTTCGTCTATCGCCGGCTCGGCGGCGCCAAGACCGACGCCGTCGTCGATTGAGCGTCTGCGCTCAGTTTTTAACGATGAGATCGCGAGCGTGTTGCGATGCAGAAGTCGCCCATGGCGATTTGCGCCGCGTGGTAAAAATTGCGCTGCGGCATTTCGTTCAGACCGGGTTCAGAAAAAAAATGCCAACTTCGCGAAGCTGAGCTATGACTCACGGCGTTATAACAACGCCGGATAGGCGAAACGGGAAGGAATACGCGATGCGGAAGTTGATTTTGGCGATCGGTATGATCATGGCGATGCCTGTGGCGGCGTCGGCAGCCGACGCAGAAGCTGGCAAGCTGGTATTTAACAAGTGCAAGGCGTGCCACGTCATTGGAAAAAATGCGGTCGGCCCCAATTTGCAGGGTGTCATCGGGCGCAAGTCTGGCACCGCGGAAGGTTATAAATATTCTGAAGCGATGGCCAATTCGAACCTGACCTGGGATGAAGCGACCATCAAAGAATATCTCGCGGACCCAAAGAAAAAGGTACCGGGCAACAAGATGGTCTTCGCCGGGATCAAAGATCCGGTCGACGAAGACAACTTGATTGAGTATCTCAAGACCCTGAAGTAAGGCCGTCGAAATTTCGCAATGATGAAGCTGCGGACCGGCCCGGTTCGCAGCTTTTTTTTATCGCTTCAGATCGACGGTTTCGATCGCTGTCACGTCGTCTAAACTGAGGGCGCCGATCAAATCGGCAATGTCGATCTGGCCGAGCTTGAAGTGGGGTGCAATGTCCCGGATCGGCAGCAGAACGAATGACCGTTGAGCGAGCAAAGGATGCGGAACGACAAGATCGGCTTCATTGAGTTGAAGGTCGCGGTAACTCAAAATGTCGATATCGATGAGGCGCGGGCCCCAATGCTGCTGACGCACGCGGCCCATTTCATTTTCGATGGCTTGGCAGCGCTGCAGCAGATCGCGCGGCGACAAAGGCGTTCGAATTGAAATCGCAGCGTTGACGAACCAATCCTGATCGATCACGCCCCAAGGCGCTGATTTGTAAGTGCGCGATCGTGCGACGAGGCGAATGTCCGGCGTTGCCGTCAACCGCTCGATCGCTAAATCGAGATTAGCAATTTTGTCGCCGAGGTTTGAGCCAAGGCCGATCAGCGCATCGAAGGGCGGCTGGGCGGCGGTCTTTGAAGGTACTGGTCGCGACATGGTCGGGGCTCGAATTGATCAATCATACTTGATGTAAGAGAAGCGCAGATCGTTCTGTGGCGTGCCCTCAAGGCCCTTGCCTTCCTTGGCCGGTTGCCAGTGGACCACCTCTTCGATCTTCTTCGCCAGCTCAAGATCTTTCGATGTGATGCCCTTGGCCGAATGGGTGACGAGGCGAACCTCGACCCAGGCGTAGGACGCCGTGAGATCGGGATGATGCCACGCCGCTTCGGCCAAATGACCAACCGTGTTGATGACCATCAGCGTGCCTTTCCAGCTCGACGTCTTGTAGGTGCGACGGATGAAGCCGTCCTGCAATTTCCACGTCGGCAGATTTTCCGATAACCATGTTGTCACGTCGGACTCGGTCATCGCCGTCTCGCGTTTGTCGGTCATCTTGCTCTCAGCTCCCGATTGTTGGAATGTTGGCGCCAGATTTCAACATGTCCCTATTGGACACCGTACCCGCGCGGGCGGGCCGATAGCAAACCCAAGACGACTCATCGTCCCCTCGTTCGGGTGCTCAACCAGGACTTTTCGATATTGTGACCCGCGACCGCGTGATGACGTCCGGCATTCGAGTCACAGCCCCGGCGCGATTGCACCTCGGTTTCCTCGATCTCAACGGCAGCATCGGGCGACGCTATGGCAGCGTCGGGCTGTCGGTCGATCAGCCGTCGACCATTGTCGAAGTGCAGGCGAACGCAACCAACAGCGCTGCAGGCTTGGAAAGTCAGCGCGTCGAAAAGCTGCTCGCGGCTTTCACAGACAAGGCTGGGCGGGATCGATACGCGGTTCGCGTGCTCAAAGCCATCACGCCGCACGCCGGCCTCGGCTCCGGCACGCAATTGGCGCTGGCGATTGGTGCGGCCATCGCGCGGCTCGAGCACCGAGAATTGGCAGCGGCAGAGGTCGCCATTGGCGGCGAGCGCGGCGCCCGATCGGGCATTGGTCTCGCGGCGTTTACCAATGGCGGATTTATCATCGACGGTGGCCGGGGCGCCAATCAACGACCGCCCCCTGTCACGCTGCGCACCGACTTTCCCGACGACTGGCGTGTGCTGCTGATCCTCGACACGAACCGCGCCGGAGTGTCTGGCGAAGCGGAGACCACGGCGTTCGCCGGCTTGCCGGAATTCCCCAACGCCATGGCGGCGCATATTTGTCATCTGGTGCTGATGAAGCTGATGCCGGGCCTGGCGGAGCGCGATATCGCCCAGTTTGGCGCAGCCCTCACCGAAATTCAGCAAATCGTCGGCTGGCATTTTGCGGGTAAACAGGGCGGCAGCCCATGGACCAGCCCGGCGGTTGGACGGCTTGCCCAAAAAATGCAGTTACTCGGCGCCACCGGCATCGGCCAAAGCAGTTGGGGGCCGACGGGGTTCGCGTTTTCGCCAAGTCATGAAGCGGCACAACGCCTCTATCATTCTTTAGTCGAAGAGGCTAAAGGCGACGAGCTCGACATTCTCGTCGCCAAAGGACGCAATTCCGGCGCCTTGATCGAGACCGTGTGAGCCACAAAAATTATCCGGGAAAGACATCAAAATGAGTGACGCCACGCCCATCCTGCACATGCTCGATCCAAGAAAGCATGTCAGCCCTTTCGACGTGAATATGGCAGCGGACGCCGGCTTTAAAGTCATCGTTCCCTACACCAGCGTCGAACTGGCGGATGTGACGCCGCTCATTCAAGACGCCATCTTCTCGCGGCCGCCAAACGACGGCGTGCGCACCGGGTTTTTCATGGGCGGCAAGGATGCACTGATCGCGCTCGACATGATGGATGCCGCTCAAAAGGCGATGGTGCCGCCGTTCGAATGCTCGATTTTTGCCGATCCGGCCGGATCGTTCACGACGGCTGCCGCGATGGTTGCCTGCGTCGAGCGTCAATTGAAGCAGAAATTCAATCGCGGCTGGAAGGGCGTCAAGGTCGCCGTGTTCGGCGCCACAGGCGTCGTCGGCTTTGCGTCGTCGATCATTGCGGCTCTCGAAGGTGCCGACGTCCAGCTCGTCGCCCATCGCGGTGTCGAGCGCGTCATCAAGAGCGCCGAGATTTCGAAAGCCCGCTTTGGCGTTGATCTCGAGGCCGTCAACGGTGAAACCGTAGATCAAAAACGCGACATCATCGCCAACGCCGAAGTCATCTTCGCCGCTGCCGCAGCCGGCGTTCAAGTCGTCTCGAAAGAGCACAAAGAATTGGCGAAGAACCTGATGGTCATCGCCGACGTCAATGCAGTTCCACCTGCCGGCGTTGAAGGCATGGACCTGTTCATGGACGGTGCGCCTCTAGCGGGCTGCAACGCCGTCGGCATCGGCCCGCTCGCCATCGGCGATATCAAATACAAATGCGAAAGCGGTCTCTTCAAGCAGATGATCGCCTCCGACAAACCCTTAGCGCTCGATTTCCGTCATGCCTATGCGCTGGCCAAGACGCTGACCGGCATCGCCTAAGCCAATGACTGGCGAGGCAGTGCTGATCGCCGCTTTTTCGGCGCGAAGCCTTGCTCAGTCAGCCCGCAGGGCTGGATATGTGCCACTCGTCGCCGACGCGTTTGGCGACGAGGATTTGCTGGACGCGGCGCATGATGTTCGCGTCATAGACGGCGCGATGCGAACGGGATTTCGCGCCAAACCACTCATCTCCGCATTGGACGCCCTTGTCGCCGCCGCGCCAATGCCGCCGATCGGCCTCGTGCTCGGCTCAGGG
Organism: Hyphomicrobium sp.; assembly: GCA_019748215.1. Taxonomy (GTDB): domain Bacteria; phylum Pseudomonadota; class Alphaproteobacteria; order Rhizobiales; family Hyphomicrobiaceae; genus Hyphomicrobium_B. Next base: position 15,229 of record JAIEPV010000149.1, read on the forward strand.
CTTGAAGACAAGCCGCGTCTCGTCGAAATTCTGGATCGGCGCTACACGCTAATCGGCTGCAACGTCAGCGCACTGCGCGCCTGCAAAGATCCAAATGTGTTTTTTCCGCTTCTTGATCGGCTTGGGATTGCGCACCCGGAGACGCGCACGACGCCGCCCGTTCATTCTGACGGCTGGCTGACGAAGCGCATCGGCGGCAGTGGTGGCCGACACATTCGCCATTGCTCGACGCAGGCGCGTGCCAAGCCCAGGCGCTATTTCCAACGCTGCATCGTAGGCCAGCGAATTTCGATGTCCGCCGTGATCGCCGACGGCGTCGCCCTGGCTACGACCCTGGATATGACGCGCCAATGGTGCGCGCCGGCGCCGGCACATCCGTTCCGTTACGGTGGAGCGGTTCGTTTGCCGTGGAGCGGCAGCGCTGCGGAACGCGAGATGCTGGCAGCCGTGAGCAAGCTCGCGCAGGCGTTCGAACTCAAGGGGCTTGTGTCGTTTGACTTCGTCGTTGGCGACGACGACATGCCCTCGCTCCTGGAACTCAATCCGCGCCCTGGCGCCAGCCTTGATGTGATCGATGACGCCGAAGGGTCGCGCTTCCATGCGCATGTGCTCGGCTGTCGAACCGGTCGAACGGCAACTTTTCCCACAAGCGCCGACCATTTGGCAAAGGCAGCCGCCATCCTTCACGCCGACAAGGGCCAGGTCACGCTCGGTGCGATGGCGTGGCCGGACTGGGCGGCGGACCGGGGGTCGCCCGGCACCCGCGTTGCGCTCGGTCAGCCGTTGGCCACTGTGTTCGCTGACGGTCCAACCGCCGATGCCGCAGAAGCCCTCGCACGCGCCCGCTTGGTCGAACTCGAAAGCCTGATATACGAAACCGCAAAAGTCTGATGACGATGGAGACCCGCACGATGCTGACCATACCCCCGCCAAGCGTCTCGAAACGCGCTGCAAAGATCGTGGAGCACATCGCCTCGAATGCCGACGCGCTGCGCGTGGATGTTTCGACCGGCTCGGAGGGCGAACGGCTGATCGACCTTGGCGGCGCCGTTCCAGGCTGTCTCGAAGCCGGGCGCTTGCTGGGGGAAGTTTGCATGGGTGGGCTTGGCACGGTGCAACTCACCACGGCGTCCGGACTGGCCAACTGGCCACTCGGCGTTGTCGTGCATGCGACCAACCCGGTGATCGCGTGCCTTGGCAGTCAGTATGCCGGATGGACGATCACTGATGAAGCGTCGGGCTTCTTTGCGCTTGGCTCCGGTCCGGCCCGGGCACTAGCCCGCGTCGAAGATCTGTATAAGGAGCTGAATTACGCCGATGCGAGCGATCAGGCGGCGCTCGTTATCGAAGGCGACAAGGCTCCACCCGCCGCCGTCATCAAGAAAGTTGCCGACGCTTGCAGCGTGAAGCCGTCAGGCCTGACGATCCTGTTTGCTCCGACGTGGAGCCTCGCGGGCGGCGTGCAGATCGCCGCGCGTGTGCTCGAAGTCTCGATCCACAAAGCGCACGCTCTACATTTCAGTCTCGACAATATTCTCGACGGCACCGGCACGGCACCCATCGCGCCACCATTTCCAGATTTCGTCAAGGCCATGGGCCGGACCAATGACGCGATCATTTACGGTGGGCGCATTCACCTGTTCGTCAAAGGAACGGATGAGGAGGCCAAGCGGCTCGCCGACGGCCTGCCGTCATCGTCGTCATCGGCTTATGGCAAGCCGTTCGCCGAGATTTTCGCAGAAGTGAACGGCGACTTCTACAAAATCGACGCCATGCTGTTTTCGCCGGCCGCCGTCACCGTCTCGAACGTCGAGACGGGCAATTCATTCCACGCCGGCAAGATTGCACCCGAGATCGTCAATGCGAGCTTCCGCTGATAACGGTTCACCGCCTGTCTCGACGGCAGGCAACGGCCTCCACCTCGCCCTCCTGATCGAAGAGGGGCGCGGGGAATGGCACGCGCGCCGCATCGTGCGGTCACTCGAAAGCTTCGGGGCGCGCGTCACGGTGTCGTCGCTACCGCACTGCGCCTTCGATACCGGGCTTGAGAGCGGCATCGACATTCCCGGCTTTGCCGGGCGCTTGCCGGACGGCGTGTTCGTGCGCTCGATTTCGGCCGGAACGCTCGAACAGATCACCTTCCGGCTTGGGCTGCTGCACGCGCTGCGCGAAAGCGGCGTGAGGGTGTGGAACGATGCGCGCGCCATCGAACGCTGTGTCGACAAATCGCAAACGACGTTCCTGCTGCATCGCCATAGCGTGCCGACACCGCGGACACGCGTCTGCGAAACCGTCGAGCACGCGCTCGAATACACAGACGGATTGGATCGGTGCCTGGTGATGAAGCCGCTATTTGGCAGTCAAGGCAAAGGCATTCAGCGCATCACAGGACAAGCGGAGTTGCCTACACCGGACGCGGTCGATCACATTTA
>JAIEPV010000154.1 GCA_019748215.1 Hyphomicrobium sp.
ATCGGCTCAACCGGCGCGAACAGAATTGGTTCAATCTAAGTCGGAAGGGCCCTAGCGCGCGACCATGCTGCGCAACAGTCCGACGATTGCCAGTGTTACGCCTCCGCCGACACCACCCGACAGCACTTGTGTCAGGATCGTCATCGGATCGAGGGCGCCGCCGCCAATGGCCGGCAGATTAAGAAGGTGGCCCAGTATTTGACCGCCGAGACCGCCCCCCACGAGGCCGGCGAGTGAATTGCCCAGTGTTCCAAGGCTGATGTTTTTCAGCAAGCTGCCAGCGACGTTACCGCCGACTGCGCCGCTGATGAGCTGAATGATCAGAGTGACGATATCCATAGTAATTCTCCACGTTTCGTGCCGAGGCTATGAGCGATCGGCCGACCACGACTTCCGATCGCCCGCAGCGAGCACGCCCCTGCGAATCATACCACATGGAGCTTGGCTATTGTTCGCAACCCAACGACGCCTTGCACGAGCCACATGATCGCTTTGTGACGAGCCTCGTCGATTCCGCCGATTTGGGTTTCAGTCACCTGCCTACCGCGGTTGTGCAGCCGCTGGTCGCTATGGCAGTATTCCAACACTGGCGAGTCACATTCGTCAGTGGCGAAAAGAGATCAGGAAGAAGCGATCTAGCGGCATGCGTCCGTTATTTGTTCGCGAGCGTCAATTCGCTCCTCAAGATCGCAACGCTTTATGTGGGGTGTGATGCGACGGCAACGGCACTGCCCTGGTCATGCCACGTTCTCGCGTCTATAAATTTATCGAGACATCGGCCAAGGATTTCAGACGGAGACGCGCTATGCGCCAGGCAATTCATTTCATGTTCGTCGCGGCGGCAGTCGCCGGTGGCGCCATCGCGGTCGCCGATACGGCATCGGCGGCCTGCACGCGGTTAGCATTTTCGGTCAATGACTACGGCAAGGAAGGTCCGACGAAGGACGCCAAAGATCTGCTCGATAAATACATCGCTAAGTCGATGGCGGAAAAGGGCGTTGCTTCCTACAAGACCGGCAAAAAAGACGTCAACTGCGAGCTGTTTCTAGATTTCATCGTGTTCGATGAGTACACGTGCAAGGCCGAAGCGACGGTGTGCTGGGATGGCTCGGCGCTGCCCAAGAGCGAGCAGCAGGCCGCAATACCACCGGCCGAAACCAAATCTCCGGCCGCGAAGTCATCGAGCGCGAAAACAACAACCGGCTCGATCGACAAACCGGCGGCGGCCGTGAAAGCCGATCCGGTAGCTGAATCCGCTCCAGCAACCGTGTCGTCGCCTGCGGCTGACGCATCGAAGGCCGAGGCAACGCCGTCTGCTACGACAACGCCAGTGCAAGCTGCGGCGCCTGAAACCCCGCCGGCAAGCACCGAAAAGCGCGTCGAGGTTTACGAGACGCTGCCGCCACCGACTTCGCCGAGCGCGCCATCGACCGCGAGTGAACCAGCCGATGTTGTCGTCGCTCCGTCGGCCCCCGATCGTCAGGCACCGTAATCTGCGCCGCGTTCGTAGCCCGGTCTAGTCGCTTGGGGCCGTCAATCGGTCGAGGCGTAAGCGATGCCGGTCGTCAGTCAAAAGGTGAACGGCCGCGAAGCCGCCCGCGACAACCCCGATGGCGGTCGCGCCGGCAATCAAGAACATAATCATAATCTGATATTTGGCCGCTTCCACCGGATCGACACCGGCGAGAATTTGACCGGTCATCATGCCCGGAAGAGAGACGATGCCGGCCGCTGCCATGCCGTTCAGCACTGGCATTAAACCGGTGCGTAGGCCGCGTCTCAAAATGTCTTCGAACGCTTGATGACGCGTTGCGCCAAGCGCCAGTCGAGCCTCGATAACACGGCGCTCGCGGCTCGCGGCGCCCGTGATCGTGTCGAGCACCAGCGCCACGCCCGACAATGAATTACCGACCAGCATTCCGAGGATCGGCAGCAAAAATCGCGGCGCGTACCATGGCTGCGGTTGGATGAGCAGCAAGGCCACCAGCGTCGTCACCAATCCAGCAAGAAACGCGGGACTGGCGCTCAGCGAGAGCGCGCGCCAGCCCTTCAGTCGCCGCTCTTGGCGCATGATCACTTCGGCGATGGTCGCGACAGCCATGACGGTGACGAACAAAAGCGTCCAAAGCGGATTGGTCTGCGCGAAAATGAACTTCAGCGCCATAGCCACGATGCCAAGCTGCAGCACCATGCGAAGTGACGCCACGGCAAGGCTCTTTTCGAGGCGGAGACCGTAGGCCACCGAGATCGCGCCGTTGACGACGATCAGGATCGATGCCAGCGCAAGTTCGACGAGACTGAGCGGGATATACGAGGTCATTGCGTCATGCCTCGCGGTGGCAGGGTCGCATCGGCAGCCAGCGTAGCGCGGGGGAGCGTTGCTGGGCGGGCCAATTGCAGGCGGGCATCGGCTAAACGATCAATTTGCGAGGAATCGTGACTGGCAAGCACAACCGAGCGGCCGGCTTTCAACTCACGCTGGATCAAGATTTCTACTCGGGCTTGCGAGGCGGCATCGAGACCGTTTGTCGGCTCATCCAGCAACAGCACGCGCGGGCCGTCGATCACGGCGCGGGCGAACGCCAAGCGCTGGCGCTCGCCGGTCGATAAATCGCTCACGGGCTTGTCGAGGAGCGATGCGTCGAGGGCGAGGTCTGCGAGTAATGCAGCGAGCGCCGAACTCACTTGCGATCGGGCGGTGCTTGTCGGCGCTGGGAAAGCCGCTCGCGCCGTTTCGGTCCACCACATCGGTTCCGTGGCCGCATAGCGCACCAAACGACGCCACGAGGGCGCGCGCATTTCACTGCGTTCAGCACCATCGAGGAAGACGTGGCCGCGCGCCTCTTCGAGGTCGGCGATCGCCCGCAAAAGTCGCGATTTTCCCGATCCGGACGGACCTTCGACGGCCAAGCATTCGCCGTTGGCAACGGTGAACGACAGCGGCGGCAGCGGAGCCACCACAAGTTTATCTACGCGCAGCACGGCCTGATGTCTTCCCCGCCGACGAGTTCGTCTCGGAGGCAGCAGTAGCAAGTCCGTGGCAGCGCAGCCAGAGCTTCGGCCAGATTGGGCGGCCCAGTGTGCAGTCAACAGTGGACGCGCGGATTACGCCGCCATCCGCATATCCTGCAGTTTCATTTTGATGATGTCTTGATTGAACGGCTTGAGCAGGTGGCCGTTCGCGCCGGCCTTGTAAGCGACCTGCACATCGGCATAGTCGTTGACGCTGGTCATATAGAGAATGTAGGGGCGGTCAGCGCCGCACAATGCCCTGAGCTTCAAAATGACCTCGTGCATGTTGGCGCCGGGAATGCGCCAATCCAAGAGGACGAGGTCGGGGCAGTCCGAGGCCAAACGTGGATAGATCGCCGCCGGATCCGCGTGGTCGCTGACACGAAAAGCGAGGCTTTCGAAAATCAAGCGCGCGTATTTACGGATGGTCTCGGAATCGTCGACGACGAAGCAATGTTTCATGGCTCAATCTCATCCCGGCTGTGGCCAGCGCACAAGGTCGTAGAAACAACGCGTCTGCCGACGCTGTCCTCGCCACGCGCCTGAAAACGGGACAAGTGTCTGTCGTAATGTCTAACAGGCAGTTAATTGCTCGCGCGCAGCCGCTCCAATGCGGATGCGTCAGGCGCCGGGCTTGGCGACCAGAAGGATGTCGGCACCGTCCTTCAAAATTTCGATGGCCATATCGGCAGATTGGGCGATGCGCCACGTGTAATAGGCCTGGATGCTCATGGCATCGAGGGCTTGTGCGTTGCCGGTGATGAATTCGGTGAGGTACTGCGGCGGGCGTGCGCCGGTGCCTTTGCAGCGGATCAGAAAGCTCGGTGTCTCGAACGAACCACCGACGGCGACGTCGATTTCGCCACCGCGCGGCAGGGCTGTGACCGAACAGGCAATCAAATTCAACAGCAGTTTGACCTTATCTTTCGGGACATATCCGGCGGCGCCGCGCCATACCAGCTTATGTTTGCCCTGCGTGATACCGACGAACCCGCGCGAAATTTGCTCGGCGGTGGCAAGGTCGATCATTGACCCGGCTGAACCGGCAGCACCGAATGCAAAACGCGCGAACTGCAGGCGCGCCGAGGCCTGCTCGGTGACATTGCGAATGACGTTCAAAGCGTACGATTTTGCCTGAACGTCGTCATCTTCGTCGAGGATTTCGAGGCCATTATAAATGGCGCCGACCGGATTGATGACGTCGTGGCAGATCTTGCTTGAAATAAGCGCCGCAAGCTCGAGATCGGATGGATGCACGCGCTGGTTCATGAAAAAAGGGCCCCTGAATTTATGTGGTCGCGGATGACGCTATCGCGGGCAGCAGCACCTGGACGGACAGGCGGCGGCAGCTCTCGCGCGAGAGCGCGACGCGAGCGAACAGGGGGCCGCGAATGAAGTGTCGTCTTGTTCTGATACACGCGCCGCGCCGAAGTTGCCAAGTCTTGCACTCCCGGTGAGCCGCTCGACTGGATTTTCCAGCCAAAGTGAGTCTTACAGGACACTATGGCAGGCATGGGAGGCCAGACATCGCGGGGCGAGACATCGCGGGTGTGCGATGATGTGCGCGCGTAGCTGTAGCCATTATGAGATAAAGTCGTCGATGATGACATCAGGCTCTTTTTTCGATTGCGATTCGCTCGGCCGCGCATTGCTGCCGGCCGTGCTCGAAGCCGGCCGGCTTGAACTCGCTCATCTGTCATCGGGCGTGGTGATTGAACACAAGGCCGACAAATCGCCGGTGACGATCGCTGACCGTGAAGCCGAAGCAATTATTGTGGCATCGCTGGCGATGGCCATGCCGAACGTTCCGGTGGTCGCCGAAGAAGCCGCAGCCGACGGTCGGTTGCCAGCGCCGTCTCAGCGTTTTTTTCTGGTCGATGCCCTCGACGGCACGCGCTTGTTCATTCGCGGCAAACCGGAATTCTCAGTCAATATCGCGTTGATCGACAATGGCCGCCCGGTCTTTGGGCTGATCTACGCGCCGGCGTTCGCGCGGCTTTATATGACGAAATCCGATCGCCTATCCTACGTCTCGGCATTGCAGCCTGACGCGCCGGATGACGTTATCGCCGCGCCACCGTGGCGACAACTCGTCTCGCGGGCCCCTGATTTCGACAACCTCACGGCGTTCAACAGCCGCACAGCCAGTGGTGCTAGCGGAGAATTGCTCAAGGCGCTGGGCGTCGCCGATTCCCGGCCGCTCGGATCGTCGCTCAAGTTCTGCCATTTGGCGGCGGGTGAGGGCGATCTGTACGTTCGTTTCGGCGATACCTTCGAATGGGATACAGCTGCAGGGCAGGCCATCCTTGAAGCGGCCGGCGGAACGGTCACCGGCATCGATGGCGCAGCGTTGACATACGGCCATGCGAACCGCCGCTATCTCAATCCGCACTTCGTGGCTTGGGGGCGCCAGCCCCTGTTCAATCGGCTTGCAAAATCGGCCTGACGGGCCGCGCATGAAAAAAACAACGTATCCGACGGCGCACAAGCAACGCGAATCGGCCACACTTTGGCGAAAGTGTGCGCCGATTCTCCGCGTAGAATTCGCTGCGAGTCGTGGCATGCGCTGTCGCGCAATTCCGCTCAGCCGTCTGCCACTGCGACGTGCGATCGAACGAGGTGCCAACCATGCCGACGACCTTCAGCCCGACGCGATTGCCCGACACCGCGCCTCGACGTAGCACGGGCCGGTTTCGCCTCTCCGGAGACGTGTTGGCTCGCGTTCTGGCGCTGTCCGTCTGCCTCGGCGGGCTTCCAGCGATCGGGATCGCAGCCGACGACTCCTACCGCCCGCCAAGTGACGTCATTGTCGGCGGCGAGGGTGGCAGCGATGTGTATCGTCCGCAAACCCAGGAAACGTACGAGCCTGACCGTTCTTTCGATGGCAGCAAGAAATCGGGCGGAGATGGTGGGTACGGCGAGCCTTACCCGTCAGGCCCAGGACCCGGCCCCCAGCGGGCGAGCCGCGAAGAGCATTACGAGCAGGTTCCGCCGTCGGACGGCGGCGGGCCAGTTGAGGATGGATCGCGCGGCTACTACACCCAAAACGAAATCGTTGCCGCCGGACACGGCTTTTTCGGATCGGTCAGCGGCGGCTTAGCATCAGCAATTGAATGGGCGTTTCAGAAAGCCGGCCGGCCCAACGGATATATTCTGGGCCAGGACGCCGGCGGGGCGATTGTCGCGGGGCTGCGATACGGCGAAGGTAAGCTCTATACCAAAGACGCCGGCACGCACCGCGTGTATTGGCAAGGTCCAAGCCTTGGCTACGATTTCGGAGGCGAAGGGTCCAAGGTCATGACGCTGGTCTACAATCTTCGTGATCCCGCCGAAATTTATGAACGCTTCGGCGGCGTGCAGGGAGCGGCCTACCTTGTCGGCGGCGTCAGCGTGCAATTGCAGAAAGCTGGTGAAGTCACGCTGGCACCGATCCGCGCCGGTATCGGCTTGAGGCTGGGTGCCAATGTCGGATATTTGAAGTACACTCGTAATCCGACATGGAATCCATTTTGAGCATATTGCTCAGGTGTTGAATGACGCATCCGAGGGTCGAGATCGTCGATGCACAGGCGATCGTCGCTGAGGCCTTTTGCGGATGCAAACAGCGATGTAAGCACAGGTGACACCGCTCTATCGGCGTCGCCATCGATCGTAGCATTGCGCGATGTTCAGTCGCGCAGGGGGAAGCCGGGACCAGTCGCTTGATTACGCTTTCGTCCGCGATGTTGGTCACGCTCGGCTTTCTTTTGGCCGCGCTGGTTTTGATTATGGTGCTGCCGGCCTACCGCCGACGCATCGAACGTTTCGCCAGCGACGCGGTTAAGCGGCAGTTGCCCTTGACCGAGGATGAAATCCGCGCCGACCGCGATCGGATGCGCGCCGATTACGCAATCAACATTCATAAACTCGAATCAAAGCTTGAAGACGCCCAGCTCTCCGCCGCCCGGCAAAGCGTCGAGATCAACCGCCGCGATGCGCGCGTGCAGGAACTCGATGAAGCGCTGGCGTCACAGCGGTTGACCGTCGAAGAGTTGCGGAACGCGCGCCGCGTGCTGGAGCAGGCCATTCTTGATCGTTTGCCAAAAGTCGAGCAACGGCTGGCTGAGTCGCGCAAACTACTGTCCGAGCGCGACGCCGACATCACGCTGCTGTCGGATACCAGCGCCCAGCAGACTGCGGCCCTGCAAGAGCAGACACAGATCAATATTCAGCAGTCTGAAGAGCTCAATCGCTTGCGGACAACGCTCGCCACGCGGGCGTCACGCAACCGCGAAACGGTCGGTGACCCGCGTTTTGACGGCGAAGTGGCGCTGCGTAGTGAAATTGAAATGCTGCGCGCCAAATCGCGCGATCAGAACGCTTTGATTGTGCGCTTGCAGGCGGCGGCAAGCGACACTGACGCAAACAGCGGGACGAGGCCCGAAGACATCGAGCGCCTGCGGGCCGATCTCAGCAAGGCAGAAGCCGAATTGCTGTCATTGAAGGCGCGTGAAGGTGCGGCGGTGGCTGGCCGCGACGACATCGAGCGCAAGATGCGCGGCTTGGAATTCGACGTGCAAGACCGCGCGGCGGAGATTGCACGGCTGAAGGCGGCGCTGACCTCCTATGACAAGTCGGGCCTGCTGACGGCAGGCGCGGCCGGCCAGGCTGCGTCGCTCCAAACGCCGCCGGCACTTTCGACGAAGGCTGAGATGAGCGCACTGCAGGCCGAAGTCGACGAACAGCGCCGGACAATCCAGAGCTTGCGAGCTGAACTCGCCAGCGGCAACGAACGGCTGGCACGCCAATCGCAGCATTTCAGCGAGGAACTGAAACGCCTTGGCAATGGCGTGGTGACCACGGCTGACGCAAACCGGCGAACGGCCGATGCTGAGCCTCGCCGACCGTCGCTGGCCGATCGGATTACAACGCCCCGATCGGCTGCGTCCGCTGCCCGCGAGGCGGGTCGCAGTCAGACCCCAACCGCAGTTTCCGTGCTGGAGTCCGGTGGCGAAGGGCGAAGTGGGGATGCGCGCCCCGTCGGCGGTCATTTGAAAGCGGTGGCCGCAATCGACCGAGACCTCGACAGTGACATGATGGCCGCTGGCGCCGACGATAGTCGTCTCGAAATGATGCCGGACGATCAGCCGTCCGCGACCGACATCTCGCCGCGCCGTCCGCGCCTACTCGAGCGGATCAACAGCTTAGATAAATCGCGCTGAACGCCGCTCAATCGCGCCATCGATCGTCCGCGACCATTATTATATTTCAACGATGAACCGTTGATCGTTTCGGGCGTTGTTGAGAAATGGCGGCCCGTCGGCGCTCGCTGAGGCCAGATAGTGTCTCTTTTACCAAAAGTTTTTCAAAGCGTTAGCTACGTCGATTAATTTTTGAGTAAGTGTTTTCCGCAACGGCTAGAGGACGGGCGGTAGCTGAAGCGTTAAAGATGAGTTTAGCGCGTCAAAGTCGTGTGCTGAGGAGTTGAGCGAGTGGTGTCGAGGGTGGTTGTGGCGCCGGGGCATGCGATGGCATTAGCCAAATATGCTGCCTGCTTAGCGCTCGTGACATCACTCAGCGCCCATCTGCTCGATGGCATCGCCCAGCGTGTTCTTGCAACCGATCCGTTTCACATGGTCGCCGAGCACAAACCGCTGTCACGGGTTGACGCGGGATTGCGATCGCAAGCGCGATCCACCGATCGTCCGCGTTTCACCAGCCATTCGCGTGTTTTGGCAATGGATGCGCCAGACCTTCCTGTAGGCCGCTTGGCCATCGGTCTAGATCAGGCGGAAGCGTCGCATGGCGGCGCTTTAAATCCCAAGTTCAAGAAAAGCGCGCACTGCAAGAATAGCCGATGTGGTCGCAACGGCAGTGCACGCGTCGCTGGAAAATTAGGGCTCGGCAAAAAGCGCCATGATCTGGATCTCGTCGTCTTCGGCCAATCCAGGTCAAATCGACTGCGCGATAGGTACGCCGGAACCACTGCTGAAATCACAGAACGCGGACTTCGCGCGCGCGGTTGAACAGTGGTGGCGGAGTAATGTTGTGGCAGCTGCTGCGCGGCGCTTACTCAATTCGCGCCATAAGTTGAAGCACGGTCGGGCGATGATTGCATAAAGGCCAATCCGAATAAGAGACGGCAATAAAACTTCAGATGCAGATGACCGCCTCGTTGTGCTCACGTTGGTCCACGCGCTAGCCAACCTCAGGCGGGAACCTGTTAAAATCTGTCGTCGAATGTATAAGTGACACCGTTCAAGCTGCCGTTATGATCCACCTATAAAATGACGTCGCCGAAGTTCAGTGGATCGCCGGGGAAACAAAAAACAAGTCGAGTATCCAGCGTCATGATGTTTCGCCGTTTATGGACGTTTTTTGCAACGCCGCTCGTCGTCGGTTGCGTGGCGGCTCAAATCATCGCGGCTAGCGCCGCGCGTGACGTGTTTGCAGCCGAAAGCCCGCAGGCTATCGGAACAGAAATACGCACCAAACTGTCCGATCCGACAATCCAGCAATTCGATGTTGCCGACATCGATGACGTCAGGGCGTTTTATGCCAGTCGCGAGGATCGGCCGGTCTGGCTGGACGAAATGGGTCTGACGCGCGCCGGACGTCTTCTGGTCGCAGAGATAGCTTCGGCAAGTGAGTGGGGGCTCAACGCGGCTGATTTTGAATTCAAAGCCGTGCAACAGCCCAAGAGCAATGGACGGTGGTCGGTCGCACAAACGGTCGAAGCCGAGCTGGAAATAACGCGTTTAGCGCTAAAATATGCCGCTCACGCGCGTGGCGCGCGCATCTCCGAGCCGTCGACGCAACTCAGCACGTACCTGGATCGCCGGCCGTCTCTGCCGAAGGCATCCGACGTACTCGGCATGCTGGTGCAAAGCGGCGCACCACACGAAGTGCTTCAAGCCTTTCAGCCGGCTCACGATCAATTTCGGAAACTCAAAGCTTACCTGGCGCAAATTCGGGCGGAGACGGCACGCCAGCTCGAAACGCGCCTCGACCCCCGTGGCACTGAACTGCGCAAGGGTGATCGCAACGGCGACGTCATCGTCTTGAGGCGTCGGCTCGCTGTCCCCGGCGTTGCTGGCGGCGAAGACGTTTACGACGACGCACTGCGTGCGGCGGTCATATCGTTTCAGTCCTCGAAATCGCTCCGCGCCGACGGTGTTGTGGGTAAGGCTACACGCAAAGCCTTAAATGGTGGCGATATCGCTGACCGGACTGAAGCGGTCATTGCGAATATGGAGCAGTGGCGCTGGATGCCCGCCGATCTCGGTGCCACGCACGCCTTCGTCAACGTGCCGTCCTACTCGATTGATTTCGTGTCGAATGGCGTCTCGATATTCAGCGACCGCGTCGTCGTCGGAACCGAGGAAACGCAAACGCCGATTTTCTCGCACAATTTGGAAATGATTGTTGTGCGTCCGGAATGGAATTTGCCGGACTCGATTAAAATCAAGAAAGTCGTAGCGGCGGGGGGCAATGGCCGCACGCTGGAGAACCATGGCTATCGCATTCGCGGCAAGAATGGCCGCATCATCAATAGTTCGCGCGTCAACTGGAGCAGGGCGGACCTCAGTCAGTACACAATTTTTCAGCCATCCGGTAACGGGAATGCCCTTGGTCTTGTGAAGTTTTTGTTTCCGAACAAGCACTCGGTCTATCTGCACGACACGCCCGATAAATCGCTATTCAATGAAAAAGCGCGATTGTTCAGTCATGGCTGCGTCAGGGTGCGAAACCCGCTGGCGTTTGCGCAAGCCGTGTTCGACTTCGACCAGGGCGCTGATACATTGAACGCTGCGCGCTTGGCGAAAAGCGGCGCTTTCAATAATCAAATCTCACTCAACAGGGCCATCCCTGTGCATATCGGATACTTCACGGTTTGGATGCAACCTGACGGCACGCCAGCGTTTCTTGCGGACTCGTATGGGCATCAAAAGCGCATTGCCTTGGCGCTGAACAACCAGTGGTCAAAGATCGACAAGGGCAAAGATCATCTGGCCGCGATCGATATGTCGGATGTCAAGGACATGCTTGCGAAGCAGCGGCAAGCCTCACGCAGGGCAAAAAATAGAACTGCGGGCGTTCTACTACCACCCTCGGGCGTGACCAATTCGTTTCGGCCGTATCGCTCGACCGGGAGCGTGGTGAGCGATCTCATTCGCCGGGCTTTTGCGAACTGATCGCGGTCAGTGTACGGCCTCGCCCCATGACGCACGTCGCGACGACGTTTAAATATCGAGCGTATTATCGCGTTCCCACTGCGTCAGGTGCGACGCGTAGGAATTCCACTCCGATGTTTTCAATTTGACGTAGGATGCCGCAAAATCCTGGCCAAGCATGCCGGTCAATTCGGTGTCCTTCTCAAAATTGCGCAACGCGTCGAGCAGGTTCAGTGGCAGGCGCGGCGCATCTTTGACGGTATGGCCGTCCTGATACATGTCGATATCGAGACGCTTGCCCGGGTCAGCTTTCGTGCGCACACCGTTGAGACCAGCGGCGATGATGACGGCTTGAAGCAAATACGGGTTAGCGGCGCCGTCCGGCAAGCGCAGTTCGAAGCGCCCCTTGCCCGGCACGCGAACCATGTGCGTGCGGTTATTGCCCGTCCAGGTGACGGTGTTTGGCGCCCACGTTGCACCAGACACGGTTCGCGGGGCATTGATGCGTTTGTAGCTATTGACGGTTGGATTGGTGATCGCCGACAGAGCCTCTGCGTGGCGCATGATGCCACCGAGAAAATTATAGCCGCTGGCCGATAGCCCCATGTCGTTATCGGCATCGTAGAACATGTTCGTCTTGCCGGATTTGTCCCACACCGAGATGTGGGCGTGACACCCGGTTCCGGTTAGGCCTAGAAATGGTTTCGGCATGAACGTGGCGCGAAAGCCGTGCTTTTCGGCGACCGCTTTGGCCATGAACTTAAAGAACGCATGACGGTCGGCGGTCACCAAGCTGTCGTCGAAATTCCAGTTCATTTCCCACTGACCGTTGGCATCCTCGTGGTCGTTTTGATAAGGGCCCCAGCCAAGCTCGAGCATGTGATCGCAGATTTCCGAGATGACGTCGTATCGGCGCATCAAAGCCTGCTGGTCGTAACAGCTCTTGCTGGCGGTGTCGGACTCATCTGAAATCAGTGTGCCGCATGGCTTCGTCAAAAAGAATTCGCACTCGACGCCGGTTTTGACGTGGAGGCCGTCTTTGGCGGCTTCGGCCATGATGTTTTTCAGCACGACACGAGGCGCTTGGGAGACTGGCTTGTCATCCATCACGAGGTCGGCCGCGACCCAGGCCACGTCTTTTTTCCAGGGCAACTGAAACACTGCCGATGGGTCCGGCATTGCGAATAGGTCGGGGTGGGCCGGTGTCAGATCGAGCCATGTCGCAAAGCCCGCAAAGCCTGCGCCGTCCTTCTGCATGTCGGCTATGGCGGCGGCCGGCACAAGTTTAGCGCGTTGGCTGCCAAACAGGTCGGTATACGAAATGAGGAAGTAACGAATGCCGCGTTCTTTGGCCAGCGTGGCGAGATCTTGAGACATCTTGCGTTGACTCCGTATTTCCTGCCGCCGTTTGAAGCGGTCGTTGAGCGTTTAATAGTGCGCATCGTCTACAAGCTGCCATTCCCCTGGCCCGGCACCCATGTCGTTCCCGCGAGCGGAACACGCGCCATGGCGGCCGCCTCAAGCGTCAGCGCGCACAAGTCTTCAGGCTCCAGGTTGTGAATGTGGTTATGACCGCAGGCACGAGCGATTGTTTGAACCTCGAGCGTCATGACTTTCAGATAGTTCGCCAATCGGCGCCCACCTTTGATCGGATCGAAGCGCGCCATCAATTCCGGGTCTTGGGTCGTAATGCCGGCCGGGTCTTTGCCTTCGTGCCAGTCATCATATGCTCCTGCCGTGGTGCCGAGGGCTTGATACTCTTGCTCGTAAGCCGGATCGTTGTCGCCGAGTGCCACCAAGGCGGCGATGCCGATCGAGACAGCATCAGCGCCGAGTGCCAACGCTTTGGCGACATCGGCGCCGTTGCGAAGTCCGCCCGACACGATGAGCTGCACTTTGCGGTGCATGCCGAGATCCTGCAGCGCCTGCACGGCTGGACGAATGCAAGCGAGTGTCGGCAGGCCGACGTTCTCGATGAAGACTTCCTGCGTTGCGGCCGTGCCGCCTTGCATGCCATCGAGCACGATGACGTCGGCCCCGGCTTTCACAGCGAGTGCCACATCATAGTAGGGGCGGGTGCCACCGATCTTGAGATAGATCGGCTTCTCCCAGTCGGTGATCTCGCGCAATTCCTGAATCTTGATTTCGAGATCGTCGGGTCCGGTCCAATCAGGGTGCCGGCACGCGGACCGCTGGTCGATGCCTTTGGGCAAGTTGCGCATCTCCGCGACGCGATCGGAAATTTTTTGTCCAAGCAGCATGCCGCCGCCGCCGGGCTTTGCGCCTTGGCCGACAACGATTTCGATTGCGTCGGCCTTGCGCAAGTCATCAGGATTCATGCCGTAGCGCGACGGCAAATACTGATAGACGAGTGTTTTCGATTGGCCCCGCTCCTCCGGCGTCATGCCGCCGTCGCCCGTCGTGGTCGATGTGCCAGCGATTGTCGCGCCGCGCCCCAGAGCCTCCTTGGCGCCGGCTGACAGGGCGCCAAAACTCATGCCTGCAATGGTGATAGGAATTTTTAGTTCGATCGGTTTTTTTGCGAACCGCGTGCCGAGCGTCACGGCGGTCGAACATTTCTCGCGGTAGCCTTCGAGCGGGTAGCGGGAAATGGATGCGCCAAGAAATAACAAGTCGTCGAAATGCGGTACGCGCCGTTTAGCGCCGCCGCCGCGAATGTCGTAGATGCCAGTCTGCGCGGCGCGGCGGATCTCCGACAGCGTATAATCATCGAAGGTCGCGGATTTGCGCGGCGTCGTCGGCGGGTTCTGATAGGTCATCAATAAGCGTCCGCGTTGTCGATGTTGAACGTGTAGAGCTTGCGCGACGATCCATAGCGTTTGAATTCGCTCGTCTGCACCCCAGAAATACCAGCTTTAGCCAGCAGACCCGCGAGTTCGTCATGATGCTCGGCGCGCATGTCCTTCTCGATACAGTCGGCGCCAAGGCTTTTGACCGTGCCGCGCACGTACAGTTTAGCTTCGTAGATGGAATCGCCGAGCGCATCGCCAGCATCGCCCAACACGACGAGATGGCCTGACTGCGCCATGAACGCTGACATGTGGCCGATGCTGCCCTTGACGACGATATCGATGCCCTTCATCGACACGCCGCACCGCGAGGCGGCATTTCCCTCGATTACGAGCAGTCCGCCGCGCCCGGTCGCGCCGGCGTACTGGCTGGCGTCGCCGGTAATGCGCACTTCTCCCGACATCATGTTTTCAGCGACGCCCGGACCGGCCGAGCCATGCACCGTGACGATCGCCTGCTTGTTCATGCCGGCACAGTAATAGCCAACGCTGCCGCGGATATCGATAGTGATTGGCGCGTCGACACCAACTGCAACGGCGTGCGATCCCATCGGATTGATGACTTCCCAACGCGCTTCATTGGTACCGGCGGATTGTCGATGCAGGTCCTGATTGAGGTCGCGAAGTGCCGTCTTCGCCAAGTCGATAGTGCGCATTCATCGCGTTCCTTCAGTGCAATTCAGCGTTCCCAGAAATAAACCGTTCCGGGCTCGGGCTCCCAGACCTTAGCGGTCTCGATGCCCGGCAGGTTGACGAGCGCGCGATACTCAGACCCAAACGCGACGTATTGATCGGTCTCCGCCATGACGGCGGGCTTACACGCGATCGGATCACGCAATACGCCAAAGCCGTTCTTTGTGCC
Source organism: Hyphomicrobium sp. (assembly GCA_019748215.1). Taxonomy (GTDB): domain Bacteria; phylum Pseudomonadota; class Alphaproteobacteria; order Rhizobiales; family Hyphomicrobiaceae; genus Hyphomicrobium_B. Next base: position 14,838 of record JAIEPV010000154.1, read on the forward strand.
GACGACAAATGTGAAGAAGCCGTCCAGATCATCCAGGCTCTTGGTCAACGCCTCGCCGAGATTCATGCCCTGGTTCATGCGCCATGTCAGATAAGCGGCAGCGACTTCACTATCGTTTTCGGTTTCGAACGTCATGCCGTCGTGGCGAAGCTCGCGCCGCAGATTGTTATGATTGGAGAGCGAGCCATTATGCACCAGACATTGATCCGGGCCGGTCGAGAACGGGTGCGAACCGAGCGTCGTCACGGCCGACTCCGTCGCCATTCGGGTGTGGCCGATCGCATGCGTGCCGCTCATCTTTGCGAGTTCGAAGCGGCTGGCAACGCTGGTCGGATAGCCGACTTCCTTATAGATCTCGATGGCGGACCCCGTCGCCATGATGCGCACGGACGGCGCCTGTGAGCGAAGAACAGCTTTCGCGGCTTCGAGCTGATCGCTCGGCACCGTCAGCACCGCGTGCGTCGACTTCACACGCAAATCGACTTCATGGCCGATGGCGCCCGAAATCAACCTGTCGAGATTGGCGAAGTCGGTCGCCGGATTGGGCGACTGAAGCGTGATCTTGGCACGGTCGTTCAAAGCGTCGCCGTAGACGGCAAAGCCGGCCGAGTCGGGCCCGCGCCCGCACATGGTCGTTAGCATCTCGTTGGTGAGCGCGCCGAGATGGGGCTCGAGAGCCTTGTCCTTCAGAAAAAGTCCGACAATCCCGCACATGTTCGTACGAACCTCGCTCGCTGACGTTGTTCAGAACCTAGCCGAGAGCATGACGGGCGTCAATCGAAGAGAAACATACTTTCGTCTGAGGAAACTCGATTTCGGCGCTGGCGACCGGATAAAATTGCAAAGACCGCACGAGGCGACGGCGCGCCTATCGCCGTTGATAGATGATGATCGACAAGTACGTCATCGGCAGCTTCACCAATTTTTGCGGGCCGTGCAGTTCAGCGGAATCGAACATGATCGAGTCGCCCGGCTGCAGGTGGTAGCTCCGATCGCCATGAGCGTAGAACACTTCACCTGAGAGCATGTAAATAAATTCAATGCCCTCATGGCGAAATTCCGTGTACGGCTCGGCGTCTTCGTTGAGCGTGATGATGTAGGGTTCGACGGCGATATTACCGCCAAGCGACTGTCCCAGTAATTGATAGTTGTGGCCGACCTTCGTCCCACGACGGCGGATGGCAACGCCTTCGCCGCGCTTGACGTACGAACATCCGCGATCGCCTTCGAACGACGCGAGCAGCATGGTCAGCGGCAAGTTGAGTGCGGACGAGAGTAGCTGCAAAGTCGACAGCGACGGCGAAATTTGTCCATTTTCAATTTTGGAGAGCATGCCAGACGAAATGTCGGCGGCGGTCGCGAGCTCGGAGACGGTTAGTCCGGCGTGTTTTCGATAGTCGCGAACCTGCGCGCCGATGGCATCTTCGAGTGATCGCACCACGACGTCGGGCGCTCCCGATCCCGTCGCAAGATGAGTCGAGAGCGGTGTTTTCGGTGCGACTGTGACGGATTTTTCGGAAGTCGTTTTCGGCGCAGCTTTCTTCGACATTCAATTCGCCTTGCGTGGGTTGCTCGGCGGCGCAAACGAGAATTCGCTGGCGGAGCGCTCGCTACAGACTGCACAGCGCGGCACGAAGGAAATCAAGTGCTTCATTTTACGCGTCGAGCAGCCACGCGCGACGCACGCACGTCACGCGCACTAAATGACGAGGCTCGGTTGGACGAATTTGCCGTTGCGTGTCGCTGCGTGGTCATTCGAAACGTGTGACCGATTATTCATCCCATCGATCAAAACAAAGGCAGGTAAAAAAACATTACAGGTGACTTTTGTAGCGCATCGATGCTGCACTGCAATGTTCAAATGAATAAAAAAGCATTTATAATCAACAATTTAAGATTGCAATGTCGTGCGGTGCGGGATGTTTTCATGTTTCCTGCGACGAATAATAGTTGACAATACGTGTATGCCCTGCGTCATTTAGGCACAAGATGTTGATGAGTTTTTACGCACGTTCAGTCAGCGCCGATGGCGCAGGCGGTCGTCGACAGGACGCCCTCGCGGCAACCGCGACCGGTTTGTCGTTTCAGAATTTGTGCGGCTGGCTCGAGCCTCGATCTGGCCTGACGAAGGCACGCGATCCGGAAGGAAAAACACATGGCACAGCCGAGTGAAGACCCACGTATCGCGCAGATGTTTGGCGGCGATCGGATCTGGTCGCTGGTCGCGGTCATCGCGCTTTGGGCGCTCTATGCGTTTGTATTTTACGAGGTGAAAGATTTCGCCACGACCCCGGAAGTGTTCTGGGCACTCGCTGTCTCGGCGGCATTGGTGCTGCTGTTCAACACCGCATCCATCGTCGCGATGATCGCCCATCTCGGTCACGAGCGTGACGAGATCTACGGTCTCGACCTGCACTACCTCGATATCGAGAACAAATCCTAGAAATTTGGAGAAGTGTTTCATGGGGCAGTCCGACTATCAGCCACCGACGCAGTCGGCGTTCGGCCAGTTTTTCGACAGCCTGTTTCTCCTTGCCCTGGTGTTCGCTGCGCTGTTCGCGCCGTTGTACCTGGGTCTCGCCGGCGGCGGCAAAACAGAACTTGCTATCGCCGACAAAACAACTTGGGCCGGTCTTGGCCAAAATGCCTTCCAGCAGGCGCAGTGGGAAAAGCTGGCCATGACGCCGGAAACCGCAGCGCCGATCATTGCCGCGCGCTTCGATTATTCTTTTGATCCTTTGGCGCTGGCGCTCACCGCGCTCGTCGTCATTGGCTATTTCGTCTTGCTGTTTCGATTTTCAAAGGTCGAGTATCGCGACGTGATTTCCGAACGGTTTGGCAACCAGTGAGGCGGCTGCGATGAGCGATTTTGCGATGGTTGAATATGCGGCCTGGGGTCTGTCGGCGGTCTTCGGCATATGGATGCTGATCGACATGATCATGACCGATCGGACCTATTCGGAAGAGCTTTTGACATCGTCTCGGGAAGGCGAAATCGACGACGCGTTAGTCATTGATCCGACGCACCAGAGGGGGCCGCAATGAGCCAGACGACCGTCGTGCACGGCGAAAAAATTTCGCTGCTTCGCGTGCT
>JAIEPV010000044.1 GCA_019748215.1 Hyphomicrobium sp.
GTACTGCAAAAGAATTGGCAAGATTTAATCAAGCCGACGAAGCTCGACATCCAGCCGGGCCGCGATCGCACCCGCATCGCAACCGTTGTCGCTGAACCGCTTGAGCGCGGCTTTGGCATGACACTTGGAAATGCGCTGCGCCGCGTGCTGCTGTCGTCGCTCCAGGGCGCCGCCATCAAGTCGGTGCAGATCGACGGCGTGCTGCATGAATTCTCGTCGGTTCCAGGCGTCCGCGAAGACGTGACCAACATTATTCTCAACATCAAGGAAATTGCGCTGCGCATCCATTCGGAAGGCGTCAAGCGCATGGTCCTCAAGAAAGAGGGCGCTGGCCCCGTCAAGGCGGGTGACATCGAAGGCTCGTCCGATGTCGAAGTCTTGAACCCCGAACACGTCATCTGCCATCTCGACCACGGCGCCTCGATCCGCATGGAATTCATGGCCGATATGGGTAAGGGCTATGTGCCGTCAGATCGCAATCGGCCCGAAGATTCGGCGATCGGCTTGATCCCGGTCGACAGCCTGTACTCGCCGGTCAAGAAGGTTTCCTACAAAGTCGAGAACACGCGCGAAGGCCAGATCCTCGATTACGACAAGCTGACGATGACGGTCGAAACCGACGGCTCAGTGCGCGCCGAAGATGCGGTGGCGCTCGCCGCCCGCATTCTGCAAGATCAGCTCGCCGTCTTCATCAATTTCGAAGAGCCGAAGAAGGCGCAGGAAGAACAGCGCCATCCGGAACTCGCCTTCAACGCCGCCCTTCTCAAGAAGGTGGATGAACTCGAGCTTTCGGTGCGGTCTGCCAACTGCTTGAAGAACGACAACATCGTCTACATCGGCGACCTGATCCAGAAGTCGGAAGCGGAAATGCTGCGCACGCCGAACTTCGGCCGCAAGTCGCTCAACGAGATCAAGGAAGTTTTGGCAACCATGGGTCTCCATCTCGGCATGGAAGTCCCGAACTGGCCGCCGGACAACATCGACGAACTCGCCAAGCGGTTTGAAGATCAATACTGAGCTCACGCTGGCTGTTCCGTTTGCGAAGGCGAACGGGCCAGCTCCGCTGAGGCGGCGCTAGCGCCGGGCGTGCAGTCGCACGCCGTGTCTGACACTACCGGTTTGTCCGTCAGGACTTCCGGACTACCGCGTTCGGCGGCCGGCTCCCGGAACGGGGCTAGCCGAGCGCCAGAGCTTACGACCGCGCTCGGCGGCCGGCTCCCGGAACGGAGCTAGCCGAGCGCCAGAAAGAAGTCGCGAAGGTGAGGCCATAGAACCTCCCGCGCCGAGCCTTATCGAACGGTTCGATATGGCTGACGACAAACCTCCGGCACCAGTTCGGGCGGTCAACAATGTAAGGATGACGATCGATGCGACACAAAAAACTTGGCCGCCGTTTTGGCCGTCAGCCGGGCCATCGCCAGGCGATGTTTTCGAATATGGCCGCCGCTCTGATCAAGCACGAGCAGATCGTCACGACGCTGCCGAAAGCCAAGGATCTCAAGCGCGTCGTCGACAAGTACATCACGCTGGCCAAACGCGGGGATCTCAATTCGCGCCGCCTCGCCGCGGCTCGTCTTCGCGACGAAGACATGGTCAAAAAACTGTTCGATATTCTTGGCCCCCGCTACAAGTCGCGCGCCGGCGGTTATACCCGCGTGCTGAAAGCCGGGTTCTATTATGGCGATGCTTCGCCCCGCGCCGTCATTGAACTCGTTGACCGCGATCCAACTGTGAAGGGCGCTGAAGACAAGGCGCGCCACGAGGAAATGCTGAAGAACGCCGACGCGAGCGCTTAAGGCGGGTCGATCCGATACGCGACAATAAAACGCCCTGGTGCCCTCAGCGCCGGGGCTTTTGCTTCGCGGGCACAATCGATCCTGAGCGATCCGGCGAGCGGCACTCGCGACATACGCCGGCACGCTGTATCTGTTGGCGAGGTCAACGCGACAGCCGGGGATGTGCCGATGCCGAAGGGCTCTCGGCGCGGCCCAGTTTTTAAGAATTGCGACGTTGCCTTTTGGGCGGGTTTCGCACGACACTCCCGCCTGAGACGTTTGCACATATCCCGGTCGCGACGATGAGGCCAACACACAATGTCCATCCCGCCAATCATCGTCACCGGTGCGTCCGGCTTTATCGCCAAGCACATCATTGCCGAATTGCTCAAGCGCGGACACACTGTGCGCGGCACGCTCCGCGACATGGCAAAAGCCGATGACGTGCGCCGTGCCGTGCAGCGCGCCGGTGCGGATCCGGCCGGTCTGACGTTCGTCACCGCCGATCTGCTGTCGGATGCCGGCTGGGACGATGCTTTCGCCGGAGCGGAATTCGTCGCCCACACGGCTTCGCCTTTTCCGATCCAGCAGCCAGATAACCCCGAAGACGTCATCCACCCGGCGCGCGATGGCACGATCCGCGTTTTGCAAGCGGCGACACGGGCCGGCGTGCGCCGCGTCGTCGTCACCTCGTCGACCGTCGCGATCTTCTATGGACCGGTCGCCGCACCGGCCGACGAGCACATCTATTCCGAAGCCGACATGACGGATGAGACCAGCGAAACCATCACGCCCTACATCCGCTCAAAGACGATGGCCGAGAACGCCGCCTGGCAGTTCCATCGCAGGACGCCGGGCGCGCCCGAGATCGTCGCCATCAACCCGGGCTTTGTGCATGGCGCCGCACTCGACAGCGATCTCTCGACGTCGCATGAATTGTTCGTGCTGATGGCGAAAGGGATTTATCCGGCAGCTCCGCGCATTCGCTTTCCCGTGGCCCATGTCCGCGATGTGGCCGTCGCGCACGCCGAAGCACTGGTGCGCCCTGGCATTGCGGGCCACCGCTTTTTGATCGCCGAAGGAGAATCCGGTCTGTACGGCCTCGGCCAAATCATGGCCCGAGAGCTGCCGGACCTGGCCTCAAAGGCGCCGAAGCTCGAATTGCCCGATTTTGCCGTGCGGGCGTTGGCCGTTGTCGATAAGCGCATGCGCACCATTCTGCCCGAGCTTGGCCAGCACAAGCACTTCACCAACGCCAAGGCGCGCGAGGCGCTTGGGATGACCTTCACAGCTGCCGATGACGCCGTCGCGCAATCTGTCAGGTCGTTGCGCGAGCTCGGTTTGATCTAACCTCACCGTACTACCCGTGCATCATCCGCTGCAAAGCCCCTCGACGCCGCCGATCTCGCGGACCATATAGCGGCAGCAACGTTGCACGACAGAAGCCAAGAGACCAACCAATGCCGATATCGAAATCACTCGTGATTACCAGCGCACTCATTCTGACGGCTGTTGCCGGCAGTTGGTCAGCCTTGACACCGCACGAGCCGGCCCCGCCGCCGATGCCGGTCGCGCCGCGCGCTGCACCGTTGCAAGAGACAGCACAGGTTGCGCAACCGGCGCCGCTCAATGTTCCCGCGCCGACGCCATCGTCACCCAACCGCGTGCCACCGCCATCGCGCGAAATAGCGCAATACTCGTTCGCGCCGATCGTGCGTAAAGCTGCGCCCGCCGTCGTCAACGTCTATGTCCGTTCGCGCGTGCAAACCTTCAATTCGCCATTCGCCGACGATCCGTGGTTCCGCCGCTTCTTCGGCCGCGAATTTGGTGAAGGCTCCGGCCCGCCCTCCGAACGGGTGATGAGTTCGCTCGGCTCCGGCGTGATCGTCAATGCCGAGGGCCTTGTCGTCACCAACACGCACGTGGTCAAAGCCCGCGGTGATACCGAAATCCGCATCGCGCTGTCCGACAAACGCGAGTTCGATGCGAAGGTCATCGTCCAGGACGACAAGACCGACATTGCCGTTTTGAAAATCGAGAATGGCGATGGCAAGTTTCCGTTTCTCGAAATTGAAGATTCAGACAGCCTCGAAGTCGGCGATCTGGTTCTCGCCATCGGCAACCCGTTCGGCGTCGGCCAGACGGTGACCAGCGGTATCGTGTCAGCCTTGTCGCGATCCGAGATCAGTTCGTCGGATAGCCAAGTGTTCGTGCAAACCGACGCCGCCATCAACCCGGGAAATTCGGGCGGCGCGCTGGTCGATATGTCGGGCCGCCTCGTCGGTATCAACACGCTGATCTTTTCGAAATCCGGCGGGTCGGTCGGCATCGGCTTTGCCATCCCCTCGAACCTCGTCAAAGTCTATGCCGAGAGCGCCGCCAGCGGCCGCAAGGTCGAGCGGCCCTGGATTGGTGCGAAGCTCGAAACCGTATCGCGCGATGTCGCCGAAGGCCTGGGTCTCGATCGGATCGCGGGGGCTGTGGTCACGCGCGTATCCGATGGCGGACCGGCCGCGACCGCTGGGCTCGAACCCGGCGACGTCATCAGGGGCGTCGACGGCGTCGATGTCAGCGACGCGCGGTCTGTCTATTACCGCGTGATGACCAGAGGCGTCGGCCAGTCGGTGGTGCTTTCCGTCATTCGCAAAGGCAAGCCGGTCGACGTATCGCTGGCGCTTGCAGCGCCGCCAAAAGCTGGCAGCGAAGACATTAGGAATTTATCGGGGCCGCATCCGCTGGATGGGGCGCGGGTCTCGAACATTCTGCCGGCAATGGCCGATGAACTGAACCTCGACGATACCCAAGGCGTGATCGTGATCGCGGTGCGCAATGGGTCGGTAGCGCAAAATCTTGGCTTCCGGCAAGGCGATCTTATTTTGTCGGTTCAAGGCAAGGATTTGAAGACGGTGGCCGAACTCGAAGCGGCGGTCGAAGGCCGCCAGCGCATCTGGCAAATTTCGGTGAAGCGCGGCGGTCGCGTTCTACAGCTGCAGGTTCCAGGCTGATAGCGAGCTGCGACGCTGGCTCGCGCTATACGTTCGTCATTGTCGACATCATCGACAACGGCCGACGCTGATGCACGTCGGCTATTCTCAAAATGAGCAATCGCCGCGACGTTAACGATGTGCCGCGCGACATGTTTGGCCGCGTGTCGCCACCGTGACACAATGTCGGCCAACGGTCTTCTCCGTCGCATCAAGTCGTAAAGGAATTTGCAATGTCGGAGACGAAGGGCGTGCTGATCATCGGGACCGATGCAGTGCTGACAGGCGATGTCAAAAACAGCCGGCGCGTGGAAGTTCACGGCAAAATAGAGGGTGGCGTCGCCGCCGATGATGTCGTGGTCTTTGACGGCGGCCGTCTCAAAGGCCAGTTGCGCTCCAATTCAGCCGACATTCGCGGCGAACTCGATGGTGAAGTCCGCGTGCAGAATTTGATCTCGATCAGAAGCACCGGCGCCGTGAGCGGCAACGTCAAATACGGCAAGCTCGCCATGGAAGAGGGCGCGGAACTCGCCGCTCAAGTCCGCAACGTGCCGCCGTCGCTCGGCGGAGATCTCGATTTGACGGTCGCGCGCGGCCAATCGGTGCGCATCACGCGCGCCGACCTCTCAGCCTATGACCCGGACGACACGGCGGACAATCTCACGTTTGCCGTCAGCAATCTAAGCGGCGGCCAATTGACTTCTGGCCGAGTGCCGGGAACGCCGGTCTCGAACTTCACCCAGGCCGACCTCAACGCCGGGCTCATTTCCTTTGCCCACGGCGGCGGCAGCGATAACACCGCGACGTTCGATGTCGTCGTGTCCGATGATGACGGCGCGACCTCTGGCCGGCCCAAAACGGTGACCGTCGCGATTAGATCGCCCTAAAGTTGTCAGGCCTATCGCAGGCGGGAGTCCTGCCGCTATAAACGCCGGATGGCAAATCTCTTCGAAGCCGCTGGTCTTGAGAAAAGCGCGCCGCGCCCGCTTGCCGATCGCCTGCGTCCAAAAAATCTCGCCGAAGTTGTCGGACAGGATCATATCGTCGGCCCTGACGGCACGCTGACGCGAATGCTGAAGTCGGGCCGCGTTCCAAGCCTCGTGCTGTGGGGGCCTCCGGGCTCTGGCAAGACGACGATCGCCCGCTTGCTGGCTGGTGAAACCAATCTCGCCTTCGAACAATTGTCGGCAATTTTTTCCGGCGTCGCGGAGTTGCGCAAGGCCTTCGACCGCGCCCGATTGCAGCGCGAGCAGGGCAAAGGCACGCTGCTGTTCATAGATGAGATCCATCGCTTCAACCGTTCGCAGCAGGACAGCTTCTTGCCGCACATGGAAGACGGCACGATCACGCTTGTCGGCGCGACGACCGAGAACCCGTCGTTCGAACTCAACGCTGCTTTGCTGTCACGAGCGACCGTTTTGACGCTTAACCGCCACGATGATGCCGCGCTCGAAGGACTGCTCGTGCGCGCTGAGGCTGAGCTCGGTCGTCCGCTCCGCCTCGATGATGATGCGCGTGAAGGCCTCATCGGCATGGCCGACGGCGATGGCCGCGCGGTGCTCAATCTCGCCGAAGATGTCTTCGCAGCCGTCGCGCCCACCGCCGATCCCTTGTCGCGCGATGCGCTCGTCAAGCTCGTGCAGCGCCGCGCCCCGCTCTACGACAAGGGTGGCGAAGGTCACTACAACCTGATTTCCGCCTTGCACAAAAGCGTGCGCGGATCAGACCCCGATGCGGCGCTCTATTATCTTGCCCGCATGTTCGAGGGTGGTGAGGATCGGCTGTTTCTCGCTCGCCGCTTGGTGCGCATGGCTGTTGAGGATATCGGGCTCGCAGATCCCCAAGCGCTCGTCATCGCCAACGCCGCCAAAGATGCGTTTGATTTTTTGGGCTCGCCCGAAGGCGAATTGGCACTGGCGCAGGCGACGATCTATCTCGCCACCGCGCCAAAATCGAACGCCAACTATGTCGCCTTCAAAGCCGCGATGCGGGCCGCCAAAGACCATGGGAGCCTCGCGCCGCCGAAGTCGATCCTCAATGCGCCGACCAAGCTGATGGAAGACGAGGGGTACGGCTCGGATTATCTCTATGATCACGATCAGCCGGATGCCTTCTCGGGACAAAACTACTTTCCCGACGCCTTCAAAAAGCGGCCCCAGTACTACGATCCGCCTGAACGCGGCTTTGAGCGCGAGATCAAGAAGCGCCTCGACTATTGGGCCAAGCTACGGCGTGAGCGCCAGCAGAGTTAAGCGCTGCGGGTCGTCATGGTCGCGCCCTTGGGCCGACAGCTGTGCTTTCGTTATTGGCCGGCGAGGGCTATAGCTTTGGCAACAAAATCTAGGTTCAACCGACCCATGCAACTTTTTCTGCTTGCCGCAGCCGGTGGTGCCATCGGCGCCGGCGCACGCTATCTCGTCAATCAGGGGTTCGCTCACCGCGGATTGATCGAATTTCCGTGGGCAACGCTGACGGTCAATGTCGTTGGTTGCTTTTTGATGGGCGTTGTCATTGCGATGCTGGCGCAACGCGTCGAGGGCTCGCCGGAATTGCGCACGTTTCTCGCGACGGGCATCCTTGGTGGCTTCACGACATTTTCAGCATTTTCTTTGGAGTTCGCAACCTTGTTTGAGCGCGGCGCAACCACGACGGCCGTCACCTACGTTGCCGCCTCGGTGATCTTGACGCTGTCGGCGGTGTTCGCCGGCTTGATCGTCACCCGCGCGGTGCTGGCATGAACCAACCTAGGACGAAGACCGCCGCCGAAAAAACCGTTCCGACTGCGGACGGCAAGGTCGAAACGCTACGCGTGAAAAACGACGAAGCGGATATGCGCCTCGACCGTTGGTTTCGCCTCCACTTTCCCGAAGTCGGCTATACCTATTTGCAAAAGCTTTTGCGCTCCGGCCAGGTCCGCGTCGATAGTAAGCGCGCGCAGGCGAATGACCGTCTTGCCGGTGGCGCCGAAATTCGTGTTCCCGCCATCGTCCGCCAGCCGAAGAAAACGGGCGGCAGCGTCGGCAGCGGATTGAAGGCGCCGCTCGGTGTCTCGAAGGGTGATCGCGATGCCATCGAGCGCATGATCCTGTACGAGGATCTTCATGTCCTCGTTCTCAACAAGCCGTTCGGCCTCGCCGTGCAGGGCGGCACCGGGACCAAGAAACATATCGACGGCATGCTCGAAGGCATGGCCGAGCGCTTCGGCGGCGAACGCCCGCGCCTCGTGCATCGCATCGACCGCGATACGACCGGCATCCTGCTCGTTGCCTTGACGCGCGAGGCGGCAGCCAAGCTCGGCCGGACCTTTCAAACCCGCTCAGCCGCCAAGACCTATTGGGCGCTCGTCAAAGGCGTGCCGAAACCAACGCAGGGCAAAATCGAAGCGGCTCTGGTCAAGGCGTCGGGTCCCGATGGTGACCGGGTTCGCAAGGCACTGCCCGGCGAGCAGGATAAAGCCATGCACGCGACGACGCACTATTCAGTCATCGATAAGGTCGCGCAAAAGGCCGCTTGGGTTTCGCTCAAGCCGGTCACCGGCCGGCAGCATCAGCTGCGCGCCCACATGCACATGATCGGCCACCCGATCGTCGGCGATAACAAGTACGAGGGCGATGTTGCGATGCCCGCCGAGAACATCGAAAAAAAGCTGCACTTGCATGCCCGCCGGCTGGTCATTCCCCACCCCAAAACCGGCGTGGCGATCGACGTGACCGCGCCGCTGCCCGCCCACATGCGCACGACCTGGGAATTGCTCGGCTTTGACGCCAATCAGTTTGATGACGATTGATCAGATGCTTCGGTGATGCCGGGCGTCGATGGCTTGATGCACTGCGTAAAACTTCAGCATTCGACGACCTGCAAACGCCCATTCGCGCGCTTTCGCTCAGCCGAGCCGCCGTGGTAGAAGCGCCGCATGAAATTGGTCATTTTCGATTGCGATGGCACCATAGTCGACAGTCAGGCGGGTATCGTCATGTCGATGGACCACGCGTTTCGATCATTGGGCTTGCCGCCGCCGCTACGCGCGCAAACGCTCGCCGTGGTCGGTCTGTCTTTACCGGAAGCGTTCGCAGCGCTTGCTCCCGAGACCGACTTCGATCTGCGTACCGATCTCGCCGAGCGCTATAAAAGTGCGTTTCGTGATTTGAACCATGATCCGGCCGAAACCGAAATTCTATTTCCCAATGCCAAGTCGGTTATTGCCGCCTTGGCCGCGCACGACGACACCATCCTCGGAATAGCCACCGGAAAATCGCGCCGCGGCGTGGATCGTCTATTTGATCGCGAAGGCTGGCACGATCATTTCGCCACCATTCAAACGGCCGACGATCATCCATCGAAACCGCACCCATCAATGATCTTGCGGGCGATGGCTGAAACCGGCGTCACCGCCGACAACACCGTCATGATCGGCGACACAACCTACGACATCGCGATGGCGCGCGCCGCTGGCGTCGGCGCCATCGGTGTGACGTGGGGCTACCATCATCGCAGCGAACTCGAAGACGCCGGCGCGCACATCATCATCTCCACCTATGACGCGGTTCCCGGCGCCATCGAGACGGTCCTCACCCAACTCAAAACGCCCGCATGAGTCCGCCAGATCGCGACACTCCGGAGCAAAAGCCGGTCTCGGGCGCTGCAAGTGTCGGCCCGCTTGGCATCAAACCGCTCGACATTAGCACTGGCGGGCCAAAGGGGCCGATCACCGACACGATGATGAAGCCGCTGGCGAAGCGGTTTTACAAAGCTGTTGCGGTTGGCGCGGCCGCGCCGCCTGACAGCGGTTATCAAATTTTGCTCGATGGCCGGGCCGTCAAAACGCCAGCCAAACGGCCTCTGCAGGTGCCAACGCTGCCGCTCGCCGAGGCGATCGCCGCCGAGTGGTCGGCGCAAACCGACACGATCAGTCCGGCGACGATGCCGCTGACGCGCTTTGCCAACACAGCGATCGACGCCGTTGCCGACACGCGTGACGCGGTCGCAGCCGACATCGCCGCCTACGCCGGTAGCGATTTGCTGTGTTACCGCGCCGAGACGCCGGCCGAGTTGGCTCGTCTTCAAAGCGAGCGCTGGGATCCCATCATCGCCTGGGCGCACGAGGCGCTCAAAGTGCAGTTCACTGTCGTCACCGGCGTCATGCCGGTGGCGCAACCGGCGGCTGCGCTGGCGGCTTTCGGCTCAGCACTTCATCCCCACGAGCCGTTTCGGCTGACGGCGCTGCATGTCATGACGACATTGACTGGATCGGGATTGCTGGTGCTCGCCCACGCCCGCGACTTTCTCTCGGCCCATGACGTGTGGACCGCCGCCCACGTCGACGAAGACTACCAGATCTCGCTGTGGGGCTGCGACGCGCAAGCCGCCGACCGCCGCGTTGGCCGGCACGCCGAGTTCATGGCAGCCAGTACATTCCTCACCCTGGTTCACTAACCCGGCCGCTTCGGTGTTGCCGTTGAAAGCCGATACGGCGACACTCGGCTCGTCTGATTCGCAATGGGCCACGTTCACGCCATGCTGCAACTGCCGCGCATTCCTGAACTTGCCCAACGCGACCGCTTCGTGCGCCGCGCCGTCAAGGAGGGCCGCGTCTTGACGCTTGCCGACCAAGAGTTGGCATCGGTTGCGTCTCAGAAGGTCACAGGCCGCACCGTACAACTGTTTTGGTCGAGCTCGATCGAGGCCAAGCGCTGGGCCGAAGCTTTGGCCGGCGACGATGCCTTGCAAATTATTCCGTTGCCGACATTCGCCGCCGACATTCTTCCAGGCATCGGCGTCGCCAAAGGTCTGGCTGGTACCGATTGGGTTGCTGACCCTATCGAAGCCGAGATCGATCCGGCCGATCTGCTGCTCCGCCTGAAAACCGAGAGCCTCAGTCAGTACGTCGTGAACCTCGAAGCGCATGGCGAAGTCTATCTGGTTGCCGGTGATGATGGCCCATTGGTGGAAGTCGTGCAGCGGCGTCAGGCCGAGGTCAAACGGCTGGTGCTGTTCACCACGCGCCAGGACGCCGAGCGCTACATGAAACGGTCGGGCGGGGCGTCGGTCATGTCGGACCCTGTCGCTGATTTTCGTGGCTCGACCCTGCGCTGGGCGGCGGAACGTGGCTATGAAATCGCCATCGAGCCGATCCTCGGCGCCGGTCCGCTCGACTTGAAGCCGCAAGCCCTGGCGGCGCGCTTTTCAGCTGCCTGATCCGCCGACATCCGCGCCTCGTCGAGCCTGAACGCTGTCGCGACATCTGGGCGTTTGCGCTCATCCCCCATCATGCTACGAACCCCAGTCGGACCCGCCACAATCGCGTTCGCCCTTGCCCCATGATCCAGTCCCTGACGTGTTAAGGATGAGCCTTCCATGAAAGACATCATCGACGAGCTTGAGAAGCGCCGCGACAACGCCCGTCTCGGCGGTGGTCAGGTGCGCATCGACAGCCAGCACGCCAAGGGCAAGCTGACGGCGCGCGAGCGCATCGAACTTCTCATGGACGAAAACTCGTTTGAAGAATTCGATATGTACGTCGAGCATCGCTGCACCGAATTCGGCATGGAAAAAACCAAGGTGCCGGGCGACGGCGTCGTCACCGGCTGGGGCACGATCAACGGCCGCGTGGTCTACGTGTTCGCCAAGGACTTCACCGTCATGGGCGGGTCGTTGTCGCAAAGCCACGCCCGCAAGATCACCAAGATCCAGGATCTCGCCTTGCGTAATCGGGCGCCGATCATCGGCGTTTTCGATGCCGGCGGCGCGCGCATTCAGGAAGGCGTCGACGCGCTTGGTGGCTATGGCGAAGTCTTCGCGCGCAACGTGCTGTCGTCCGGCGTCATCCCGCAAATTTCGGTCATTATGGGCCCGTGTGCCGGCGGCGACGTTTATTCACCCGCCATGACCGACTTCATCTTCATGGTGAAGGATACGAGCTACATGTTCGTCACCGGGCCCGACGTCGTCAAGACCGTGACCAACGAAACGGTCACGGCGGAAGAACTCGGCGGCGCCAAAGTCCACACCACCAAATCCTCGATCGCCGACCGGGCCTACGAGAACGATGTCGAAGCGCTGCTGCAAATGCGCCGGCTGATGGATTTCCTGCCGTCTAACAACAAAGCTGGCGTGCCAGAACTGCCGACGGGCGACAGCCCCGATCGCGTCGACACCTCGCTCGATACGCTGATCCCCGACAATCCGAATAAGCCCTACGATATGAAGGAACTCATCCTGAAGATCGTCGATGAGGCTGACTTCTTTGAAATCCAGGAAGCCTACGCCAAGAACATCATCACCGGCTTTGCCCGCATGGAAGGCCGCACGGTGGGCATTGTCGCCAACCAGCCGATGGTGCTGGCCGGTGTGCTTGATAGTGATGCGTCGCGCAAAGCCTCGCGTTTCGTCCGCTTCTGCGATTGCTTCGAGATCCCGATCGTGACGCTGGTCGACGTGCCGGGATTTCTGCCGGGCACGGCGCAGGAATATGGCGGCCTCATCAAGCATGGCGCCAAGCTTCTTTTCGCGTTCACGCAGGCCACCGTGCCGAAAGTCACCGTCATCACCCGCAAGGCCTACGGCGGCGCCTACGATGTGATGAGCTCGAAGCACATCGGCGGCGATGTAAACTACGCCTGGCCGACGGCTGAGATCGCTGTCATGGGCGCCAAGGGCGCGGCTGAAATTCTCTATCGTTCGGAACTGAGCGACCCGGTGAAGATCAAAGCCCGCATCGACGAATATCAGTCCCGCTTCGCCAATCCGTTCGTCGCCGCCGAGCGAGGCTACATCGACGAAGTGATCACGCCCTCAGCCACCCGCAAACGCGTCTGCCGCGCACTCAACATGCTGCGCACCAAGCAAGTCGAAACGCCGTGGAAAAAGCACGACAATATTCCGCTTTAAACTGGGCGCTTGCGACTCCGCTTCGCGGAGCCGGCCGCAAGCGCTGGAGCTCCGCGGGTGCGCGGTCGCGCTCAAAGCCGAAGGCCGACGTAAAGTCTTCGCACCCGGCGGCAGGCCGCGCGGAGGCGCAGTGGCCGGGCACCAAAACACTATCGCTTAAAGCTTCACCATCACATGGCGCACGACGGTGTAATCCTCGAGCGCGTACATCGACAGATCCTTGCCGTAGCCCGACATTTTCATGCCGCCGTGCGGCATCTCGCTGACCAGCATGAAGTGCGTGTTGACCCACGTGCAGCCGTACTGTAGCCGCGCCGCCGTCGCCATGCCCTTGGCGATGTCGCTGGTCCACACGGACGAGGCAAGCCCATAATCGCTATCATTTGCCCACTCGACCGCCTGATCGACATCGTCGAAACGCGTTACCGAGACGACGGGCCCGAAGACTTCCTGGCGCACGATCTCGTCGGTCTGTTCGGCGCCCGCGATCACCGTCGGCTCGTAGAAAAAGCCTTTGCCACCGGGAGACTTGCCCCCCGCCGTCACCGAGATATGGTTTTGCAGACTGGCGCGCTCGACGAAACTTCCAACCCGTGATTTCTGCGCCGCCGAGATCAGCGGCCCGATGTCGTTATCGTCGTCGTTGGGCTGATTGAATTTCAGCCCCTTCACCGCGCTCGACAAATCTGCGACGAGATTGTCGTAGACCTTTTTGCCGGCATAGATGCGGCACGCCGCCGTGCAGTCCTGCCCGGCATTGTAATAGCCAAAGGATTTCACGCCATCGACGACGGCTGCGATGTCGGCGTCGTCGAATACGATCACCGGCGCCTTGCCGCCGAGTTCGAGATGCGTGCGCTTGAGTGTGGGCGCTGCGGCCTGCAAGACTTTCTGACCCGTGCCGACGCTGCCGGTGATCGACACCATGGCGATCTTGGGATGGTTTATTAGTGCGTTGCCCGTCGTCGCGCCGCGACCGACGATGACGTTGACCACGCCTTCCGGGAAAATGTCGGCGATAATTTTCGCGAGCTTCAACGTCGTCAGCGGCGTTTGTTCTGAGGGTTTGATGACGATCGTGTTGCCTGCGGCAAGCGCCGGCGCCAGTTTCCACGCCGCCATCATCAGCGGATAATTCCATGGTGCGATCGAGCCGATGACGCCGATCGGATCGCGGCGGATCATCGACGTGTGACCGGCAAGATATTCGCCCGCGACGGCCCCGTGCATATTGCGCACGGCGCCCGCGAAAAACCGGAAGCAATCAGCCACCGCCGGCATCTCGTCCTGCAACACGCGGATGCGCGGCTTGCCGCAGTTCAGCGCTTCAAGCGCTGCGAAGCTTTCAGCATCGCGGTCGATGGCGTCGGCGAGCTTTAGCAAAAGCCCTGAGCGTTCTCCCGGTGTCGTGCGCGACCAAGTCTTGAAGGCTTTGCTCGCGGCCTCAACCGCCGCATCGACCTGGGCCGGAGACGCCTCCGGCAAATTGACGATCGTGTCCTCGGTCTTCGGATTGATCACCGCATCGGGGGCGTCCGTGCCGCTGACGAAATCAGCGCCGATCAGCATGTTGGTTTCGAGCATGTCCGTGTCTCCGCCTGTCGCGTGGTTTAAACGATTACTTGGATGAGCCGCCCGTATGCTCGCCCTCGCGCGTCAGGAAATACGCAGCGAGGATCGGCAGCATCGTGACGAGAATAACAAAGACCGCAACCACATTGGTCACCGGCCGCTGCCGTGGGCGGATCAGTTCGGACAACATCCAGATCGGCAGCGTCGATTGCTGGCCGGCCGTGAATGTCGTCACGATCACCTCATCGAACGACAGCGCGAAGGCCAGCATACCGCCGGCCAGCAGCGCCGTGCCGATTTGTGGCAGGATCACGTGTCGAAACGTCTGGATCGTGTTGGCGCCGAGATCCATTGACGCTTCGATGAGATTGCCGGGCAGGCGGCGAAAGCGCGCGATCGCGTTGTTGTAAACGACGACGATGCAAAACGTGGCATGGCCGAGAATGATCGTCCAGATCGAGAAATCGAGGCCCATGATATCGAACGCCGAGCGCAGCGAGATGCCGGTGATGATGCCCGGTAGCGCAATCGGCAGAATGAACAGCAACGACATCGTTTCGCGGCCAAAGAACTTGGCTCGCGACAGCGCGGCTGCCGCCAGCGTGCCGAAATCAGCGCCAGGAACGTCGCAATCGCTGCAACGCGCAGCGACAGATAGAGTGGCGGCCAGATGTCCGGCCGCTCCGACCAGGCGACGGCGAACCACCGTGTCGTCAAGCCCGGCGGCGGAAACTCGAAGCTCTTGTCTTCCGTCGTGAAGGCATAAAGAAAAATCAATGCCAGCGGCAGATGCAGAAACAGCAGGCCCAATGCGGCGGAGATTTTCAAACCAGCGGGTGCCGCGGTATTGTTGTCAGAGGACATCGAACGCCCCCATCCGTTTCGCCATCCACAAATACACGCCCATGATGGCCATCGGCACGACGGTGAAGGCGGCCGCCAGCGGAATATTGCCGGCCGTGCCCTGCAGCGTGTAAACCGCCTGGCCGATGAACAGCCGTGAATTGCCGACGATCTGCGGGATGATGTAGTCGCCGAGCGTGAGCGAAAACGTGAAGATCGATCCGGCGATGATGCCGGGCAGTGCCAGCGGAAAGATAACCGTCCAGAACGTCTGGCGCGAACTGGCGCCGAGATCGGCCGAGGCTTCGATATAGTTCGTCGGCACGCGTTCCAATGCCGCCTGGATCGGCAAGATCATGTACGGGATCCAGATGTAGACGAACACCAGAAACGTGCCGATGTAGCTGAACGACAGCGACGGCCCGCCGATGATAGGTACCGCCAGCAAGCCGTCGATCACCCAGCTCACATGCAGCTTGGCTGCGAGCCAAGTAACGATGCCTTCCTTCGCCAAGATCAACTTCCAGGCGTAGACCTTAACGAGATAGCTCGACCACAGCGGCATCATCACGGCGAGATAGAACAGGGCTTTGGTCCAACCGCGGGCATAGCGCGCGGCGTAATAGGCAATCGGAAAAGCGATGATCGCGCAGGCAACCGTGACCACCGCCGACATCAGCACCGTGCGCACGATGATCTGGATGTTCGCGTCTTCCAAAAGCTGCGCATAGGTGGAGAGCGTGACTTCGTGAATGATCACGCCGGAAAAGTCATCGAGCGAATAAAAGCTCTGTAGCAGCAAAGCGAACAGAGAGCCGACGTAAACAATGCCAATCCACAGGAGTGGCGGCAGCAGCAGCACCAGCGTCAGAAATTTCGGACGGGCAAAGAACAGATCCGAGATGGCCTCCACGATACCACTGCGCTGGCCGACGGACGGGACAATAGTTTGCGGGCTCGCGGCGGAAAGGCTCACGCGTCGCCCTCCATCGCAATCATCGCCGATTTCGGCCAGATGAGCCGCACGCGGTCGCCTTGCTTGAACTTCGCCGCGCCGATTGGCGATTCAGCGATCAGTCGCAATTCATCGGTCGCCACCGTCAGGCGCGTGACGGAGCCTTTGTAGCTCACCGATTTGATTTCACCATCGGCATGCGCGTGCACCGCCGGCACCAATGTCGCTGGACCAGCGACTGAAATTTTTTCGGGCCGGAGGCTGGTCCACCAATGCGCGCCGCCATGACTCGTGGCGAATTGAGGCGGCAGCACATTCGACGAGCCGACGAAGTCGGCAACGAAACGCGAAGTCGGCCGCTCGTAGACATCCGATGGCGATCCGATCTGGACGATTTTGCCATCATTGAAGATCGCCACGCGGTCGGCCATCGACAAGGCTTCGCCTTGATCGTGCGTGACGAACACGAACGTAATGCCGAGATCGCGTTGCAGCGTTTTGAGTTCATCCTGCATCTGCTCGCGCAATTTCAAATCCAAGGCGCCGAGCGGCTCATCGAGAAGCAGCACTTTGGGGCCATTGACCAGTGCCCGCGCTAGCGCCACGCGTTGGCGTTGGCCGCCGGAGAGTTGCGCCGTGCGCCGCTGCTCGTAGCCGGCGAGCTTGACCATGGCGAGCGCGTCTTTGGCTTGCTTTTCGCGCTCAGAGCGATCCACGCCCTTGATCATCAGGCCGTAGGCGACGTTCTCGCCGACCGTCAGGTGCGGGAACAGCGCGTAGTCCTGGAACACAGTGTTGACGTTGCGCTTGTAGGGCGGCACGCCGTCGACCGTCTCGCCGAAAATATCGATGTGACCGTCGTCGGGCTGTTCAAAGCCGGCGATCAAACGCAGGCAGGTTGTTTTGCCGGAGCCCGACGGACCGAGCATGGCAAAAAATTCGCCCGGCGCGATGTCGAGGCTCACACCATCGACGGCGCGGACGGCGCCGAACCGGCGTGAGACGTTTGTAAAGCGGACAGCGGGGGACATCGCGAAGGACTACCACACGAACAGCCCCGGCGCTGCGGCCGGGGCTGGTGTTTGTTGGGTTGGTTACTTGCCGAGAATGGCGATGTAGTCCTTGGCCCATTGCGAGTAGGGCACACAGGCGCTTTCCTTTTCGCACTTCGCCGTCGGCGTGCGCCAGAAGTAGATCTTCTCGAAGTTATCGTAGCCGTTGGTGGCGCATCCAGCGTCGGTCAGCAGCTCGTTGCCTTTGCATGCACCCGGCACTGATGGCACCGAGCCGAACCACGCCGCCAAGTCACCCTGCAGCTTCGGGCTGATCGAATGTTCGAGCCATTTGTAGGCGCAGTTGGGGTGCTTGGCTTCAGTGTGCATCATCGTCGTGTCGGCCCAGCCTGTCGCGCCCTCTTCCGGCAGTGTCGACGCGATCGGCTTTTTGTCGGCGCCGAGCAGATTGACCTGGAATGGCCAGGATGACGATGCGACCACGCCTTCGTTCTTGAAGTCGTCGACTTGCACCATGGCATCGTGCCAATAGCGACCAACCAGCGCCCGCTGACCTTGCAGCAGCGCAATCGCCGCGGCGTACTGCTCCTTGTTGAGTTCGTAAGGGTTCTTAATGCCGAGCTCGGGCTTTTTCTTCATCAGGTAGACGGCCGCATCAGCGATGTAGATCGGTCCATCATAGGCCTGCACACGACCCTTGTTGCTCTTGCCGTCCGGCAGGTTCTGCTCTTCGAAGACAACCGACCAGCTCTTCGGCGGCTCTTTGAACACGGTCGTGTTGTAAGCCAGCACGTTCGGCCCCCACTGGAAGGGGACGCCATAGTGGACGCCGTCGACCGTGTGCCAGGGCGCATCCTGGAGGCGCTTATCGATGGTCTTCCAGCTTGGCACGAGGTCGATGTTGATCGGTTGCACTTTCTTGCCGGCCACCAACCGCAATGACGCATCGCCAGAAGCGGTGACGAGGTCGAACCCGCCCTGGTTCATCAGCGTCACCATCTCGTCGGACGTGGCGGCGGTTTTGACGTTGACCGTGCAGCCGCTCTCCTTCTCGAAGCTCGTCACCCAGTCGTAGGCTTTGTCGGTGGCGCCGCGCTCGATGTAGCCGGGCCATGCCACGATATCGACTTGGCCTTC
>JAIEPV010000197.1 GCA_019748215.1 Hyphomicrobium sp.
GGAATTTCGGTGCCGAGCGATTTGAGCGTGTCGGTCACGCTCGTCGAGGTGTTGAGCAGGGCGTGGCGTTCGCCGGTCAGTTCTTGGATCAAGCCGCGGATGCGCCGTTCGTTTTGTTCATACGAGCGTTCGAGATCGGCAACCTGATTGTGGACCAGCGCTTCGAGTTCACCGGCGCGACCGAGCGCGCGCGACACGGCGTCGTTCATGAACGACACTTGCCGGCGGACCGCTTGGCCGAGACTTGCGATCGATTGTTCGGCGGCGCGGTCCGGTTCAGCAAGGCGGATCGCGACTTCCGTCATCGTCGATGACTTCAAGGCCAGCGATGCGATGTGCCAGTTCAGCATCGCCAGCAGCCAGAAGATCGCAATTGGCACGCCAACGGCGGCAATGGTGTAAAACGTAACTGGGTTGAGCAACAGCGCGCCGAAGGAAGCGCCGGCCGACCATTGCGGTGCGAGCGTCAGCAGCCCGAACGAGACACCGACGACCGCCCACACCGCGCTCGCCAGGGCGGCGATGCGAAAAATTTTGCTCGATGGTTTTTGTTCGAGGGCGTAGATCAGACCGCCGATGCTTGGCACATCGTCGTTGGCGGCTATTTTTCCGCGAACCGGTCCGGCGGGACGGCGGCGCGCGACGCGGCGCGCAGGCGCTTCGGCGGACGGCAGCGGCGGCGTTGCATTCAGCCGTGATGACGTGCCCGCCGTTGCCGACACCGCTGCCAACTGGTCCGAAATCTCAACAGGCGCATCGTCGGACGGCGTCTCGGCGGCGACGGCGTCGTTCGAGGTTTGCCCAGTGATGGCCATCAGTTTCGCGATTTGATCTTGCGCCATAAGCCCCACTCCCCAAAGCGGATCGAAAGCAAAAGCTTGCCGAATCTAAACGCTGAGGGCCCCCGTCGATTTGGGAAAGACTAGGTCATTTTGGCCGTCATACAAACCCGTATTCATGTCTGTCCACGCCTAGAAGTCTCTGCAACTTCAACGCAATTCGGAGATCTTGGGCCAAATGCGGCGGCATCAAGGCAAAAATCGTGCGCTGCAAAGGCAATGGTTACGCGTGTGTTGAACATAACCGCCAAATTTAGCGGCCGGGATTTACCCAGGTTTATCGAAGGCATGCCTAAGATCCATCATCCGGCGACGGAGTGACGGCGCTGTGGCGACCTGATCGGACCACGCAATAGCGGATCGTGAGCATGAGAAGCGCAGGCACGACGACCCTGGGCGATAGCCGCCAACACCCTGTGGATTTTTCTGAAGAGTTCGATCTCAGCGTCCACAACTCCGGTCGTCAGCCGATCGATCTGGTGCATTTGCGTCGTTACACGCTCGGCGATCGTGGGCTTGAAAAGGAAGTGCTGGATTTGTTTCTAGCCCAGTTGCCAGCGACCATCGGAGCGCTCGGTCCAGAGGGTCCAAGATCCGAGCGCAGCCGGGCGGCGCACACGTTAAAGGGCTCGGGCCGGGCGGTCGGCGCCTGGCAGATCGCAGCGCTTGCCGAGCGCGTCGAGCGGTTGGCACAAGGCGATCCAGGCGCGGATCTGAATGCCCTGGTTACCCAAATCGAAGCAGCCATTGTCGACGTTCGTCGGTTCGTTTCCGCGACCTATCTGGCCGAGCGATAGCCCGCGGTCATAACCATGGGGCTAATCGCAACTCAAGCGCCGGCACAAGGCCCCAACACCTGCTCAAATGCTTGAATTCCCTGTTTGGTCAGACTAACTGTGCGCGCTGCAACAGTTAGCTGTCGTCGGCGGTCTAAACGATGTCGACCGCGCGCTGTCGTTCTACGCCAACCCTCTCCTGGGATTTCTCCAAGACCATGACCAAGATGACCTTCATTCAGCCAGACGGTGCGGCGCAAACGGTAGATGCAGAGAACGGTTTGACCGTCATGGAAGCCGCGAAACTGAACGACATCGCCGGTATTGAAGCCGAATGTGGTGGTGCTTGCGCGTGCGCGACATGTCATGTTTACGTCGACGAAGCTTTCCGCGCCGCAACAGGCAAGCCGGCGGCGATGGAAGAGGACATGCTCGATTTTGCTTTCGACGTGCGCGAGGGAAGCCGGCTGTGTTGCCAGATTAAAATCACGTCGGCCATTGACGGCCTGGTGGTTCGGGTTCCGGCGAAACAGTTCTGAGGCGGTAAGCCCCGCTCGCAGGTGCCTCATCAGGAACCGCACCTAGCCTGCTTGCCGCGCAGTTTACTCCAAGCAAAACGCTGGTCAGGTATAATAGCCGAGCTCGCGTGGCGCGTCACATTGGCCATCGCGTCGGATCGGCATAGCTCCAAAAGAGACAGATGATGACTATCAGCGAAGTGACCACGCCGAGCGTCAAAGACGAGCAAAATTTCGTTGAAACCGATGTCGCGATCATCGGCGCTGGTCCGTGCGGATTGTTCGCAGTTTTTGAACTCGGATTGCTCGATCTCAAATGCCATGTCGTCGACATCCTCGATCGGCCGGGCGGACAGTGCGCCGAACTGTATCCGGAAAAGCCGATCTACGATGTGCCGGCGCTGCCCATCGTGACAGGTCAGGAATTGACCGATCGCTTACTGGAGCAGATCAAGCCATTCAGCCCCGTGTTTCATTTCAACGAGCGGATTGATGCGCTGAGCCGCGAACCAGATGGCCGCTTTCGGCTGGTCAGCGATGGTGGCATCGCGCTGCTTGCCAAGGTGGTGGTGATCGCTGCCGGTGGCGGATCGTTCACGCCGAAGCGCCCGCCGCTCGACGGCATTGCCGACTACGAAGGCTCGTCGGTTTTCTATTCCGTGCGTCGAATTGAGACGATGCGCGGCCACGATATCGTCATCGTCGGTGGCGGCGACAGCGCACTCGATTGGACGCTCAATCTGCAGCCGGTCGCCAAGTCGCTGACGCTCGTGCATCGCCGGGACGAATTTCGCGCCGCCCCGCATTCGGTCGAAAAGATGCGCGCGCTAGTGGCTGACGGAAAAGTCCGGCTATTGATCGGGCAAGCGACGAAACTAGAGGGCGCGGACGGTAAACTCGCGTCGGTAACGATCAAAACGTCCGACGGCGAAGAAAGCCTACCGTGCACCGCGTTGCTGCCGTTCTTCGGCCTGACGATGAAGCTTGGGCCGGTTGCGAACTGGGGGCTCAATCTCCATGAGAACTTGATCCCGGTTGATACCGAACGCTTTGAAACGAGCGCGCCCGGGATTTTCGCGATTGGCGATATCAACACCTATCCTGGCAAGCTGAAGCTGATTTTGTCGGGCTTCCATGAAGCAGCGCTGATGGCGCAGGCGGCGCAAAAAATCGTCTATCCGAATAAGAAAGTGGTGTTCCAGTACACGACGTCGTCGTCGAGCCTGCAGAAGAAACTCGGCGTCAAGTAGCTCCATCAGCCGCGACCAACAGTCGTTATATGTGCGCGATTTCGAGGAAGGCGAGGGTGAGCAAGGCGACGGCATTCGCCAGAATGAACGCCTTGCCGCGGCGCGTCGGTGCCGCTGTTCCCATGACGAGCGGCGCGATCATGGCGCCGGCGCCCGCGAGATTGATCGGGATCAGACCCGCCGGACCAATGCCGCCCTTCGCATGCGGAAATTGCAATGTCATGAAGACGCCAGCGGCGATACCGAGCACGACGGCGCCGAGTAGACGGGGCCAAAAGCCGGCCTCAGGTCGTTGCATGCCGACCAGGCGAATGGCGGACAGCGGCAGCAGTACGAGTGTCGCGCCGGCTGCGCCTTTCAAAATGACTTCGATCCACAGCAGTTGCTGCACAATTTTGTCCTGTTGATCGCCACGAAATATCGAATATCCGCCGGGCCGATCAGTAATCGCCGACAGGCGGATGGCGAAGCTTTTGTTCATTGGCGGCATTTGTGGAGGAATCGCCAAAGCTGCCGAATAGGCCGCCATCATCTTCTTCGACAGGCTCCGGTGGCGTCGGCGTGTAGTCGCCTGCCAGATGCCGCGTAAGCGCCGTCTTGATCACCTGAGTTTTTTGCGTGGAGCAATAGTCTTCGCCTTCACCGGCGATGGCTTTGGCCGTGCCTCGGTAGGACGCGTCATAGGATTGATTGATCTTCGCGACGTCGGCGGCGTTCGGGAGTGCCGCGCTTTCGTTGGCCAGGAACTGCGTGCGCAGCTTATTAGCGTCGAAATTGAAACCGCATTTTTGCGCTTTCGCGGCGGTCGCGCCCACCTGAAGGGCGCGCGAGACGGGATCGTTTTGAATTTGCGGCGCGGCCGGCGCAGCCGTTGAGGCTGCGCTGCCACCGAACAGCGATCCGGTGCTCAAACCTGGCAGGCTCGCGCCGCATCCCGCCGACATGGTAGACGCCAATGCTATTGTCCAAAGTGAAAATGCGCGCTTCATGCCAATACGGCCCCCGGTGATACGGAGGTCGGTACCCCGTAGCTGTAAGGCAGCATTGTCCGAGGATTGGCGCTCGGTCAACGGGGGGCGCGGCGCGCTTCCCCCTGCAATAGCGAACGTTTCGCCGAATACCGGCTGTGCGTGGCTGCAGTGTGAGCATAAGTGCGGGGCGCAGCAATTCGCTAGCGCATGAGCGCACGCATCGCTGCGTCGAGGCCGTCCAGTGTCAACGGGTACATCCGCCCGCCCATCAATGTCCGGACCATGCGAATCGACGGCGTCCAATCCCAATGTTGCTCAGGGACGGGATTGAGCCAGACCGCATGCTTGTAGATGTCGTTGACACGCTGGAGCCAGAGCGCGCCCGGCTCCGGGTTCATGTGCTCGACCGCACCACCGGCAATGGAGATTTCATAGGGGCTCATCGACGCGTCGCCGACGAAAACGACCTTGTAGTCGGCCGGATAGGTATTGAGCACCTGCCACGTGTCGATTTTGTCGGTCAGGCGGCGGCTGTTGTCTTTCCAGACGCTCTCGTAAAGGCAGTTGTGGAAGTAAACATATTCAAGATGTTTGAACTCGCTGCGGGCGGATGAAAACAGCTCTTCAATCTCTTTGATGTGGTCGTCCATCGATCCGCCGATGTCGAAGAACATGAGCAGCCGGACGGCGTTGTGGCGCTCTGGCCGCATACGGAGATCGAGGTACCCTTTTTCGGCCGTGCCGCGAATGGTGTCGGCGATGTCGAGTTCGCTCGCAGCGCCCGTGCGAGCGAACTGGCGCAGGCGGCGCAGCGCGACCTTGATGGTTCGCGTGCCGATTTCAGCAGTGCCGGCGAGATCCTTGAATTCGCGCTTGTCCCACACTTTAATGGCGCGGCGATGCCGGCTTTCCTTTTGGCCGATGCGGATGCCGGCAGGATTGTAGCCGTAGGCGCCGAATGCCGACGTTCCGCCGGTGCCGATCCATTTGTTGCCGCCCTGATGGCGTTCCTTTTGTTCGGCGAGCCGCTTCTGCAATTCCTCCATGATCTTGTCCCAACCACCGAGCTCAGCGATTTTCGCCTTGTCGTCGTCGGTGAGGTGCAACTCAGTGACGAGCTTGAGCCACTCCTCGGGAATGATTGTCTCAAGCGTGTCGGCGGACAGGTCGAGGCCTTTGAAGACATGGCCGAAGACCTGGTCGAAGCGGTCGAGATTGCGCTCGTCTTTGATCAGCGTCGCGCGGGCGAGATAGTAAAAATCTTCAATGCGGCCGCCCGCAACGCCCGAGCCCACGGCTTCGAGAAGTGTCAGATATTCTTTGAGCGTGACCGGCAGCTTGGCTGCGCGTAGCTCGTGGAAGAAGGCTGAGAACATGGACCGATAATAGTGCGAAACTCTTTTGTTTGCACTTGGCGACTGGCGTTCCGCGAGCCGGCTGCTAAGTGCGGAGCAGCGTGCCGGGTCGAGTCGCCGAGTGCCAGAAAAATCCTAAACAAAAAAAGCCGCCCGGTGAGGGGCGGCTTTAATGTCGTCCAGCGATTTGGTCAGATTAGAAGTTGATCAGTGCGCCGGCCTTGATGACATCGAAGTCTTCGAAGTCGTTGTTGCCAGCCGACAAGTTCAAGCTGTTTGCACCCGTACAACCGGTGTCAAGATCACCACCAGCCGCGGAACCAGCCGTCAGCTTACCATTACAGTTTGCCTCCGATTCATAGTGGCGCCAAGCGAGCCAGACCGACATTGCCGCCGCATCAACTTCCTGAACCACTCCGAGGCCATACTGGCGAAGGTTCGAGTCGGTGATGCCGGCAAGGAAGTTCTCAGTGCTCATCTTGTCGTTGTTCTCACCGTATTCACCGTAGAAAATGGTGTGGCCCAGTGAGTTCATGCGGGTGCGAAGACCAGCCTTGATGTAGAAGTTGTCGCCCTCTGGCTCACCCGGAGCGAAGTTGTCGTTGTCGTATTCGGTGACGTAAGCTCCGTAAGCGAACAGACCCGTCGGGACGTGTTCAAGGTAAGCACCGATCTGCAATGCAGCGGCACTGAACGAGGCGCCATCCGAACCGTTCGCAAGTGCGCCCGGACCGTTTTCATCCGAAGACTCGTTATAAGCAATCGCAGCGGCCATCTTTACGCCGTTGAATTCGCCCGAGTAGCGCAGAGAAACGCCCCAGATGTCGTCCTCACCCCAAGATGCCGAACCCGAGAAGCCGGCATACGTTGGTGTGTCGTACCGGATGTTGTTGTTCGGATAACCGTCGCAGTCAGCCGACGTACCGCCACCACCGTTGAGCGGCAAGCAGTCCGCGATGCCGCCGAAGCGAATGCCCGACAGATTGCCGTTCGTACGACGCAGGAAGAAGGCGTTGTTCTCGTATTGAATGTAGTTAGCGACGACGAGCGTACCCGAACCGTCCGGAAGGATGGCTTGGTTGTCAACAGCCGACGACTGCTTACCAACGCTCAAGCGACCAAGATTTTCGCTCTTGATGAACCAGTAGGAGCTTTCAACCGAAAGCGCCGAGCTCGATCCGTTGTTGCCGACCAAGGCCGAAGCCGAGTTGGCAATTCCGTTATCGTTGTTCTGGTCAACCAGAAGCGAGTCGTTCTGGATGGCTTCGATCTTCAACACGTAACCAGCCGACCAGCCTGGAGCAACGGTCGCCTGTCCGGTGAACTTGAAGTGCGAACCAATCGACACCGAACCGGTATCGGTGATGTACACGTTGCTTTCTTCGCCATCATCCCAGCCGAGGATCTGCTGAGCAACAAACCCCGACACAGTCAGAGAAACCTTGCGATTTCCCTTGCGTGCCGTCGTTGCTTCGAGTTCTGCAATGCGCTCTTCGAGATCGGCGCAGCAGTTGCCACCGAGGTCGGCAGCAGAGGCACTCGTGGCAAATCCGCCAGCGAGAACGCCTGCAGCCAACAAAGCGGCTAGGCTATATTTTGTCATATGACATTCTCCCGTCTTCATCACTTCTAGAGGTGAACGCGGTACTCGGCGTGTCGCCGTGATTTGAGGCCACTCCCACGCAGCCAACGGCGAACCACAGTCCAAGTAGATACGCCGCTTGAATTCATCCCTCTGCGATTCGCGCCTGCCCAACAATTACGCTTTACGAATTCGCCACGACGAATCCGCCGTTGTGGCGCATGGGCAACGCATAGAGTGATGATGCAAGATGAAGAGAACGCAGTAACCTACTAAAATAAATATGGTTTTCTAAGCGTGCACCGATTTCGAAAGTTATGCGTGTTTTCCACGCATCAGATGCGGACAAGCTGTGCATAGACAAAAGAAAAAAGGCCGCCCCGGAGGACGGCCTTTGATTTGCTGCGTGTTTGCTGGGCGTTTGGATCAGAAGTTGATCAGTGCGCCGGCCTTGATGACATCGAAGTCTTCGAAGTCGTTGTTGCCAGCCGACAAGTTCAAGCTGTTTGCACCCGTACAACCGGTGTCAAGATCACCACCAGCCGCGGAACCAGCCGTCAGCTTACCATTACAGTTTGCCTCCGATTCATAGTGGCGCCAAGCGAGCCAGACCGACATTGCCGCCGCATCAACTTCCTGAACCACTCCGAGGCCATACTGGCGAAGGTTCGAGTCGGTGATGCCGGCAAGGAAGTTCTCAGTGCTCATCTTGTCGTTGTTCTCACCGTATTCACCGTAGAAAATGGTGTGGCCCAGTGAGTTCATGCGGGTGCGAAGACCAGCCTTGATGTAGAAGTTGTCGCCCTCTGGCTCACCCGGAGCGAAGTTGTCGTTGTCGTATTCGGTGACGTAAGCTCCGTAAGCGAACAGACCCGTCGGGACGTGTTCAAGGTAAGCACCGATCTGCAATGCAGCGGCACTGAACGAGGCGCCATCCGAACCGTTCGCAAGTGCGCCCGGACCGTTTTCATCCGAAGACTCGTTATAAGCAATCGCAGCGGCCATCTTTACGCCGTTGAATTCGCCCGAGTAGCGCAGAGAAACGCCCCAGATGTCGTCCTCACCCCAAGATGCCGAACCCGAGAAGCCGGCATACGTTGGTGTGTCGTACCGGATGTTGTTGTTCGGATAACCGTCGCAGTCAGCCGACGTACCGCCACCACCGTTGAGCGGCAAGCAGTCCGCGATGCCGCCGAAGCGAATGCCCGACAGATTGCCGTTCGTACGACGCAGGAAGAAGGCGTTGTTCTCGTATTGAATGTAGTTAGCGACGACGAGCGTACCCGAACCGTCCGGAAGGATGGCTTGGTTGTCAACAGCCGACGACTGCTTACCAACGCTCAAGCGACCAAGATTTTCGCTCTTGATGAACCAGTAGGAGCTTTCAACCGAAAGCGCCGAGCTCGATCCGTTGTTGCCGACCAAGGCCGAAGCCGAGTTGGCAATTCCGTTATCGTTGTTCTGGTCAACCAGAAGCGAGTCGTTCTGGATGGCTTCGATCTTCAACACGTAACCAGCCGACCAGCCTGGAGCAACGGTCGCCTGTCCGGTGAACTTGAAGTGCGAACCAATCGACACCGAACCGGTATCGGTGATGTACACGTTGCTTTCTTCGCCATCATCCCAGCCGAGGATCTGCTGAGCGACAAAGCCCGAGACGGTGAGGGATACCTTGCGGTTGCCCTTGCGCGCCGTCGTTGCTTCGAGTTCTGCAATGCGCTCTTCGAGATCGGCGCAGCAGTTACCCCCGAGATCGGCAGCCGACGCGCTGCCAGCGGTGAGACCGCCTGCCAGCAAGCCCGCAGCCACAAGGGCACTAAGACTGTACTTATTCATTGACCTACTCCCGTCTGCTTCAACTTATGAGTGACATGCAGCATCAGCTTGATCTGCCCGGCACTCGTGTCTTCTTGAAAGTCGTTCTGCCCGTCCCTGAACACTCACGATGGCGGCACGAGGTCCCCCCGAATCACCGCACAGGGAAGTACGTAAAGCAGATATGATTCGCCTAGGAAATGGGCTTGTCCGAGTTGTTCAAGGAATTCGCGATCCTTGTGTCACAAAAGCCACGAGATGGCTTGGTCGTCACAGCACGTGGTCCAGGTCGTAATCGGCTGACGCGTTGACGCGCAAAACGAGAAAAATAACGTTCTGCTGCAATTGACTAGCGCTCGCGTGGGTCGAATCCGCGGGCGAGTTGCTCGGCGCTGCGATCTACCTTTGTATGGTTCTGAAGAAATCGCTGTGAGAGGAAGGCGAGGACGATCACCAGCAGTGCCGCACTATGCGTCATCAGCACCATTGTTGGTCGCGCTGCATAATTCGCCAGCACAAATTGCTCGTAAAAAGCCGGGTGAAAACGCTCTACTTGTCCAAAGCTCCAACGGTATTGCTCGAGCATGGAATCGAGCAGCAGGTAGGCATTGCAGAGTGCGTTGCCGTTGATCCATTCAAAGCCGGCGATCCCGATCGTGGTCAAAAGCCGGGCCGGGATATTCAGCCGCTCGATCGCCTCGCCATAAATGAAAACCAGCGCAAAGACCGCGATGTGGACGGTGACGAAGAATTGCCAGAGGAAATCAATTTGGGCGCGCACATCCATGATGGCGTCGACGAGCGTCGATTCTTGTAAGCCGGCCATGGAACCCCCAACACAGTGCCACGATCACAGAACGTCGCCGCGCGCCTCAGTTCTATAGCCGAGCTTCGATCCTTGACCAATGTGCGTTGATGGCGCCTGCGATCGGCGCGGCGGCTGGCGTAGAAATCCTCATCAGGATGAAATTGTCACAGTAGCTCACCGGCAAAGTGGAAAATCTGCCACAATCGGAACTTATCGCAGTGCGAAGCGCTGGTTGCGGGCGGGGAGCAGCGGACGATCGCCGCGCCCTTCGGTCTGGATCCTGCGCGGGGTCAACGGGACTTAAATATCGGCATGTCGAAAGATGGAATCGACCGCAGGTCGGCACTCGCAACGGCCCTGTCGTGGGCTGCCGTCATGGCTGTGGCGCGGTATGGGCTCAGCCCAGGGCTGGCGCTAGCGCAAGATGCGGCGCAGCCACCATTGCCGGAAACGCCGCCGCCGCTCGCCATCAAATTCACGCAAGACATCGTTCAGTCAGCCGCCAAGACGTTGTCGGAGGCTGAGTTCGCGCGCCCCAAGATCGACCTGCCGGAGCCGTTCAAGGCTTTATCGTATGACCAGTATCGCGACATCCGCTTTCGCGGTGAGCGGGCGATATGGCGCGGGCAGAAGCTGGATTTTGAGATCCAGCCGTTTCCGATGGGCTGGCTGTACGACATGCCGGTGCAGATGTGGATCGTCACTGACGGGGTGGCCAATGAACTCGTCGCCGATGGCAGCCTGTTCTCCATTGGACCACTGATCGGCGGCAATTCGCAAGCTGCGCCGTTTGGCTTCTCCGGTTTCCGCATTCACGGGCCGATCAATCGCGCGGATTATTTCGACGAGTTCGTGGTTTTTCAGGGCGCAAGCTATTTGCGCGCCGTCGGGCGCGGAGAAGGTTATGGCGTTTCGGCGCGTGGTTTGGCCCTGAACACGGCGCGCGCGGGCGGCGAAGAGTTTCCATTTTTCCGCACGTTCTGGATCGAGAAGCCGGCGCCGGGCGCCACATCGGTGGTCGTCCATGCACTGCTCGATAGTCCATCGACCACCGGCGCGTACCGGTTTGTCATCCAGCCGGGTGAATCGACGGTGATGGATGTCGAGATGACGCTCTATCCGCGCAAAGCCTTGCCGCACGTGGGGATTGCGCCGCTGACCAGTATGTTCCTGCATTCACCCGCCGATCAGCGGCCGGGTGCTGACTTTCGCCCCGCCGTCCACGATAGCGAGGGATTGGCGATCTGGAACGGATCGGGCGAGCGCCTATGGCGCCAGCTGGTCAACCCGACGACACTGCAGACGAGCGCCTTCATCGACAAGGACCCCAAAGGCTTCGGCCTGTGGCAGCGCGATCGATCGTTCGCCGCCTACGAAGATCTCGAAGCCCGCTATGAAAAGCGGCCGTCGATCTGGGTTGAACCTAAGAGTGGATGGGGAGATGGCTTCGTCGAGCTGATCGAAATCCCTGTGCAAGACGAAATTCACGACAACATCGTCGCCTATTGGAAGCCGTCGCGCGACTTGGAGGCCGGTAAGGCCCATAGCTTCGCGTACCGTTTGCATTGGGGAGAACACATCCCGGTCGCGTGGTCGGGGGCCCGCGTCGCTAAGACGCGCGTCGGGCAGGCGAAAAAGCCGGAAACTTTTTTGTTCGTCATCGATTTGATAGGCACGGCAGTTGAAGATGTTCGTGATTTGCCTGTCGCCGAAGTGGTTGCAACGGCGGGCACAGTTACGAACATCGTCGTACAGCGTAACGCGCAAATCGCAGGAATTCGCGTGTCGTTCGATCTAAACCCCGACGGCGCCGAAATCGTTGAACTCCGCATGATGGTCAAAGCTCACGAGCAAACGATATCGGAAAGCTGGCTGTATCGATGGACGAAGCCGTAAACGATAATTTGGCCGCCAGCCCATCGGCGGGGCGGCCACTGCGGCGACCGGTGCTCGACGCGGGACCGTGGAGTTCACTTCCGGCGGAAGCTCCTTTGGACATGCCGGAACAGGATTTTGCCGAGCCCGGTGTGATTGGCACCGCCGCGCCTGCTCAGGCCAAGCGCCGGGGCTACTGGGTGCCGCGCGCCGCCATTTTCGTCGGCGCAACCGTCCTGACTGCGGCGTTTGCCTATGAACTTTTCAATATTCTCGCCTTCGCGGTGATGACGCCACTGCAGTTTCTATTTCTCATTCTGTCAACAATTTCGTTCAGCTGGATCGCGCTGGGCAGTCTGAGCGCTGCACTCGGGTTTCTGCCGCTGTTCGCTGGCGATCGGCCTGACAGTTTAGAGCAAAAGCCGCTGACCGCCGATCTGACGGCGCGAACTGCGATCCTGTTTCCGGTCTACCATGAAGACCCCGCGCGCATTGCCGGTGCCATCGAGGCAATGACGGCCGAAATTGCAGCGCTCGATCGAGCGGCCCAGTTTAACGTTTTCGTGCTGTCTGATACGCGCGGCGATGAGGCCGGCAGCGTTGAAGCTGCGGCGTACCGGGCGCTTGCGACCCACCTCGCAGATCGCATTCCGCTCTACTATCGCCGCCGCTTGGACAACCACGCGCGCAAGGCTGGAAACATTGCCGACTGGGTTGGTCGGTTCGGCGCGAGCTACGATCATTTCATTATTCTCGACGCCGACAGTGTGATGTCGGGCGCAACGTTAGTGACGTTGTCGCTGGCTATGCAACATGAACCGAACGCCGGTTTGATCCAATCGGTGCCGCGACTGGTGGCAGGCGAGACGTTGCTCCAGCGGCTCCAGCAGTTCGCATCCAACACCTACGGTCCAGCCGTTGCGGCCGGCATCGCCAGCTGGCATCGCGACCAAGGCAACTATTGGGGTCACAACGCGATCATCCGAACGACCGCGTTCGCCAGCGCGGCAGGCCTTCCCGAGCTGCCTGGCCGAAAACCTTTTGGTGGCCACATCATGAGTCATGATTTCGTCGAGGCCGTCTTGCTGCAACGCGCCGGTTGGGGCGTGCATATGTTGCCGACGCTCGATGGGTCCTATGAAGGGATGCCGCCGAACATCGTCGACGTCGTGGTTCGCGACCGGCGCTGGGCGCAAGGCAACTTGCAGCACCTTGCGATCGTCTCGCAACCCGGACTGACCCCGATGGGGCGCGTCCACTTGGCGATGGGAGCGGCCTCGTATTTAATTTCGGCCGTGTGGGCCATGTCGCTGGTCGTTGGCATCGTGCTTGCGCTGCAAGGCAATCAGATGATCCCGAGCTATTTCGAGGACAGCCGCACCCTGTTCCCCATCTGGCCGATCATCGATCCGGGCGCAGCGCTACGACTTTTTCTGGCGACGTTGGCTGTCGTGCTTCTGCCGAAAGGCCTCGGGTTAATCCTTGAGATCAAGCGGGCGGCGCGTCAGCGAAACTTCGTCTGCGGCGCACGGGTCACGATCGGCGTCATGTATGAAACGATTTATTCGATGCTGATCGCGCCGATCCTGATGCTGACGCAGACGGTTGGCTCGATCCAGATCCTCCTTGGCTACGACAGTGGATGGTCGGCGCAAAAGCGTAACGATGGCCGGCTTTCGTTTGCCGATGCGATGTTGTTCGCACGCTGGCACACGGCCATCGGCAGTATCGTTGCAGCCATCGCCTGGAGCGTGTCGCTCGGCCTATTGGCGTGGATGGCGCCGGTAATCCTTGGGCTGCTTCTCGCGGGACCCGTGAGCTGGATCACATCGCGGCGTGCTGGCGCGTTCGCGCGGTGGTCGTTAGCAACGATCGAAGATTTAGCTCCGCCGGCGATCCTGACGTCCACCGCCGAGCGCGCCGACGTTTGGCGCTCGCGGCTGTCAGCCTCGGTCCAAGTGCCGGCCGCAGCGGAGCGTGTCGCGGCATAGCACCGACGTTCCGTTTCACGTGCTGGGCGCGCCGCGTTGATCGGCGGATTTAGTTGTTTGATCGCCACCGCGCAGCGATCGGAACAGCTCGTTGAATATTTCGCGAATACGCAACGGCTCAGCGTCGAGGAACGGCATGGGCCGCGTCACCTCGACGGCCGCAACGCCAAGCCGTGCCGTAAGCGCGCCGTTGAATGCGCCTTCACCGAGCCGCCGCGATAGGCGCCGCAGCACATCCTGGCCGAGAAATTGACCGAGCAGATCATCCGTCATCGCGACGCCGCCGGTTGCGATGATGTGCCCAACGACGAGGCGGGCCAAACGCAACGCTCCAAGCACGCCCGGGCGCCCGCCGTACAAACCGGCCAGCGCTCGAAACATGCGCACGTTTTCAACCAGCACGAAGCCCATTGCGATCCACATGATCGGCGATAGCGCGGTGACGGTTGCGACGCGCTTGGCGGACGCCAGGATCACGCGCCGGGCATCGCCATCGACGGGGGCCAGAACTTCGCGATCGGCGAGGCGCAATAAATCACCCGGCGCCAAAACATCTCCGGCGTGATCGGCGAGCCGCGCCAGGCCCCACGCCATATCTGGCCGGCCACGATAATGTGCGGCAAAGCTGGCGACGGCCTTGCGTTCGATGGCCATATCGCTGGTGGCCACTGCAACGACAACGGATTTGCGCAACGCCGACAGCCGGGCCATACGGCGAAAGCCGATGAGTTCGCGCAGCAGGAGGATGGCTAAAGCCAAGGCGATGACGCCCAGCAGTCCGGCGGCAACCCAGCCGACCCAATCCTGACGTTCAAGCGCCACCGAAACAAAACGGGTGAACCACAATCCAGCGGCAAGCGACGCCAGCGCCGACATCGCCGAGAGCAGCACGCCGCCCCAGCGAATCCCGCGTTTGAGATCGCGCGCGTTCAGCGCCCGGCCTGAGGCGACGCCGCGCCGTGAGGTCGCCGCACCTACGCCCGCATCTGCAAAAACATCCGGCTCTTCGCCATTCAAGGCTGGGTCGTCAATCTTGAAAACGCGCGGCGCCCTTGGAGGCGGCGGTTTGGGCTGAGTTGAGCGGGGTGTTGGCTGATCTTGACTCATGCCAGATAATCCGAAATCAGAAATTCAAGCGCGCGGTCAAGGCGGATATGGGGAAAGGCGCGGGGGGTTGCATTGGGTGTCGCATCCGGCAATCGTGGCGGGCGAAAGCTGACGAGGGCCAATGATTCAGGTGCGGCTTGAGCCGCCGCATCGAGCGTCGCGTCGGGGTCGGTTGCAAGATCGCCAGGGAAAATCGCCGCTTCCGTTGCCCCATCGAATACGGTTGAGCCGATCCGCTGGCCAGCAAGTGGCGTGCCGCGCAGGCATGGCAGCGTGTCCTTGCCGTCAGTGACAGTTGTTTCGCGTGTGGCCCGAAGCGCCGCCAAGGCCAGTGTTTCGACTTCGGCGCCTTCGCTGGATGCGCGTCGCGAGGCTCGATCAATCACGCGCTTTAACAGTGCGCCAAGGCGATCGTGATTTGAGGCCGGCAAATGATCGGCCTTGGTCGCGGCGAATAGAATGCGGTCGATGCGCGTGACGCCAAACAGTGACAGCCAACTGCTGCTGCCGGGTTTGAATGCTTCCAGCACGCTGCCGAGAGCGCGTTCGAGTTCGCCAACCGCGCCTCCCCCCTGATTGAGAGCGCCAAGGACATCGACGAGCACGATCTGGCGATCAAGGCGGGCGAAATGCTCGTTGAAGAATGGCCGCACGACGTCGCTCTTGTAGCTCTCATAGCGCCGCACCATCATCGCCGCGAGTGACCCGCGTGGCGGGTGCGAGCCCGACGTCAGCGGCATCGGAAAGAATGTCAGCAGCGGTGAGCCTTCGAGATCGCCCGGCAGCAGAAATCGTCCAGGCGCGAGCGTCACCTGTGCACCCGCATCCCGCACGGCTCTGAGATAGGACGTGAACAACCGCGCGCCGGTTAACGCCAGTTGCTCGTCTTCACTTGCTGCTGGATCAGTGCCGGCAAGAAAGTCGAGCCATGGTTTGGCGAAGCGGGCACGATCGGGTGCATTGGCGAGGCCAACGGCTTCGTTGGCGAACGTCGCGTAATCCCGGGTCATGAGCGGCAGATCGATCAGCCATTCGCCGGGATAATCGACAATATCGAGATGCAGCTTCGATAGACCGAGGGCGCGTTTCAGTGCGCTACCCGAACGATATTCGATTGTGACGCGCAATTCTGCGATGCGCCTTGTGCTGTTTGGCCAGCACGGGGGATTGCCGGCGAGATCGGCCAAGTGCTGCTCGTAGTCGAAGCGCGGCACGCGATCGTCGGGCTGGGGCTCGAGATAGGCGCGGATGATGCGCCCTTCCGCATCGGGTGTGAAGAAAGGCAAGCGCCCACCAGACGTCAGATTGCGCACCAGTGCCGTGATGAAGATCGTCTTGCCGGACCGCGACAGGCCGGTGACGCCGAGCCGGACGGCGGGCGTTAAAAAATCACCAAGGCGGGACTGCGCGCCGCGCAACAGGTCGGAATACGAAGGATCGGCCACGCCACCACACAAAAAAATAGGGGACCCGAGAGGTCCCCTGTGTGACGCAACTTGCCGTCAACGGCAAGGCAACCGCAATTTGTGATTGCCCGACGACGTGACGATATTTGACCTAGCCGTAAAACACCACGGCAATGCCGGCCGCCATGACCGTGAGACCCATCACCATGATGGCGCCATTTCTGAAAAATTCCGACATCGGACCCTCCTTCTAGGGCCTGGCTCACGTCAGCCAGCTTGAGCTCTACGGACGGGACACTGCGCGACTATCTGCGAGTCGTCCCGATGTTGAAATGAGCATACGCACAAAGCCTTGAATGAAGCCTGAAGGCTGAATTCATCTGCCATTCATCGACAGGCATTTTGTCGCCGCCTGCTCGACGCAATTGCCGTAAACCCGCGCGCGGCAGCTAATCGGGTCGCCGCCGGTTCATGAACGCCAGCCGCTCAAGGAGATGCGCGTCCTGCTCATTCTTGATCAAGGCGCCGGCGAGGGGTGGAATGAGTTTGCGCGGATCGCTTTCGCGCAACAGCGCCGGGTCGATGTCGTCGTTCAGCAACAGCTTGAGCCAATCGAGCAGTTCGGACGTCGACGGTTTCTTCTTCATGCCGGGCACGTCGCGCAGATCATAGAAAACGCGTAGCGCTTCATTGACCAGCCGGCCTTTCAATCCAGGAAAGTGCACATCGACAATCTGGCGCATCGTGTCGGCGTCGGGAAACTTGATGAAATGAAAGAAGCAGCGGCGCAGAAAGGCGTCAGGCAGCTCTTTTTCGTTGTTCGATGTAATGATGACGACGGGCCGGTTGCGGGCTTTGACCGTCTCGCCTGTTTCGTAGACGAAGAACTCCATGCGATCGAGCTCTTGCAGCAGGTCGTTGGGAAATTCGATGTCGGCTTTGTCGATCTCGTCGATCAGCAGCACGGCGCGGCTGTCGCGGGTGAAGGCATCCCACAGTTTGCCGCGCTTGATGTAATTGGCGATATCCTTGACCCGCTCGTCGCCGAGCTGGCCGTCGCGCAGGCGCGACACGGCGTCGTATTCGTAGAGGCCCTGCTGGGCTTTCGTCGTCGATTTGATGTGCCACTCGATGAGTTCAAGACCGAGCGCCTTGGCGACCTCACCGGCCAGCACCGATTTTCCGGTGCCGGGTTCACCTTTGATCAGCAGCGGCCGCTGCAGTGTGACGGCGGCGTTGACGGCAACTTTGAGATCGCCGGTTGCGACATAGGATGTGCTGCCCTCGAACTGCATCAACTGCGTTTCCTAATTGGTTGCCACATTTCGACGGTTACGAACATTGGCGCATTGCAGCAAGGTGACCGATGGGCGCGAGGAAGTCCGAGCCGGCGCCGGACCTCGCCGTCCCTCGGCCCGCAGAAAAATCGCCGGGCGAGCATTAACCCATTGGAAAATAACCGCGTAATGGACAGCCTAGGCTACACTGACGGCCCACCTACGCGCTTGACTTGCCCCCCGTACGACCTAGATAACAGCCCGCCGGTCGGAGTTTGCATCGAGTCGGTACCAGTTGAGACGCCGCCGCTCACCTGACGTGTCGGATTTGGCGGGCATAGACGCAGTTCAACACTCACCCGCGGCCTCATGGGAGGCGGACGATGAGCAAGAAAATCGCGGCCAAGGCCGGCAAGGCTAAAGCGACCGTGAAGACCGCCGCGGCGAAGGCGCGGCCCGCATCGCGGGCTCAGGCGCCGCGCCTTGCGAAGGCAGCGGCGTCGGCAAAAGCCAGCGGAAAAGTTATCCAGAAAGTAGCGACCAACGCTGCTGCGCGATCGAGCACAGCGAATAAAAGCGCGAGCCCGAAAAAACCGGCTGCTAAAATCGCGGTGAAAGCCGTTGCCAGAAAATCTGGTCCAAGGGCGGCAGTCGCCAAAGCCGGTCTCAAAGCCGCCTTGTCGACGGTGCAGGTGGGCAAGTCATCCGCTGCGTCAGCTCGGGCGTTAAAAAGGGCGCCATCGAACACGCCACGGGGTATGATCGAACCGGTGCGAACGATGGCTGCGGCGAAAGTCGCGTCACCGAAAAAGACAGAGGGACCGATCAAGAAAATGGCAGCGCGCGCCAAAATCGCCGACATCGTTTTGCCCGCCGGGTATCGACCGTCGGA
>JAIEPV010000060.1 GCA_019748215.1 Hyphomicrobium sp.
GGCTTGCGGCGGCGTCGTACAGCAGTAGGCGGCCGGCAAGTGTTTCGCCGAGCCCGAGAATTTCTTTGACGACTTCGATGGCCTGCAAGGTGCCGATGACGCCGGCCACGGGACCGAGTACGCCGACCTCCGAGCAATTGGCGACGAGGCCGGCAGGTGGCGCTTGCGGAAACACGCAGCGCAGCGTTGGATAAGGCGTTCCGTCAGGCGATGCCGCAAACGGTTTGAAGACGGAAACATAGCCGTCCAGCGATCCAAGGGCCGCGTAGACGAGCGGTTTGCGCGCAAAGTAACAGGCATCGGCGACGAGATAGCGGGTTGCAAAATTATCCGAGCCGTCGGCGACGATGTCGTAGCGTCCGATGATGTCGAGCGCGTTGTCGGCCGTCAGACGATGGTTATGGAGTTCGACGTTGACCAGCGGATTCAAACGCCGGATCGCCACAGCCGCGCTCTCGACCTTGGCCATCCCAGCGGCAGCGCTCGTGTGCGCGATCTGGCGTTGTAGATTATCGATCGAAACGCGGTCATCGTCGATGATGCCGAGCGTGCCGACACCGGCCGCCGCCAGATACATCAGAACGGGTGAACCGAGGCCACCGGCCCCGACGATGAGCACGCGAGAGCCTTTGAGTTTTTGCTGACCCTGCGCACCGACATCGCGCAGCACGAGATGGCGCTTGTAGCGCTGCACCTCATCCGCGGTCAGTGTCGTCATCGCGATTGCCTCTCGAGTGCTTCCGGAAAAGTGGGAACCGGTTTTCCGAAAAGAAGCACGATAAAACAAACAGCTAGGGCCGGTCCATGAGTTCGCTAAAAGCGGACAGACCCTAGCGGCCCGGCCGCCGTTACGATTTAGCGGCAGGCTCGATGAACAGTTCGCTCGAAAAATATCGCTCAGCCGACGACGGCGCAAACGTCACGATGGTTTTTCCGGCGAATTCCGGCTTTTGGGCGACGGTGATGGCGGCAGCCACGTTGGCTCCGGTTGAAATGCCGCCCGGAATGCCCTCGACGCGAGCGACCATGCGCGAAATTTCAAAGGCCATGTCGCTCGGCACCGTGATGACTTCGTCGATCAGATCGCGCTGCAAGACAGTTGGGATGAACCCGGCGCCGATGCCTTGAATTTTGTGCGGGCCACGTGGCTGGCCGGAAAGAATGGCGCTGGTCGATGGCTCGACCGCAAATATCTTGATGCCGGGCACGCGCGCTTTGAGAACCCGGCCGACACCCGTGATCGTGCCGCCGGTGCCGACGCCTACGACGAGCGCGTCAACGTTTCCTTTGGTGTCGTTCAAAATTTCCTCGGCCGTCGTTTTTTCATGAACGAGCGGGTTTGCGGGATTGTCGAACTGGCCGGGGATCACGGCGTCCGGCATCATTCTGGCAAGTTCCTCGGCGCGCGCAACCGCCGTCGGCATGCCACCCGCACCCGGCGTCAATTCCAGCTCGGCACCGAGGTGCGTGAGAATTTTGCGCCGCTCGATCGACATCGTCTCGGGCATGACAAGGATCAAACGATAGCCGCGCGCCGCCGCAACAAACGCCAAGCCAACGCCGGTATTGCCGGAGGTCGGCTCGATCAGCACGGTTTTACCCGGCGTAATCCGCCCCTCGGATTCGAGCACATCAATCATCGAAACGCCGATGCGATCCTTGACCGAAGACAGCGGATTGAAGAACTCGAGCTTGAGAAGGATATCGGCGTTGAGACCGGCTTTGGCTTTCACGTTCGATAGTTTGACGAGCGGCGTATGGCCGATGGTTTCGGCAATATTTTCGTACACGCGGCCTCGGCCCCAGGATTTGGTTGCGGCGAGAGTCTTGATTTCGGTCATCGTCATGGTCTGTCCCGTCTTGCCAAATTCTGAACTGTCATCCGCCGTCGCGCGGAGCTGCCGTCATGGCGCCGGTTGTCGCAGTTTAGCCCGCGCGGCTCAAGGACTTAGCGGATCGGGGCCGACACTTGTTGTCCTCGTTCAAATGATCGAAATAGTTAAGCGCTGGTGCGACTTATGGTTTTCTTGGATCGTAATTTCTTCGGCAAGCCAGTCCGCGCAACTGGTTTGCTTTTTTTGCGCGTGCGCTTGGCCCCTGGTTGGGCGGCTGCAACACCTGTCGAGCCGAAGCCGCCGGCGCCGCGTGCGGTTTCATCGAGCGTGACGGCGGCCACAAGCCGGGCACGGGTGACCGGCGCCAAGATCATTTGCGCGATGCGCTCGCCACGTCGAACGGTAAAGGGCGCCTTGCCGAGATTGATCAGAATGACCGAGATCTCACCGCGGTAGTCGGCATCGATGGTGCCTGGGCTATTCAAGACGGTGACGCCGGACTTGGCCGCGAGCCCCGATCGCGGTCGAACTTGCGCCTCGGTCCCAGGCGGTAGCGCCATCGCCAGACCCGTCGGTATGATGGCGTGTTCGCCGGCTCGCAGAATGATATCGCGGCCGTCCGCCAGCGCGGCGATCAAGTCCATTCCGGCCGCATCGTCGGTTTGGTAGGCGGGGAACGGCAAGCCTTTGGCATGCGGCAGCTGGACGACTGCCACGGTGAGTGGTTTTGCTGCCGTCGATTTTCGCCGAGCTGATTTTTTCATTCGGCGGCGGTCTGCCGAGTGTTGGAAACTGCGGCGATTGCGGCTGCTGCGTTGTGCATCAGCTTTTCGGCGACCTCGGCTTTGCTCATGCGCGGCCAGCTCGCAATGTCGTTGCGAGACACGATGTGCACGGTGTTGCTGTCGCCGCCCATCACACCCGTGAGCGCCGAAACATCGTTGGCGACGATCCAGTCTGCGCTCTTGGACTTCAGTTTCTTTTGGGCATTGGCGATGAGATTGTCGGTTTCGGCAGCAAACCCGATGACCAGTTGAGGGCGCCCCGCCGTCAATTTTCCGATCGATTTCAAAATATCCTGATTTTCGGCAAGCTTGATCGTTGGCGGCTCGCCACTCGACAATTTCTTAATTTTGCCGGCGGCGAGTTTTGCCATCCGCCAGTCAGCCACCGCTGCGGCAAAGACGGCGATGTCGGCTGGCAACGCCGCATGAACTGCGTTCAGCATGTCGTCAGCCGTGACGACCCTGACGATATTCACGCCTGCTGGTGGCTCGATCGCGACTGGCCCGGTGATCAGCGTTACGCGCGCTCCGAGGCGCTGGGCCGCGGCGGCAATTTCGTGGCCCTGTTTGCCCGAAGACCGGTTGGCGATATAGCGCACCGGATCGACGGGCTCGTGCGTCGGCCCGCTGGTGACAAGCACGTGCCGGCCGGTGAGTGGCTTTCCATGAGTGGTGCCTGAACAATCGCCGGCTGATGCGAGCCGCTGCTCGATGGCTGCAATCAGCTCGTCGGTCTCTGCCAGCCGTCCTGGGCCGGCCTCGCCGCGCTCGGCCATTTCGCCGATGCCGGGACCAACCAGCGTGGCGCCGTCGCTAGCGATCTGCGCGACGTTGCGGCGCGTCGCCGGATGCAGCCACATGCGCGGGTTCATGGCGGGTGCGACGACAATCGGTTTGTCCGTCGCCAATAGCACCGCCGTCGCCAAATCATTGGCCTGGCCGGTCGCCATTTTGGCAATGAGATCGGCGGTCGCCGGCGCCACAATGATCAGGTCGGTATCCCGGGCCAACCGGATGTGGCCGATTTCCCGTTCATCGTCGAGATCGAACAACTCGGTGAACACACGCTCGTTGGACAAGGCGGCGACCGACAGCGGCGTGATGAATTCCTGCGCGGCCCGGGTCATGATGACTCTTACGCCATAGCCGCGCTCGCGCAGGCGCCGGATCAGATCCAGACTTTTATAGGCCGCGATGCCGCCGCCAACGATCAGTACAATTCGTTTTGTTGAAGCCACTGACGCCACCACTTTGTCGTCTTGTCGCCATGCCCTTCAAGTCTGTAAGACCCTGTTCGTCCATGGCACGTCCTCTGCCATTTTATCACATCCAGGTCGCGAGAAGCGTTAAGCCCGAAGCGTCATTAACGTTTCCCGCAGCACCCAAGACCAGTGATCGTCCTGCCTACATCGGGCAGATACTTTGAAACCCAGGAGCACGCGATGCGCCATTTATCGTTCTTCGCCGCAGTTATCGCCTGTACTGGCGCGGCTTTGCCCGCTTGGTCCCATGAATCGACCAGCAAAGGCGTAACGGTCGCCCACCCGTGGGCACGAGCCACGCCCGGCGGTGCAACCGTCGGAGGTGCCTACCTCGAGATCAAAATAGCGGACGGCACGGCCGACCGGCTGATATCGCTTCAATCGCCCGTGGCGGGCCGGGTCGAGATCCACACGCACATTATGGACGGCGACGTTATGAAGATGCGGCGTCTCGATGCGCTCGACGTTGGTCCCGGTCAGTCGAAGGTCCTAAAGCCAGGCGGCGATCACGTCATGCTGTTCGATTTGAAGCAGCCGTTGAAGGAGGGCGATTTGGTCAAGCTGACGCTGGTTTTTGAGAAAGCTGGGCCAATCGATGTCGAGGCGACTGTTGAGCCAGTGGGCGCCACCGGACCGCACGGCATGGCCGCTCAGCCAACCGGCGGTGGCGCGGAAACAGGCAGCGACGATCACAGCGCTCATAAACACCAATAGTTTTCGGCGGTTTTTGCACATCGGCGACCCGTTCACGCGGTCGTTTCCGGGCTGGTAATTTTTATCTGCGGTCACTTGACGCATAACGGCGCTTGCGCCATGTTGCGCCCGCTGACGAACCCCGGGCCGGGACGTCGCTTTGAAGAATTAAAAAGACGGTCCAAGTCTAGGGACGTAAAGATAGGGGTGGCGCTCACGGTGCCGCCCCTCTCGATTTTTAGGGCGCGCTCGGGTGGACGTCGCGGCCGGGGGATAGCCGAGGAGCGCACGAGCCGCGATCTCAAGGCTGTGCCGACTATTGCCCGTCGCTGCCATGTAGATCGCGCTTGTAGGTTTCGGGCACCAACAGCACGCCAACCACCGCCGTCATCATCGCAATCGCGATCGGATACCACAGCCCAAAATAGATGTCGCCCGATTGCGCCACCATCGCAAACGATGTGGCCGGCAGCAGGCCGCCAAACCAGCCGTTACCGATGTGATAGGGAAGCGACATACCGGAATAACGGATGCGAGTCGGAAATAGTTCGACAAGCGCCGCCGCGATCGGCCCGTAGACCATGGTCACGTAGAT
The DNA here is from genome assembly GCA_019748215.1 of Hyphomicrobium sp. Lineage (GTDB taxonomy): Bacteria > Pseudomonadota > Alphaproteobacteria > Rhizobiales > Hyphomicrobiaceae > Hyphomicrobium_B. The sequence continues at coordinate 5,171 of JAIEPV010000060.1, forward strand.
GACCAGGATCGAAAGTAGCGCGATAACCGAGAGTTTTTGCAAACTCCAGATGTCCAGCAGCTTCGCCAGATTGGCCAATCCCGCTTGCGGCTCGATGGCGATTTTGACGACCTCGGCATTACCCGCGCTTGGATAACCAGCAGCGACCAACGCCGCGCCCGTTGCTGCGGCAAAATTTGCGTCGCCGACGGCGATCGGCGCGCCGCCATTGATCGTGACCGTCGCCGGAGTTCCAGGCGCCGCAGGGATCGTCGTATAGTGCACGGCGGATTTCGCGAGCAATTCCTTCGCCACATCGCAGCCTGACGTGAATGTCGATTTGCCTGTCGGGTTGAATTGAAACGAACATTCTGCCGGGTCAGTCGTTACCGTCACAACAGCAGCGTTCTGCGCCCTGTAGAGCGCCGGACTGGCCGCCTTGGTCAACATCGTGAAAATGGGAATGTAGGTGAGTGCTGCAATCAGGCATCCGGCCAAAATCACCGGCTTGCGGCCGATGCGGTCCGACAGCCGTCCAAAGACGACGAAAAAGCCAGTGCCGATGATCAGCGCCCAGGCGATTAGCACGTTGGCGGTGAACTCTTCCACTTTCAAAATCTTTTGCAGGAAGAACAGCGCATAAAATTGTCCGGTGTACCAGACAACGCCTTGACCGGCCGTCAGCCCGAACAGCGCGATGAGGCCAATTTTCGCATTCGACCAGGTTCCGAACGCTTCGCGCAGCGGCGCCTTCGAACCACTTCCTTCGTCCTTCATTTTTTGGAACGCCGGGCTCTCGCTCATCTGCAATCGAATGTAGAGGGAGATCGCCAGCAGCACGATCGAGCCGAGGAACGGGATGCGCCAGCCCCAGGCCTTGAATGCGTCGATCGTCGCGCCGGAAGGCAATACAACAGGTGGATAGTTGGCGTTGACGAAGATCTGCGTGAACATGATGACGATGAGCGACAGCAGCAGGCCGAGCGTCGCCGTCGTCTGAATCCAGCTCGTGAAATATCCGCGCTGATTGCACGGTGCATGCTCGGCGACATACGTCGCGGCGCCACCGTATTCTCCGCCGAGCGCCAAGCCCTGCGCCATACGCAGAAGAATGAGCAGGACCGGCGCCGCTGCGCCAATGGTATCGTAATTCGGCAATAACCCGACGAGGAATGTCGAGAGGCCCATAATCATAATGGTGACGAGAAAAGTGTATTTGCGGCCGACGAGATCGCCAAGCCGACCAAACACCAAGGCTCCAAAGGGACGCACGATGAAACCAGCCGCAAATGCCAGTAGCGCGAAGATCGCTTGCGTCGAGTCGGGATAAGCGCTGAAGAATTGCGGCCCGATGACTGTCGTCGCCAGCGCGCCGTACAAGTAAAAATCGTACCACTCAAAGACTGTGCCGGCTGACGACGCAATGATGACTTTGCGTTCTTCGCGTGTCATCGGTTCAGATGTGGCGCGCGCTTCGCCGTGTCGGAATGGTTTCGTCATGGTTGGTAGTGCCCCCGCCCTTGACGCGCCCTCGCCTTGCGCGGTTCGCCAATGGCGGCGGACGGTGAACGACGGTGCGGATACAGTCAATCATTGCCTTGATCGCAACGCGATCTCGCGCCACAACCCAGGCCATAACAGGGCCATGGTAACTGTTGGTCGCGCCACGTCTTGGCCTCGCCTTGTTGGGCCCTGGCAGGACCGGTGGCGCGATGCGGTCGCGCCGATCATCCGGCACGCGGCCGGAAAACCTATCTGCCGTTTAGTCTGCTTTGATGCGGCGGCTATGTCGACGTAAGGATTGCGTTTATGACGGGTAGCGACAGACAGCAATCGTATGTCGGCCGATCGGCCGCGCGCGATTTCGTGTCCGGCGCTTCGCGACCGACCATGCGCTTGCTCGTCGTTACGCTCTCGGCATGGGTCGTGCTGACACTTGTTGTTCCGCTGACCGCTTTGACACTCAATGCCGTGACCATCGCCGGATTTCCATTGGGATTGTGGCTGACGGCGCAGGGATTGCTCGGCGCACTCGCGGCACTGTCGATCATCTTCGCAATTCGTGCTCGTGGAGTCGCGACAGAGAGCGGGCCTCGCGAGCCGCTCGCGTTCGCTGGTGAAGCGATTGGCACAGCCGGCGTTCTCGGCTTTACCGGCGCCATCGCAACGCTTGGGTACGACGGTCTGGCTCTCCCGCTTGGCTTGACCGCCGGGCTGGCGTTGATGGCTATTTTGGTGGCGCCGCGTTTCGTTCTCTATCCGGTACGCTCGATCGGCGGGTTTTTCACGGTGCGCTATGGCGGCGTGTGGCCACGCCGGACCGCGCTCGCCGTCGCCGGATTGGCATCGATCCTGCTTTTGGCGGCTGACATTCGGGGCGGCGCCTTGGTGCTCCAGGGCTTGATAGTCACCGACTATGCGTCAGCGGTTGCCATGTCCACGGTCGCCGTCGCAGCTGCGTGGCTGCTGACGACGATCATCAGCGGGTCGCACCGCACTGGCTTTGTCTACGTGGCGCTGCTTGGAGGCTTTGCCGTCATCTTGATTGAACTGGCATTGCGCCATGGCAGTTGGCCGATCCCGTTATTGTCTTACGGTCAGGCGATCGGCGATCTGGCTGCCATGGAACAAAAGCTCGTCATCGACAAACTTTCTGATGTGAAATCGCTGCGGCCGATGTCGTCGCCATTTCTGCAATTGTCGGCGATCAATTTCGCCGGATTCGTGATGGCGCTGGCGCTCGGTTCGGCCGTGCTTCCGCACCTTCTTGGCCGACATGCCTCGCAAGCCGTCGTGCTTCCCGGCGATGCGGCGCGTCGTGCGTCGTATGCGACATCTCTGGTCGCGGTCTTCTTGATGGGGCTGGCGGCGTTTGCCGTCTTCGCCCGGCTCGGCGTCGCTGAAATCATCGCCAAGGGTATTGAGAACGCGCTGGTGCCCGATGCGCTTCTTCAAGCGCGATCTTTCGGTTGGGTCGAGATTTGCGGACCAGCCCCGCCGCAAGCGTCGGCGGCAACCGTCGCCGCAGACATCATGGCTGCGTGCGCCAAGGCATCGGGCCAGCGCGGGTTTCTGCGCATGCAGGATATCGCTTTCACGAGCGATAGCTTTGTTGTCGCCGCGCCGTTGGTCATCGGTTTGCCGGCGTGGGCGACCTTAACGTTCTGGGCCGCTGGTCTGTTGGCCGCGCTGGCTTCCGGCAACGCCATCTTGTCTGGCTATCTTGCGGCCGGAAGCGAAGCTCGCGGTGGCGACTTGTCAGGGGATACCTTGCGTGCTGCTGCCGGTGGAGATCCGGCGATGGCTCAAGACGCGTTGCAGCGCGGCCCGCAGATCGACGTTCGCGGCGTGACCATCGCCGTCGTCCTGTTGTTGGCCGCGTCAGGTCTTGCCGTCATCGGCCATATTGAAATCCCTTCGCTGGTTTCAGAGGGCTTGGCTTTGATCGCGGCCGGACTGTTCCCGGCGCTCGTCCTTGGGCTGTATTGGCGGCGGATGACGGCGGCCGGTGCCATATCGGCAATGCTCGTAGGCACCGGCATCACGGCCGCTTATATCATTGGTGTGCGGGCCTTTCCGGTCGAGATGTATGAGTGGACCGGGCTGCTGTCGAACGCGGCGCCAAACGCCGTCCGCAAGTTTGAACTGTTGCGCGACGCTCTGGCCGCCGCCCAAACGGATGAGGCACGGCAGTTGGTGCGCGCTGCGCTTCATCGCCATGCCAGCACATTGGCCGGTTGGGGCGGCCTCAAGCCCGCAGCCAGCGTTGTGTTTGCCCTGCCGATGGCCGTGACCGTGGGCGTCGTGGTTGCTCTGCTCCATCATCACCGCGCTGCGCGTGCCGCCACATGACAACGATCCCATCTCCAAACAGCATGCCCGCCATGGTCGATGTCCTTGTCATTGGCGGCGGCATCAACGGCGCTGGTATCGCGGCCGATGCAGCGACGCGCGGCTTGAGGGTCATGCTCGCTGAAGCGGGTGATTTGGCCGGCGCCACATCGTCATCAAGTTCGAAACTGATTCACGGCGGCTTGCGCTATCTGGAGCAGTGGGCGTTTCGACTGGTTCGCGAAGCGCTCGCCGAGCGCGAAGTTTTGCTGTCCAAAGCCCCGCATATCATCTGGCCGATGCGGTTTGTCTTGCCGCACGTCGACGGGATGCGCTCCAAACTGACGCTGCGCGCCGGCTTGTTTCTGTACGATCACCTCGCGGCGCGGCCGTCTTTGCCGGAGTCCCGCGGTATCGATCTCGCCACCGATCCAGCAGGTAAAGCTTTGTCGCCAGAGTTGACCGACGGATTTAGCTATTGGGACTGCTGGGTCGATGACGCGCGCCTTGTTGTTCTCAACGCAATGGCTGCGCGAATGGCCGGCGCGACGGTTTTGACGCGCACGCCTGTCACGGCGATGCGGGTCGAGGCCAGCGTTTGGCGCGTGACACTCGGCACGGGCGCGAGCGAGCGCCACGTCACCGCCAAAGCGGTTGTCAATTCTGGCGGGCCATGGGTCGGGCGTATCGCCGGTTTGACACTTGGTGCCCGCAACGCGCCACCGCCTGCGATTCGCATGGTCAAAGGTAGCCATATTGTCGTGCCGCGTATTGCTGGAGCAGATGATGCGCTGATCCTACAGCATCCCGACGGCCGCGTGATTTTTGCGCTGCCGTTCGAGCAGGCGTTCACTCTGATCGGCACGACGGACGAGAGCTATTCCGGCGATCCGCGCGACGCAACCATATCGCCCGCCGAAATCGACTACTTGCTGGCCATCGCCAATCGATTTCTTCGCACATCCCTGACGCGCCGCGACATCGTCTGGCAGTTTTCCGGCGTTCGCCCGCTTGACGATGACGGCAGCGAACGGGCGTCGGCCGTTAGCCGCGACTATCGGTTGGAATGCGATATGGCCGGTGGCGCGCCCGTCGTGCATGTCATCGGCGGCAAGATCACGACCTATCGCCGCCTCGCCGAGCAGGCGGTCGATCTGTTGAAGCCGACGTTCCCGGCGATGCCACCGTGCGCCACGGCTACGGCCGTGCTGCCCGGCGGCGATGTCGGTGGCAACGGTCATCCGGCCGAGAATTTTGCGGCTTGGTTCGAGGCATTCTCTGCGCGGCACACCGGCTTCGACAGGATATCGCTACATCGCCTCGCACGCCGCTACGGCACGCGCGCCGACATGATCCTGGATGGCGCCCGCGCGCCCGCTGACCTCGGCACCGATTTTGGCGCCGGTCTGAGCACGCGCGAGGTTGAATATCTGAAGGCGCACGAGTGGGCCATGACGGCCGAAGACGTGCTGTGGCGGCGAACCAAAACGGCGCTTCATCTTTCCATAACCGAGCGCGGGCGCGCCGCCGATGCGATCGACGCAGCACTCCCCGGCCTTTGACGGCCGTTGTCAGCTCGATCGCGAAATCTTGCCGGCAGCCTCGTCAGACGTCGCGGAGACGAGTAAGTCTTGCGACTGCCCGCCGCACTTCGTGCATGATCATCCTGTGGATAACATGCGAATACATTGCCGTTTACTGGCTCATCCGTCGGATCGACTTCAAGCAAAGTAAATATAAACATACGGGCTGATCTCGCAGCGCCGCTTTAATGCACACGACTTACATATTAACCATGTTTGAACATTGAGTCTCGTCTTGCCGTCTTCTGCCGTGTACCCGCCCTGTCAGAAATAATTCGTTAATCATGATGGACGGGTTGGGCCACGTTCGCGCCGAATGCGCGAAGGCCCAGACACAGGGGAAGCGGAAATGATGACACGGTCCAAGACAGGGATGGGCGTTGCGCGCTGCATCGCAATGGCTGCCTTTGCAGCGGTGGCCTCGCTGCTCGCGGTGGCAAGCGTCAGCACGCTAGCTCACGCCGAGACCGTCCCGTTTTGGGAACAGGCTGATTTCGATAAAGCCGCCGCGAAGAAACTCAGGACATCCAAAGCTGCAGCTTATGGTTCGAAGAAGCGCTATGCGGCATCGGGCAAGTCAAAGTCAGCTGCCAATCGCAAAAAGCTCGGTGGCTATGCCGAGGCGACGGAAACCAAAAAACGAAAGAGCCGGGGCGTTCGCGTCGCGGCGCTGGGCAACACGTATTACAGCGAGCCGGCGCCGGCCAAGAGTTTGACCGGCGGCAGCGTTCGCTGGGTCGCCTCGTCCGGGTGCTTGGATAGCGGCATCAAAGCCGTGCTGTATCAGGTCGCGGCGAACTTCGGTCCGCTGACGGTGAATTCCACGTGCCGGGCGAAGGGGCACAATCGCGCCGTCGGCGGCGCCAAAAAATCCAAACATTTGACTGGCGACGCCGCCGATTTCCGCGTCCGGGGCAATGCTGGCGCGGTTTACGCGTTTCTGAAGAGCAGCGGCAGCGTCGGCGGCTTGAAGCACTACGGCGGCGGGCTGTTCCATATCGACAACGGCGAACGCCGGAGTTGGTAACCGGCATCGCGTGCTGAGCGCGGCGGGGGGCTTTTTACACTGCTGGCGTTATGTCCGCGATCCCGCACGCCCCTCAGACACCGCCCGATGCAACCACATCACCGGGATGAGGCCGATAACGACGATGGCGACGGCGCCGAGGGCCGCCTCATGGAACTGCTCGGCCGCCGTCAGACCGTAGACGTGCGTTGCCAGCGTCTCGAAGTTGAACGGGCGCAGCAGCAGCGTCGCCGGCAGTTCCTTCATTGTGTCGACAAAGACGAGTAGAGCTGCGGCTCCAAGCGCCGGCGCGAGTATCGGCAAGTGAATGCGCATCAATGTCGTCATGCCGCCGGCGCCGAGCGTTCGCGCTGCGGCATCGAGATTTGGCGAAATGCGCTGCAATCCCGTCTCGACCGAACCAAGCGCTACAGCGAGAAAACGGACGACGAGCGCGAACACAACCGCGAACAACGATCCCGAGAGCAATAGTCCGGTCGACATCGAAAAGGTCGCGCGCATCCACGCGTCCAGCCCATTGTCGAAAGCGCCGAGTGAGCTGATAAGACCGATGGCAAGCACGGTGCCCGGCATGGCATAGCCGAGCGAAGCTGCGGCGCTCGACGTTCGCGCGGCGCGGCTGTCACTGAAGCGAACGGCATAGGCAAAAATCACCGCAAACGAAATGGCCGTCAAACTGACGACGCCTGCCAGCAGGAGGCTATTGCGGGCTGCGCGCAGGAATGCGCCGATATCAACCGTCGCGAGATGGGCAAAAGCCTGCGTCGCGAGCAGGGCAAACGGCACAAAAAAACCAAGCAGGCTCGGCAGCAGCACGACGAGCAGCGCCATGACTGCGCGCCCGCCTTCAAGCGTTTCAAATGGGATGGCGCGGTAGCGTCCCGTCGTCGCTGCAAACCCGCCGCTTCCGCGCATGGCTTTTTCAGTCAACAACAGCGCCACGATCAAGGCCAGCATCACCAGCGAAATTTGAGCAGCACCCGGTAGACTGGCGCGCTGCAGCCACGTCGCGTAGATGCTGGCCGAAAGTGTCTCGACGCCGAGATATTGCACGGCGCCTAGATCGTTCAAGGTTTCCATCGCCACGAGAACCACGCCTGCGGCCAGCGCCGGGCGAGCGAGCGGCAGGGCCACGGCCCACAACGTCTGCCCAGCTGTCCGGCCGAGCGTCCGCGCCACCTCGAGCACGCAGACCGATTGCTGTTCGAAGCTGGCGCGAGCTGTGAGGTAGACGTACGGGTAAAGCACCAGCGACATCACCGTCATCGCTCCGCCCAAGGAGCGGATTTGCGGAAACGCATACTGCGAAGGATTGCCGACATTAAGCCAGACGCGCCATGCCGTTTGCACCGGTCCGGCAAAGTCGAGCAACTCGGTATAGGCGTAGGCGACGATGTACGTCGGCATGGCCAGCGGCAGCACCAGCAGCCTGTCGGCCATGTCGCGGCCGGGAAAGCGGTGCATAGTGACCAGCCACGCGGTGGCCGTGCCGATAACAAGCGTCATCACGCCGGTGCCGGCCATCAGCAGCAAAGTATTTGCAAGCGCCGCTGGCAACACCGTCGATGCCAAGTGCGGCCAGACGCTTCCCACTCCGCCGGCCTCGGTTCCGAACGCGGCGATCCAGAAAATAGCCAGCACCGGAAGTGAAAGCACGCTCGCCGCGACACACGCCGCAACGGTCCATCGCCGTTCCGGCGTCAAAAGAACTGCCAACTTTCGCCAAATCGCGCGAACGGGATGGGAGCCGTCCGGGCGTTCACCCGGACGTCCGCGAGTAACTGTTGCGGCACCGCCGGTGGTCATCGCGCGTCGAGCCCCACGGTGCGCTTGATCAATCGCATCAGCTGGAAGCTGAACACGCCGCGCACCTCTCAGTTCAACGTCATGCGACGGCGAGGCAGCGCCCGCAACGCGCATGTCGCGGGGCAAATCGAGTCGCGGCATAGGATTTGTTTAGCGTGCGTCAAACCGACCGCCAAAGATTGGGCGCCGTTGATCGTATCACCGATGTCGTCAGAGCCGATGAGAGCCACCGCCGATGCGGTCAGCGCTGGCCGCACGTCGTGCTGGCTGGCGGCAATGATCGAAATGGCTAGGCATTCATCGCGGCAAAATCCTGCACATCCTGACGCTGCGATCTCGATGTCGCGATCGGCATTGGCTTTGACCGCTCGCACGAATGTCGAGAGATTCATCAGTAAGGCTTTGGCGTGTTCGGGTCCAAGCGTGCTGGAAAATGTGTTCCATGCCTCTTCCCAGCAGCGGATATCGCCAGTGGAAAGGCCTCCGAGCCAGCAGCGAAAACCGATGCCGACGAGGCGCTCGGGAGCGCGGGCCGGCAATGGCAACACTTTCGCCGATGACTTGGCCGGCAGCTTGAGCGGATCGAATTGAGAAGCAGTCATGGCGAACCTTTCGCAAAAAGAGAGGCTTTGCCCAAGCGCCGTCGATCGAGCGCTGGGCCGCGCGAAATTCAGGAATTAGGACCTTGGTCGAAGCGCACGCGGTCGACCATTTCGGACGCCTTCTTGCGCAACTCGCCGATCTTCGCCAACGGTAGGGCATCGGGCTTCAATGATCCCCAGGACGCAACCAGCGGCGAGATCGGCACGCTGGCGACAACGGGGTATTCTCCGTTCGCGTCGGCGTACAAACTTTGCGCCTGGTCGGAGACGAGGAATTCCATCAGGGCCGTGGCGTTGTCCTTGTGCGGCGCGTTGGCAATCAGCGACATGCCGGTAATGTTGACATGCGTGCCGCGATCATCGGCGTTCGGAAATAGCATCGTCACCGCATCGGCCCAGGCTTTCTGCTCGGGCGATTTCAGCATGGCGGCCATGTAATAGGTGTTGCCGATGGCCAGATCGCACAGTCCGGCTTGTACGTCGCGCACTTGCTCGCGATCGCCGCCCGCGGGCTTGCGCGCCAGATTGGCTTTGAACCCGGTCAACCAAGCTTCAGCTTTTTGTTCGCCGTGATGCGCGATCATCGATGCGATCAACGCGATATTGTAGGTGTGCTGGCCTGAGCGAACACAAATCTTGCCGCGCCATTTCGGATCGGCCAATTCTTCGTACGTGATCTTGGTTTGCTTGACGCGATCTTTCGAGGCATAAATTACGCGCGCCCGGCGCGTCAGCCCGATCCAGTGCCCGCCGGGATCGCGCAATTCTGCCGGGACAGCTTTAGTTATAACCTCCGACGTCATCGGGGCCGTGACGCCGGCGTTGGCGGCTTGCACGAGCAAGCCGAACTCGTTCGTCAGCAAAACATCGGCGGGACTGTTTTTGCCTTCCGCCGTCAAGCGCTCGACCAAGCCGCTGCTCGCGAACACGACGTTGGTCGTGATCCCGGTTTTTGCAGTGAAAGCCGTCAGCAGAGGTTCGATCAGCTTGGGTTCGCGGTAGGAATAGATGTTCACCTGACCGGCGGCATGGCCGATGGCCGGTGACAGGGTCATGGCGGCGAAGCTGAGGGCTGAAAGACAGGAAGCAAGCGCGCGGGGGCGCGCACAAAGATCAAATCGCATGGCGTCTCCAATAATCGAGGTTCAAGGCCTCGGTATCGGTGGGCGTCGGTCCACGTGGTGTGAGTTCGACACGGGGCTTCGATAAAAGCCCTAGATGGCTCGTAACCCGCTCGAACGGTTCAGGTCAACCGCTTCCGCAGCGTGACGTGAAGCTTAGAATTTTTATAATTTTCAACTGGGTGCGACTGGTGATGTCAGGCCGATCCGAGCCCGGCGACGAGCGAGCAGGTCAACGTGCGAACGAGATCAGAACCGTCGTGCCTTTGCCGGGCGCCGCGTCGATTTCAATATCGCCGCCCAGCTCGCGCACCAGCCGTACGGCCAGCGGCAACCCTATGCCAAAACCGCCGCCGGGCCGCGGGGACGTGAAGTCGGTTTGCTCCGCTGGTGCGAGCGTCAAGACGTTGGCCGACGTCTCCGCATCGATGCCGATCCCCGTATCGCGCACCACGAGGAACGGCGCGCCGCTGGAACGATAACCCGTGACCACACGGACATCGCCGCCGGCCGGCGTGAACTTCAGCGCGTTGGTGACGAGATTGATAAGGATTTGGCGAAGGGCGGTGGCACTCGCCTTGATCATCGGGCTGGCGCTTTCCGCGTTGAATGCCAACGTGACGCGCCGGTCTGCCGCGATCGGTTGCAAGGTCGAGACGGTGCGGGTGACCAGGCCATTGAGATCGATCAGCCCGACGCGATTATCTTCGTAATCGCGGTCGCCATCGCGGCCGAGCATTTTAGCAATGACCGCCAGCGCATGCAGAGCGCTCTCGTGCACGTCGGCTGCGTAGCCGAGATAGCGCGCGTTCCCCATCGCGCCGAGCCGCTCGTCGCGCATGATTTCGGCGGCTGATGCGATGGCCGTCAACGGCGTCTTGAGTTCGTGCGCCAGGCGCGCCAAATTTTCAGGCTTCAGCGGGAAATCGTTGAGCCGGTAAGCGTCACTGTCGCGCGACGCCAACGCGGCCCGATCGGCTACGATAGCGACATCGCCCGTCGGCACTTCGCATACCGTTTCGAAAGGCGTCGCGACAAACAGGCCGTTGCGAATTTGCCGTGCAATTTTCTTCAAGGTTTCCGTGTCATCGCGCGTGGTCGACGGATCTGTGCTGAAGCCGACGGCGGGAATGTTGGGCGCTGCGGCGGTGTCGGCGAAGGCCACATGCGCGTTCGCATCGCTCGCGGTCGGCAGTTCGGGCTGCACGAGGATCAAGCGCGGCTTCGGCGCGATATCGAGGCAGCGGATATCACAGGGCACGTTCAGCGTTCGCCCGTCCGACCAGAAGACCAGTGTCACGCGGCTTTCAGCTTGCTGGATTTCGGCCGCGAAGTCTCTCAGCCGCACCAATGCCGGCATGGCGCTGTCGAGCGGCAGCGGCAGCGACGCATCTCCGACAATATCGAAGCCCTCGCGCGCGGCACTGTTGGCGGCAACGATCGATGCGCTTTCAAGATCAATGACGAACGACGGCTTGACTTCGCCCTTCACGACGGCCGCAACGCTCGCCAATTCACTGGAACCACCGTCGTGTGTGGTGGCGGAGGGGCCGGTCAGTGCCTTATGAGCCGTTGCCGTCATGTGTAAAATCGCCAGACTTTCAACGGTGTTACTCCGCGGCGCTCGTATCGTCTAGCGCACTGCGCAATCCGATGTCATCAGATCGGCGGGCTATTTTCTTGCATTGTCGCATTTTCCGTCGACGTACCGTGGTCGATTTCACTGGAAAATGCGCTTGGCAGTTTTACACATCAGACAAGCGCCGCAGCCGCCGTCGGCTGATCGCAAACACTGTGGATTGACCGCCCGGATTGATGTCAATGCTGCACGCGTCGTTGCGGCGCCGCTCGCGACCCGCTTTTTACTTGACGGGCAGGGGCCTTCGGTCGTTTTAAGGGGCGACGCGGTGCGCCGCATTCGGCAGCACTTGCGGATATGCCGCCTTAGCTCAGTTGGTTAGAGCGCCGGTTTGTGGAACCGGAGGTCCTCAGTTCAAGCCTGAGAGGCGGTACCATTGCGTGGCTGACCGCAGGGCGTGTCCCCGAGTAGCGGCCAACGAAACGCTCCAGCAGGCTCATTTTCATCTGCGATCGCCGCTCCTGCGTAATATCGGGAAGCGGGCGGCCGCGATTGTTTTCAATTTCGCAGGGCAATATTCCATGGCGCATGCAACGCGGACCCTCGTTTTGGTTCTCGGCGATCAGCTGTCTTCCAATCTGGCCAGCTTGCGCCATGCCGACAAGGCTCAAGACACCGTGCTGATGGTCGAGGTCGCCGACGAGACGACCTACGTTCGCCACCACAAGAAAAAGATCGCCTTCATCCTCTCCGCCATGCGCCACTTCGCAGCTGAGCTTGCGGACGCTGGTTGGAACGTCACCTACGTCAAACTCGATGACGCCAAGAACACCGGCAGTTTTACTGGTGAATTGCAGCGGGCCGTCAAGCGGCTGAAGCCGTCGCGCGTCGTCGTCACGGAAGGCGGAGAATGGCGTGTCCGCCAGATGATGGACGCGTGGTCAGAGCAGCTCGACTTGCCGGTCGACGTTCTCGCCGATGATCGGTTCATTGCGTCACTGGATGAATTTGCCGAATGGGCCAAGGGCCGCAAACAGCTTCGCATGGAGTATTTTTATCGCGACATGCGGCGCAAGACCGGCCTGCTGATGGATGGCGATGAGCCAGCGGGCGGGCAATGGAACTTCGACCACGACAATCGCAAGCCAGCCTCCGCCGATCTGTTCATTCCGGATGTGTCGAAGTTCAAACCGGATGCCACGACGCGCGACGTGCTTCATCTGGTGGCCCGCCGGTTTGGCAATCACATCGGAACGCTGGAGCCGTTCTGGTTCGCGGTGACGCGGCACGATGCGCTTGTGGCACTCGACCATTTCATCAAAGTCGGTCTGGCGAAATTCGGCGATCATCAAGACGCCATGCTGGTCGGCCAGCCTTTCCTCTATCACTCGCTGTTGTCGCCCTACCTCAATGCTGGTCTGCTCACGCCGCTTGAAATTTGCCGCAAGGTCGAGGCTGCCTATGTCGCAGGCCAAGCGCCGCTCAACGCTGCCGAGGGGTTCATTCGCCAGATCATCGGCTGGCGCGAATACGTGCGCGGCATCTACTGGCTGAAAATGCCGGAATACGTCGAGCAGAATTTTTTAAAAGCAAAGCGACCGCTGCCGGATTTCTATTGGACCGGCGACACCGACATGACCTGCCTGAAAGAAGCCATCGGTCAAACGGTCGAGCACGCTCACGCCCATCATATCCAGCGGCTGATGGTGACCGGCAATTTCGCCATGCTCGCCGGCATCGATCCGCGCCAGGTGCACGAATGGTATCTGATGGTTTATGCCGATGCCTATGAGTGGGTGGAGTTGCCAAACACGCTCGGCATGAGCCAGTTCGCCGACGGTGGTCTTCTCGGTTCAAAACCGTACGCGGCGAGCGGCAATTACATCAACAAGATGTCGGACTACTGCGGTTCCTGCCGCTATGACGTAAAAAAACGAACGGGTGACGATGCCTGCCCGTTTAATGCGCTGTACTGGGATTTCCTCGTTCGCAACCGGGCCAAGCTCGGCAAAAATCCGCGTCTTGGGCAGGTGTTTGCAACGTGGGATAAAATGAGCGACACGGCGCGCACTGACGTTCGAGCCAGCGCCGCGAAGTTTCTCGGCGCATTGTCACCGAAGTGATCACGAC
>JAIEPV010000079.1 GCA_019748215.1 Hyphomicrobium sp.
GCACGGATGGGCGCTGTGACAGCCCTCGTCACGCATTCGGCGGCCACTATCGGCGAAATGTCGTGCAATCCGGCGATAGGCGGCCTCGGCAAGGGCCACCTGGTTCGCGAAATCGATGCTCTCGACGGCCTCATGGGCCGGGTGGCCGACGTGGCCGGCATCCAGTTTCGGCTACTCAACCGGTCAAAGGGGCCAGCCGTCCACGGTCCGCGCACGCAGGCGGATCGCAAGTTGTACCGCCAGGCCATGCGGGCTGAGATCGCCTCGATCGCCAATCTGACCGTCGTCGAAGGCGGCGTCGAAGACCTGATCGTCGAGGACGGACGCGTCGTTGGTATTGTCACCGGAACAGGCGTGTCGCTGCGCGCCGGGGCCGTGGTGCTGACAACGGGCACGTTTTTGAACGGCCTGATCCACATGGGCGATCAGCAAATTCGCGCTGGCCGGGCCGGAGAAGCGCCGGCGCTGCGCTTGTCGGACAGGCTCTATGCACTCGGTCTCGCGATGGGGCGCCTAAAGACCGGCACGCCCGCCCGCCTCGACGGCCGAACGATCGATTGGGCTGGCCTTGAGATGCAGCACGCCGACGCGGAGCCGATACCGTTCTCATTTCTGACCGACCGCATTACGACCTCTCAGATCGCCTGCGGGATCACCCGGACAACGGCTGCCACGCACGACATCATTCGCGCCAATCTGGCCCGCTCACCGATGTATTCGGGGCAAATCGCCAGCGTCGGACCACGCTACTGCCCCTCGATCGAGGACAAGGTGGTGCGGTTCGCTGACCGATCATCGCACCAGATTTTCCTCGAGCCTGAAGGCCTGGACGACGACACGATTTACCCCAATGGCGTTTCGACGTCGCTGCCGGTGGACGTGCAAGCCGCATTTCTGAAGACCATGCCGGGGCTTGAAAACGTCGTCATCAAGCGCCCGGGTTATGCGATCGAGTATGACTACGTCGATCCACGCGAATTGCTGCCGACACTTGAGGTCAAGCGACTCCCGGGCTTATTCCTGGCCGGCCAAATCAACGGCACGACCGGGTATGAAGAAGCGGGCGCGCAAGGTTTAGCGGCCGGGATCAACGCCGCCTTGGCCGTGGGTGGCCGGGCGCAAACGTTCGTCGTGTCCCGATCTGACGGCTACCTCGGCGTTATGATCGACGATTTGACGTCACGCGGCGTGTCCGAGCCCTATCGCATGTTTACGTCGCGCGCCGAGTTCCGGCTGCGATTGCGGGCAGACAACGCGGACCAGCGCCTAACACCGCTGGGCGTTATCCTCGGCTGCATTGGAGCGGTTCGATCGGCGGCGTTCGCTGCCAAGGAACGGCAGCTCCGAGAAGGTCTTAACTTGCTGAACCAACTCAGCTTGACGCCGACCGAGGCCACCCGGCAAGGACTGGCGGTCAATCAGGACGGCCGTCGACGCACTGCGTTCGACTTGCTGACGTTGCCCGACGTGTCGATTCCGCGCCTCGCGGCCATTTGGCCCGAAGTTGGCGCCATGTCGCCACCCATCTCCGCGCAACTTGAGATCGACGCTCGTTATGCCGCCTATGTGCGCCGTCAAGGCGAAGACGTTGACGCGCTGCGTCGGGATGAAGCGATCACGTTGCCGCCCGACCTTGATTATCAATCGATGCCTGGGCTGTCGGCCGAGCTGAGCTTGAAACTCACGCGCCACCGTCCGGCGAGCCTGGCTCACGCCGGGCGCTTGGAAGGCATGACGCCGGCGGCGTTGCTGGTGGTCCTGGCCTACGTGAAAGCCGCTCTGCCGCGCAAGTCGGCGTGATGGCGCCCGCCGCCATGACAGCACCAGGCCGCCGGATCGATACGCCCGAATTGTTTGCCGAAGAATTTTCGGTTTCACGTGAAACCGTTTCTAGATTAAAGACTTACGAGGATTTGCTCAAACGCTGGCAGAAGACCATCAATTTGGTCGCTCCCGGGACGTTGGGAGACATCTGGCACCGGCATTTCGCCGACAGTGCTCAGCTCTGGCGGCTTGGGAACTTGGCCGAATCACCCGCCGGGGTTTGGCTGGATTTTGGCTCCGGCGCGGGCTTTCCAGGGCTGGTCCTCGCAATTATGGCGGCTGAAAAGGCTGCGACTCGGCATATTCTGATCGAAAGCGACTCCCGCAAAGCCGCTTTCCTTCGCGAAGTGGCGCGCCACACTGGAGTTGCTGTGGACATCTTGTGTACAAGAATCGAAAGCACTGAAACTCTTGCTAAGGTGGAACCTGCGTCGTGTGTCACGGCCAGAGCACTGGCTCCATTGCCCCGCTTGGCTGGGTTGGTTGCCCCGTATTTCGAGTCGTCGACGCGAGGTCTGTTTCTCAAGGGGCGCGAGGTTGGCGCTGAGCTTGAGGAAGCACGGCGCGACTGGGATTTTGAGTTCAATCTGGTTCCGAGTTTGACGGAGACCGACGCGCGAATTGTCGTGCTGCACGGTCTGCAAGCCAAAAGCTTGCGCATCACGACGTAGAACGTCAAGACGGAGGGCTAGGCCTGTGGCTGGTTATGTCTCTGGAATGGGTGCTCCGGGAGCCTTTGGCGGTCCGCGCGTCCTTTCCATCGCCAACCAAAAGGGTGGCGTCGGCAAGACCACGACGGCGATCAATCTCGGGACTGCGCTGGCGGCCGTCGGCGAGCGCGTACTGGTGCTCGATCTCGATCCGCAAGGCAACGCGTCGACCGGCCTTGGTATTTCGCCTGAGGCGCGCGTCCGCACGTCCTTCGACGTTTTAACGGGTCACGCGACGTTAATCGAAGCCTGCATCGCAACCGCAGTGCCGGGGCTTTATGTGGTTCCAGCCAACAATGATCTCGTCGGCGTCGAAGCTGTGCTACCGAACGATGCCGCCCGGCCCTACAAATTGCGCGATGCCGTCATGGCGCTCATGGCCCAGCAGCGCACGCGCCCCCCCGATCAGGGCTTTAGTTATGTCCTCATCGATTGCCCGCCATCGCTCAATGTTTTGACGCTAAACGCCATGAGCGCGGCACACGCGGTGATCGTACCGGTGCAGTGCGAATTCTTCGCGCTCGAAGGAATTTCGCAGTTGAAAGACTCGATCGATCAAATCCGCGCAACGCTCAATCCGAGCCTTGAAATTCAGGGCGTCGTTTTGACAATGCACGACGCGCGCACATCGCTGTCGCGCGAAGTTGCGGAAAACGTTCGCGCGTTCTTTGGTTCGAAGGTCTACGAGACGATGATCCCCCGCAACACGCGCGTGGCGGAAGCTCCGTCGCACGGCAAACCGATCTTGCTCTACGATTATGATTGCGCCGGCAGCCAAGCGTACATTCGCCTAGCGACTGAAATTATCGAGCGGGAGCGGCGCTATAAAGCCGCGTAACATCAAATTGTGCGTTTGCGTTCGACGGACACAACAACAAATCAATCCAAGATCACGCACAGGACCACGCCATCCATGAATTCACCCTTGCCAAAAAGCCGCTTGGGCCGCGGCCTCGCTTCACTGATTGGCGAGCCGGTATCGGCTGGCTATCGCCTGCCGCCGGAAGGGGAGCAGCGCATGGTGCCCATCGGGCAGGTGAAATCGAGCGCGCTCAACCCGCGTAAGGATTTCCGCGATGAGGAGTTGGCGGAGCTTACCGAGTCGATTCGTTCGAAGGGTCTGGTGCAGCCCATCATCGTGCGGCCTACTGGAACGACGGCTGGCGAGTATGAGATTGTTGCCGGAGAACGGCGCTGGCGCGCGGCCCAAAAGGCCGGCATCCACGCCGTCCCGGTGATCGTGCGCGAATTGAACGATCGCGAAGTTCTCGAACTGGCGATCATTGAAAACGTTCAGCGCCAGGACCTCAACGCCATTGAAGAGGCGACCGGCTATCGCGAGCTCATCGAGCGGTTTGAATACAATCAAGAGCAGCTTTCCGAGATTATCGGCAAGAGCCGCAGCCATGTCGCCAACACGTTGCGGCTGCTCAAGTTGCCGGTCGCCGTTCAAGAGTTGCTGCAACAAGGCAAACTTACGGCCGGGCACGCGCGTGCTTTGATCGGTCGCGACGATGCAGAGATGCTGGCGCATCGCATCGTTGATCAGGCCATGAACGTCCGCGATGTTGAAGCGCTGGTGCAGGGCCGGGGCGATATCGACGCCGGGCCAATGGGCAAAAAAGCCCGCGACAAGGATGCCGACACCAAAGCCTTCGAGAAGGAGCTGGCCGACCTCCTCGGGCTCAAGGTCGAAATCAAACGCGGCTCGGGTGAAAGTGGCATGTTGCTGATCAAGTTCGGCAATTTCGACCAGCTCGACTATATCCGATCGCGCCTCGGCGGCGGCTGATCCTTAAGCCTTTTCGTGAGAAACTTCCGCCGCAGCCTTGACGGGTCGCCAGGCGCTTGATGGTGTGCGCCACCATCACGTCCTCCCAAAAGCTGTCTGTTGGTGGCGTTTTGCGTAAGAGGAGTTCTCCATGGCCGATGCGACGATGCTCGACCGTTTAGCGGCGTTGATTGCGTCGCGTCGATCAGCGCTTTCGGACACGTCGTATACGCGCCAATTGCTTGACGCCGGGATTGACCGGTGTGCGAAGAAATTCGGCGAAGAGGCCGTCGAGACGGTGATCGCCGCCGTCGCGTCGGATCCAGCTGCGCTGAAAGCGGAAGCTGCCGATACGCTCTACCACTTACTCGTGCTGCTCGAATGCCGGGGCGTGGCACTGGCGGATGTGCTCGATGTTCTCGAAAGCCGAATGAGTACTTCAGGCGTCGCAGAAAAGGCCGCGCGCACTCGGAGCACGCCGTGACACCGCGTAAGGTCGCGAGCAAACGGCGAAAGAGCGACGCCAAACCTGTTGTGGCTGTGGGGCTGACGTTTTCACCCTATCGTGTGTTCAAGCGGCAGGAATGGGCGCGATTACGCGCCGACACGCCGATGACGTTGAAGCCGAGCGAGCTTGAGCTGCTGTCGGGTGTCATCGAAGAATTGTCGGTTGACGAGGTTGAACAGATTTATCTGCCGATGTCGCGCCTGCTCAACCTCTATGTTGCGGCCGCGCAAAAACTTCACTCGGTATCGTCAGAATTTCTTGGCCGCAAAGATACCAAAGTCCCGTTTGTGATCGGTGTGGCGGGATCAGTCGCAGTCGGGAAAAGCACTACGGCACGCGTCCTGCGGGCGTTGCTGGCGCGTTGGCCGGATCATCCGCGTGTCGATCTGCTGACGACCGACGGGTTTCTCTATCCCAATCAGGAACTGGAACGGCGCGGTTTGATGGACCGCAAAGGTTTTCCGCAGAGTTTCGACACCAATAAGCTTCTGCAATTCTTGGGCGATGTGAAATCTGGCGTAACGTCGGTGACGGCACCGGTCTATTCGCATTTCCAATACGATATCGTGCCGGGGCAATCGGTGGCGGTCAGTCAGCCGGATATCCTGATTATCGAAGGGCTGAATATTTTGCAGCCGGCGGAAATGCCGCGAGACGGTGGCACAGTGCCGTTCGTATCGGACTTCATTGATTTTTCGATTTATATCGACGCGCCGCCGCACGTGATCGAGAAATGGTATCTCGAGCGCTTTCTGCGGTTGCGGAGCACAGCGTTTCGCGACCCTGGCGCCTATTTTCACAAGTATGCGGCGATGGCGCCCGAAGATGTGCGCACGCTGGCTCTGAAGATTTGGCGGAACGTCAATCTCAAGAACTTGAATGAAAATATTTTGCCGACGCGCCGGCGGGCGCAGCTGATCCTTCAAAAAGGCGAAAATCATCGCGTGAAGACGGTCGCATTGAGAAAGCTCTAGGGACAGCGCGCAAAAAGAAAAGGCCGCTTGGGGAGGCGGCCCTCAAAGTTGATCTCGCAAAGGTGAAAGTCTGGCGTGGTGCGGGTGGGCTAACGCAAATGCCGCTCGCCTACCGCTGGCAGGATGGTTTCGACGGATCGCACAACGCGTGCCGGCGAGGTGACAACTGATGCCAGTGCCGGCAATCCCGTATCCGACCCGCGAAGAAAAGCTTTGTACTTATCCCTCAACCGGCGAATTGCTGACGGGTCCGAAAATCCCATAACCCGAATAGCCGTGGTCGGTTTCAAATCTGGATGAATGCGCAGCAGTTCGGCCAGACGAGCAATACGATCGCTGTCGTCGATGCCGGTTCCTTTGGGACGTCCGCGGCGGCCAGGCATTTGAATCATCAAAACGATCCTCGAACAAACCGATTCGGTTATTCGAGATTGCTGGAAGTCGCCAATTAATTCCAGGGAATTTAATTGTGGATCTAATAGTGCGGAAATAAAAGCCCCCAGAAAGCATATACAAGTAAGCGGTCAGTGATCGTTTGCTAGGAGGCCTATCTCGATATAACTGGAATGAGCGGGTACTCAATTATCAACTGAGCAAACCCCTCGATCTGGCTAAATCGGACAGCCTGACTTCAGGCCTAGCCCCAATATGGCTGATGATTTCAGCTGCGGCGAGACTCGCTAAACGGCCAGAAACTTCCAGCGAATAGTTCCGCGAATAGCCGAATAAAAAGCCCGCGGCATAGAGATCGCCCGCACCTGTGGTATCGACGACGTGCGTGATCGGCTCGGCCGCTATTGCCGTTGTCACGCCGTTGGCCATGATCACGGATCCCTTGGCACTGCGGGTCAAAACAGCCAGCTTTGTATCGGCGCGCGCGCAGTCTGCTGCCGTATCGAATGACGTCGTTTGATAAAGCGATGTGATCTCGCTTTCATTGGCGAATAAAATGCCGATGCCGGAGCGGATCAATGTCAGGAATTCACTCCGATGGCGATCAACACAAAATGCGTCGGATAACGACAGTGCTACAGTGCGTCCTGCGGTGCGCGCGACAGACACGGCATCGCGAAAGGCCGATTTGGCGCCAGCGCGATCGAACAAATATCCTTCGAGATATAGAATGGCGCTGTCGCGAATGAGCGCGACATCAAGCTGTGTTGAATCAAGCGATGTCGAAATACCGAGATAGGTATTCATCGTCCGTTCGCCGTCCGGCGTTACGAGGATGAGCGAGCGCGAGGTGGGCTCAGCGTTTGCAATCGGCTCGGCGGCGAATTGAACGCCGATGGAGCGGATATCATGCGTGAAAATTCGACCGAAATCGTCGTCGGCAATTTTCCCGATGAAGCCGGCCTTGCCGCCGAACGAAGCAACGCCCGCGACCGTGTTGGCGGCCGAGCCGCCGGAGATTTCAATCGCCGGACCCATCCGATCGTAAATGCGTTTGATGTCGTCTGCGCCGACCAGGTTCATGGCACCTTTTGGCGCGCCGATCTCAGACAAAAACGCGTCGTCGCAGCGTCCGATGATATCGACGATGGCGTTGCCGATGCTGGTGACGTCGGTGCGTGGTGTGGTCATGTGTCCCCCATGCATGCTTGGCGGGAGACCGCAGAGGATCGAACGCAAGCACGGCAAATGATTGTTGAGCAAGGTGTTGGCGAAGCGTCAGGAGGACCGCGTGGCGGTCGCTCACAGTGGCGGCACTATAGGCGGTGGCCATAGGCGGGCAAGGCGCGCGCGCGCGCGCCATCAGCGGCGGCGGGCCGCACCTTGTCCGGCTGCTTGGCTTTGACTCGCAAGGGCTGCTAAGCCGAGCAGCATGCGTTCAGCCAGCACGTCTTCGAGCGCGGACGAACGGCGCGCTGCTAGCGCCGCGTCGGCGATGCGTTTCAAAGCAGCATCGAGCGATACGCGGGACCACATGCGAACTTGGGCGGCAAACGCGTCGCGCTGCTTGAAATGCAGCGGCGGGCGAACGGCCCTCAGCGCGTTGTCCAAACTGGTGCCGTTGTCGAGATCACTGCGGACGCGATGCAATTTGAGGAAATACCGCTGCGCAACGGCAATGATCGCTTGCGCGTTCTCACCGGACGCTAATGCCCGGCCGTAGTCCGTGACAGCAGCGGCCGCCTCGCCGCGAGCTGCCGCTTCGGCGATCCGTTCCAGCGCCAGGTCGGCCGCATCGCCGACAATGGCGTCCACATCATCGGCGGTGATGAGCGGCCGCGGCATGGCGTAAAGCGCAAGCTTTTCGATCTCGGCGCGCGATAACGATCGATCGGCGCCAAGGCGTCCAAGCAACAGAGCTCTTGCATCGCGATCAAGGGTCATTTTCAACGGCGCCAAAACGTCGATGATGAGACTTTCGAGGTCGCCCTGCGTATCGGGGTAGCAGCCGATGGCCAGCGCGTCCGGATGTTTTTCAAATGTCGCCCGAAGAGCATCGTCTGGCTTGATGTTGCCGGCTTCGACGATGAGGACGCCCTCAAGCGGACCGTCGGCCAGTATTGATTTAATCAGCGCGCCGGTGATGCGTCGGCCAGCCGTGGCGCGCACGATCTTGCGGCCAGAGAACATCGGGCGGGTCTGGAGTTCGATGGCGAGCCGGCCGCTATCTTCATCAAGGTCGGAATCGTCCAGCCGAAGGACTTCACCCGCCGGACTTTCGCGGCCAGCCAGGAGCGTCGCCAACTTTTGTGATCGCTCGCTGACCAAGCCGGGGTCTGAGCCGAAAAACAATATGGCGCTGACGTTGGCCGGCGGTTTGGCGAGAAAGCTTGTGGCCTGCGCGGCTTTGAGTGCAACCATCGATCCGACCGTGGTGGGGCAAAGCGTTCGCCAAATGCGACGCGGTGGAGGTTAGCACACGCGTTCGAGATCGTGTCGTCAGCGATCCGGCATTATTGGCTTGAGATCAGGCTTGACCGGCGAGATGGCCCAGGAGACGGGTGCGCAACTCTTCACCAACAGTCTTGGCGGCGCGGTTCTCGGCTTCTTCGCGGGCTCGCACGTTGGCAAAAATAGAGCTAATGCGCTCGAATGCGGCGCGGCTGTAGCTCTTGCCTTCGGCGACCACTTTCTTGTCGGACACGCGGATCAGCCGGTAGCTGGCGTCGAGGTTGTAAACTTGGCCGGCGGCGTTGCCGTCCTGGCGAACGAGCGTTGCCGAGATGCTTTCGCGAATGGCGATGTCGAGGCGATACTCTGGCGGAAGCGGTGTGCCGCCACCCGTGCTTTGGAAGATCAGTTCATTGCGAACACGCTGACCGACGCGGCCGGGGATCGGCGCGATATCGACAGTTGCCAACTTTTCAGAGACGCCAGCGCCTCCAAGTTCAGCAGAACCATAGAGTGGGCGAAAACCGGCGCCGCCATCGGAGCATCCGCCGATGGCTGCCACGATGCTGAGGCCGACCGCAATTATTCCTGCCCTTGCAATGGCAGGGGCAGAGTTTGGTCGATGTCCGCTCGATGTGTCAGCCAACGACATTCACGATCCTTTGCGGGACAACGATGACCTTTTTAACGGGTCGGCCTTCCAAGGCCCGGATCACCGGTTCTAGCCTCAAAGCCGCAGCCTCAACCTCTTCGGTATTGGCTGTCCGAGAGATAACCAACTCGTCCCGTCGCTTCCCATTCACCTGTACGGCAATGGTCACTTGATCGTCAACGAGCAGCGCTGCCTCGACGGCCGGCCACGGTTCGTTCGCAAGTAACGTGTTGTATCCGAGCCGCGCCCAGCACTCCTCGGCGAGGTGGGGCATCATTGGACCGATCATTGTCACAAGAAAGGCGGCGGCTTCGCGGGCGGCAAAGGCCATGTCGGGACCAGTTTTGCCGTGCGCCGCCTGCAACGCGTTGCAGAATTCATGCACATTGGCGACCGCCACATTGAAGCGCAGGGCTTCAATGCTGCGGCCAACCTGGTCAAGGGAGCGGTGCGCTGCTTTGCGGACAGATAACGCGTCCGCACCAAACGATTGGGGTCTTGGCAGTGCAATCTCCGGCACGGCATCAGCGATGTCTTCGACGATGCGCCAGACACGCTGAATGAACCGGCCGGCACCGGCAACACCAGCTTCCGTCCAGATCACATCGCGCTCGGGCGGCGAATCCGACAGCATGAACCAGCGGGCGCAGTCGGCACCGTAATGGGCGATGATGTCGTCGGGATCGACGAGGTTCTTTTTCGACTTCGACATTTTTTCGATCGAGCCGATGGCAGCTGGCCGGCCGCTCGAAATTTCGATCGCACGACGGCCGTTGCCCTCGCCCTCGAATCGCACATCGTTGGGCAGCAACCAGTAGCCGTCCTGAGATTTGTAAGTTTCGTGCGTGACCATGCCCTGCGTGAAAAGTGCCGAAAACGGCTCGCGCGTGTTGCTCGCGAAGGTGAGGTGCCCGGTATCGCTCAGCGCGCGGGCAAAGAAACGCGAATACAGCAGATGCAAAATCGCGTGCTCAATGCCGCCGATGTACTGATCGACGGAAAGCCAATACTGCGCCGCGACTTTGTCGACGGGGGTTGCTGAATGCGGGGCGGTGAAGCGAACGTAGTACCACGAACTATCGACGAAGGTGTCCATCGTATCGGTTTCGCGTGTCGCCGGTGCGCCACAAGACGGGCACGTCGTGTGCTTCCAGGTGGGATGGCGAGCAAGCGGGTTGCCGGGTTTATCGAACGTCGCATCTTCGGGAAGTTCGATCGGTAGATCGCGCTCGGCCACCGGCACGACACCACAGACGCCGCAATGCACGACTGGAATTGGGCAGCCCCAATAGCGCTGCCGCGAAATACCCCAATCGCGCAAACGGAAATTGACTTTGCGCTGGCCTTGCGGAGCACCGTTAAGGGTCTGCTTTTCGAGGCGCGAGGCGGCTGCTTCGAAAGCGGCTTTCGTACTCATGCCGTCGAGGAAGCGTGAATTGATCATCACGCCATCGTCTTCAAAGGCTTTGTTTTTGAGGGTGAATGTCTTGGCGTCTTCGCCCGCCGGTAAGATCACCGGCACGACAGGGAGATCATAGCGCCGCGCAAAATCCATGTCGCGCTGATCGCCGGATGGGCAGCCGAAAATCGCACCGGTGCCATACTCCATCAGCACGAAGTTGGCGACGAATACGGGCAACTGCCAGGTCGGATCGAACGGATGCACGGCGCGAATTCCGGTATCGAAGCCGCGCTTTTCAGCCGCCTCGATGTCGGCGACGGACGTGCCCAAGCGCCGGCACTCGTCGCAAAACTCAGCGAGTTTGGCATCTTTTTCAGCCGCCGCTTTGGCCAGCGGGTGATCGGGCGCAACCGCCAGAAACGATGCTCCAAACAGTGTGTCCGGCCGGGTCGTGTAGACTTCCAGTTCGATGAGACCCGGTGGCGCCGTGGCGGTGTCCAATCCCCACCTGACGAGCATGCCCTCAGAACGGCCAATCCAGTTGGCCTGCATCAGACGAACCTTTTCAGGCCAGTGCGTGAGCGTATCGAGGTCGCGCAGCAATTCGTCGGCGTAAGCGGTGATCTTAAAGAACCACTGCGTCAGCTGCCGCTGTTCGACCAGTGCGCCGGAGCGCCAGCCGCGGCCATCGATGACCTGTTCATTCGCCAGCACCGTGTGATCGACCGGGTCCCAGTTCACTTTCGACGATTTGCGATAGGCGATGTCTTTTTTCAGAAGATCGAGAAACAGCTTCTGCTGATGCTTGTAATAGTCCGGCGAGCAGGTGGCGATTTCGCGCGACCAGTCGAGCGACAGCCCCATCGATTTCAACTGCCCGCGCATCGTGTCGATGTTGGCATAGGTCCATGTGCCGGGGTGGACCTTGCGTTCCATGGCGGCGTTCTCGGCCGGCATGCCGAAGGCGTCCCAGCCCATGGGATGGAGCACGTTGAAGCCCTTGGCCCGCTTAAAGCGAGCAAACACGTCGCCCATGGCGTAGTTGCGCACGTGCCCCATATGGATGCGCCCGGACGGATACGGAAACATCTCAAGCACGTAACACTTTGGGATCGCATGATCTTCCCGAGCCTTGAAAATTTCTCCCTGGTCCCAAACCTGTTGCCAGTGTTTTTCGCGATCGGGCGCGTTGTAGCGTTCGTTGGCCATCGGTCAGGGGATCTCGGACAGTGTGGGTTCGTTTGGCGGTAAAGAGCCCAAAAGCCAGCGGCGGGTCAAGGATTTCGCCCTGCCCGCCGCGTCGCATCCGTCAACGTGTGTGGTGGAAGCGCCGTCAGGCGCAGGTGTGGGCCGATGCGCCGGCCTCGGCGACCAGCTGATCTTGCTCGCCGCTGCCGCCAGAAACACCGATGGCACCCACGACCACGCCCTTGCTGTCCTTGAGCGGAATTCCGCCGGCGAAAATCATGACACGATCATGGTTTGAGGCGTGAATGCCGAAGAACTGATCGCCGGGCTGGCTATTCTCAGCCAATTCTTTGGTCGAAATGTTGAACGCACGCGACGTGAACGCTTTGTTGATCGAGATATCGATCGAGCCGATCCAGGCGCTATCCATCCGCGCATGCGCGATCAAGTTGGCGCCCTCATCGACGACTGCGATGTTCATGGGCTGCCCAATTTCGCCGGCCTTCTTCTCGGCGGCGGCAATGATGATGCGGGCGTCGGCAAGTTTCAGCATTCTGGTCTCCTGTGGAATTGGGCGCACCGACTCGGCGCGATTCTTAAAAAGGGTCTAAGTGAGGTTTCGTGTGACACTCAATTGCGGCACCTGTTCATGAAGGTTCGGGTGCCGTATGCAAAGCCCCCATCTCGAAAAAGGTTCAACGGACGTGACCGAACTGGCGAGCATCGATCCATCGGCCGAGCGGTTGGCGTCGATCCGCGCCATGGTTAAGGCGGCTTGCGTCGCCGCCAAGCGCGATACGGCGACCGTCGAATTGATTGCCGTATCAAAGACATTTTCGGCGGCCGACATGGTTCCTGTGCTCGCTGCCGGCCAGCGCGCGTTTGGCGAAAATCGTGTGCAGGAAGCTGAAGGTAAGTGGCCAAATCTGCGCGAAACGTATCTTGATCTTCGCCTGCATTTGATTGGGCCGTTGCAATCCAATAAGGCGCGTGATGCGGTCGCCCTTTTCGACGCGATCCACACCATTGATCGGCCGAAAATTGCACGCGCTGTTGCCGATGAAATGGCGAAGCAGGGTCGTGAGCTGGAGCTCTTCGTTCAAGTCAACACCGGAGAAGAGCCACAAAAAGCTGGAATCATGCCGCGAGACGCGGCGGCGTTCGTGGCCATGTGCCGCGATGAGCTGAAGCTCAAAATTTCCGGCCTGATGTGTATTCCGCCCCTCGAAGACGAACCGGCCGTGCACTTTGCATTTCTTGCAAAGAAAGGGCGCGAACTGGGCGTCACCGGGCTTAGCATGGGTATGAGCGGTGATTTCGAAACCGCCATCGCCTTCGGCGCGACCCACGTTCGCGTCGGCAGCGCGATTTTCGGCGGAAGATAAGCAGAGTTTTCCAAAGCAAATTTTCACCGCCGGAACAATCAGCGTTTTCGAGATGTTAGCTTGGCGGCGATGATTCGAGTGCGCGCGTCCATTCGCGTTTAGGGGACCACCCAATGACCGCTGCCCAGAAAAAAGATTCAGTCGACGCCGAGGCGGCGACTGCCGCAGCCGACGCTGCACGCGATGTCCGCAACGAAGTCATCGAACAGGCTGAGAAAAGCAAAGCCGCCGTTTCCAAACTCGAAAAAACAAAAACGGCGGCATCAAATGCGGCGAAGGCCAAGTGGCATGACTTCAGTGTCGACGTGTGGATCACGCCGTTCAACTCGATCGAGTTTGGGTTTTGGAAGAAGGATCGCAACCGCGGCAAGTCGCGTCAGTTCACGACCGATATGGATGTTTTCGCGGAGATCATCGAGAACGGTGAGCGCACAGGTGTTCTCGGCTATCGCAAAGAGCTTTGGAACGACGCGTCGGGCATGGAAAAACGCCTCGTCTTCAAGCTTTTTTCGGAAACGCTGAACTGGCGCGCTAGTATGGATCTGATGCTTGGCCGTTCGATCCAGCAAACGCTGGGCGCCCGTGGCATCGCGGTGACGACGTTCTCGATCAACACCAGCAACGATGATTTCGTCATTTATCTCGAGCGCTCAGCCAACAAGTGGCCGCTGCTACCGGAATATTTTTCGTTCTTCATCATGGACGGCGGTGAGCCCAAATTTTATCGCTTCCGCCGCGATGTCATCAACCTCGGCGGCGACTACTCGCTTGTCGACCAGCGTGGCGAAACCGTCGGGCATCTGGATGGAGCCGTGCTGACGATCGGCGGCAAGTGGAGAGGGTCCGTGCGTGGAGATCATGCCGATCCACGCGTGCTAATGGTCATGAAACTGTTCGCCGGCATGATCGTGTTCAACGGCGAAGCTCAGCGCCATGTAAAATCCTTGTCGCGTGAGATCAGGGCTGGCCGCCTGACGCCGGACCTACAGCGGCAAGAGGCCGATCTCTATATGAACCCGCGCCGCGTGCGATAGGTCGCAAGCTCTTTTTCGACGGCCCGGCTGGAACGGCAGCGCCAATCCAATCCGAGTGCGCCGCCGTTACAGCGCTGACTGTCCGCTGCGATGGGCAGTCGGCGCTGGAAAGGTCGCGACGCGAAATGAGCTGGAAGAACGAACAGAAATTATTGTGGCGGCTTGTGGCCCTCAGCGCCGTCGTTGTTGGCGGTACGATTGGCGCGTCAACGCTGGCGTATGCGCTGTGGTGGTTCGTTAAATCGAATCCGTAATGAGCACAGCGTGTGTTCGTCGATCAGTGGCGGTTGCTCTCAGTATTTAGCCGGCACGTACAAAGATTTCGCTACGGGCGCGCGCATGTAATCTGGTGCATGCACCCGCTCGGGTAAAGCAATCGGTGCACGCTCGACCTCGGTGTAGGGGATTTGATCGAGGAGATGCGCGATGCAATTGAGGCGCGCGCGTTTTTTGTCGTCGGCTTCAACGATCCACCACGGTGCGATGTCGCTGTGGGTGCGCTCCAGCATGGCTTCCTTGGCCTTCGTGTAGGCCTCCCACCGGCGGCGCGATTCAAGATCCATCGCCGACAGTTTCCATTGCTTGATCGGATCGTGAATTCGCATCTGGAAGCGCAGATGCTGCTCATCATCGGTGATGGAGAAC
This sequence comes from Hyphomicrobium sp., assembly GCA_019748215.1. Classification (GTDB taxonomy): domain Bacteria; phylum Pseudomonadota; class Alphaproteobacteria; order Rhizobiales; family Hyphomicrobiaceae; genus Hyphomicrobium_B. The sequence continues at coordinate 14,938 of JAIEPV010000079.1, forward strand.
CAGTACTTAATAAGAACGATACCGGAGCGGATCAGCATTTTCTCAAACTCAGGCACGGTTTGAAAAAAGTCCTCGACGTCAGCTTCGCTGCAAAATCCCATGACCCGTTCGACGCCGGCCCGATTGTACCAGGACCGGTCGAACAACGTGATTTCGCCACCGGCGGGAAGATGCGGAACGTAGCGTTGAAAGTACCATTGTGAGCGCTCACGCTCGCTCGGAGCCGGAAGCGCGACAACACGCGCCACGCGCGGGTTCAGTCTCTGTGTGATGCGCTTGATGACGCCACCTTTGCCAGCGGCATCGCGACCTTCGAAAATCACCACCACCTTCAGCTTTTGATGCACCACCCAGTCTTGGAGTTTGACGAGCTCGCGTTGCAAGCGGAATAGCTCTTTGAAATACACATCGCGCTCAAGCAGCCCGCTGTCGTCCGGGCTAGAATTTCCTTCGACCAGCTTTGACAAGCGATCATCGTCGATTTCCATTTCGAATTCTTCGTCGAAGCTATCGGCGATTTCGGCTTCGACGCGCGCCGCGAGGGCCCGGTCATGCTTATCGGCTTTTTGCTGTGGTTCGTCTGACATGACACCGTCGTTCGCTGGCGTTTGATCGATCGTCGCCAGTGTCATTGCAGAATGATTACGCGCGTATGACAGCTGATAAGCGGCAAATATCTTTCGAATTGGCAATTCTCATTGAGGGAACAATTGCGGCATTGTGTCTGCAATTGGCGTTCAATTCTCCCGCCGAGGTTGGTCGTGAGCTCTGAGACAATCTCAGCCCCGACCGCTAAACATCACAAAATATTAATATAAATAGAACGCCCGCTTAGGTTGCACCTGTCGGGTCGATATGCCGCGCGCATGATTGTCCCCTTGTTTTTGCCCCTTTGAGCGGGTCGTTGCCGATTTGGTTTGAAGCAAATGTAGGAGTTCACGGATGAGACTGGGGATATTCGCACTGGCCTTTGCGGTGGTCGCCTGGCTGGGCGCACCGTCGGCGCAGGCCCGACCCAATTACACCTTGGATGGATATAGCGATCAGGGTTCAAGCGTAACTGGCCAGTCGACGCGGCGGAAAGCTTCGTCACGGCGCACATCGTCGGGGCGGTCCGCGATTGGTGGTCGTCCGAGCCGCTGGTGCGGATGGTGGATGAGGACGCAAAAAGGCGGTGGTCCTGAATATAATCTGGCGGCCAATTGGCGCCGGTGGGGGCGTCATAGCAGCGGGCCGCAAGTCGGCGCGGTTGTCGTGTGGCCACATCACGTCGGGATGATAACCGGGCGGACGGCAAGCGGCCAGTGGGTCGTGAAGTCCGGCAATGATGGCGGCCGGGTGCGCGAACGCGCGCGCTCCGTGTCGGGTGCAGTGTTCCGTGTTGGATAACAGGCGTCCCATCGCATTTTGAAAATAACGAAGCCGGGCCTCGCCATCGAGCCCGGCTTTTTTGTGTTCACTCGCGCATTATGGCAAGTTCGGTGTGACGCGATCATGCGTGCAGGTTTCAATCGAACAACGACCAATGGCGGTCATTGTCGAGCAGCCGAAATCGCAAGGATGGCTCGCGCAAAGGCCATTGGCGAACGTCTAAGTGTCCAGGAATTACGCATGCCGCCGCCGATTTCCGCCCTCACGTCCGGCTCGCTACTATCGCCGTTCACGCAGCTGCGAAGATTGTTAGCTGATATCGTGCCGGACGTGGCGGTGCCGATCGAGCTGACCATCGGCGAGCCGCGCGAAGCGATGCCATCGTTCATCGTTGGCAAGCTCAACGAAGCAGCAGAGCTGTACGGCAAGTATCCGCCCATTCGGGGCACTGAAGCGGTGCGAACCGCTATCGCCGATTGGATGGGACGACGCTATCGCATCGTCGGCGGCATCGATCCAGCGAGCGAAATTCTCGTGCTTAACGGCTCGCGCGAAGGTCTGTTTTTCGCATGTGTTCCAGCTGTGGGACGCAAGCAGATGGCGACAGGGCAACGGCCTGCCATTTTGATGTGCAATCCCTATTATTCTGCTTACGTCGCCGGCGCCTTGGCGGTCGGCGCTGACCCCGTTCTGTTGAATGCCACCAAGGCTACCGGCTTTTTACCAGACCTCGACCAGCTCGCACACGATCGGGGTCTGTTAGCGCGTTCGTGTGCGCTGTTCATCGGGTCGCCAGCCAATCCGCAAGGCGCGGTCGCAACCCGAGCTTACATTTTGAAGGCGCTGGAATTGGCGCGCGCGCACGATTTTTTGCTGTTCCTCGACGAATGTTACTCAGAGATCTACGCCGATTACGCGCCGCCCGGTGGTCTTGAAACGGCGAGTGAAACGCCAGAGCGGTTTCGCAATCTGGTGGTGTTCAACTCGCTGTCGAAACGCTCGAATTTGCCCGGGCTGCGGTCGGGCTTTTGCGCCGGCGATGCGGCGTTCCTCGAAACCTATGCAGAGATCCGCAACATGTGCGCTCCGACCGTGCCGGGACCGGTACAACATGCTTCAGTCGCCGTCTGGAGCGACGACGAGCACGTCGCTCTGGCGCAGGCTGCCTACCGGGCCAAATTCGCCATTGCGGACAATGTCTTAGGGCATAAATTCGGTGACCATCGCCCGGCCGGAGGATTTTGCCTTTGGCTCGATATGAGCCAATTTGGCGGCGGCAAAGATGCGGCGGTAACCTTATGGAAACGCGCTGGCGTCAAAGTAATCCCAGGCAGCTTTTTGGGTGGGATTGGCCAAGACGGTACCAACCCGGGCGCGGACTATGTCCGTGTCGCGTTGGTTCAAGATCCTGCAACCATTCAGGAAGCGCTCGAACGCACGATCTCCGTGCTGCGTTAAAGAGTTCGTTCGCGCCAATGTCGCTGGACACACGAGGCATAGATCCTCAACGGCTGCTGCCGCAGTCGGTCGAGGACCGGCTGCTGAGCTGGCTCAGTCGAGCGTCGGGAGTGCTGCTCCTGGCGGGCGCCGCGCTAGTGTGGGCGAGCCTCGTATCCTGGTCGGTCAATGATCCAAGCTTGACGCATGCGACCACCGGGACGCCACTCAATTGGCTCGGACCCATCGGTGCCATTCTATCGGATTTGCTGTTGCAGACCCTCGGATTTGCGATCGTCATCGCGCTGATTGCACCCCTGCTGTGGGGAGTCGAGCTCTGGCGGCAAGACCAAATCATTGCTACGCCGCACCGAACCAAACTCGGATATCTGCCACTGGCCATTTTGGCGATCGCCGGTGCGATGTCATCGTTGCCAGTCGTTCAAGCTTGGCCGCTGCATCATGGCTACGGCGGCGTCGTCGGCGATGGGGTCTTCCGGCTTTGCAGCAATCTCTTTGCAATTGTCAGCAGCACACGCGGCGGACTGGCCGCCGGTATTGCCCTGTGGGGGCTGTCGATGACTCTTGGTGCGCGCGCTCTCGGTATTGATCTTGAGAACGTCGCCACAGCACTGTCAGCCTTGCTTAGAAATCGCCTTCAGTCGCTAGACGGCGCGCGCCGAAGGCCGGATGTCGGTGACGAACGCGGACCGACTGCCGGTCACCAAACGTGGAAGCCGTTCGCGACCGCCAACGGGCAGCCGCTCTCCCCGCCGCAGAGCGAACAGCCTCCACAAAGTCAATATGGACAACGCGGATACGCGCAGCAGTGGCCCCACCCGACGGCAGACTGGATGGCGAACGTGCCTGACCTCGGGGGCGTGCGACCAACCACTGTTCTGCGAGACGACCCGGCCTCGACACACGGGGACGCTGATTTCCATCCTGTAGGCGTGCCGCCCCGCAGGTCTTACGCAAATCCGCTCACCGCTGCTATATCCAGTTCGTCGGCGAGCGCGATTGACGACGAGGCATGGTCCCCAGCGGCTGCAAATGTTGATCTGCTCGCCGACCGCGGCGGATCGTTCGATCAGTTTACGGACGAAGCCAGTCGCGAAATTGCGAAGAGGTTTGCGCCGCCGTCTGTTGAACAACCCGAAGCTCCGATCAAAAGTGATAACGTCAACGCCATCAAAAAAGTAGAGCAAAAGGCGAGCACGCTGATGGGCGCTCCGGTCCGTCGCGCCGCCGAGTCCGATTGGAAGCGGCCGTCGCTCAACCTGCTCAAACGGCCGATGACGGCAAAGGCTGGACCCGAATTCACCCAAAC
>JAIEPV010000164.1 GCA_019748215.1 Hyphomicrobium sp.
CGGTTTTGATCTTTGAGGCGCGCCGCGTGCAGGCAGGCGCTCAACCCGAGTGTGATTTCGGTTTGCATGTCGGCGAGCTTTTTTTGCACGAGCTGCGTGGCGGCGAGGGGCCGTCCGAACTGATTGCGGTTGAGCGTATATTCGCGGGCTGCGTGCCAGCAGAATTCGGCAGCGCCAAGAACGCCCCAGGCGATGCCGAACCGGGCATTATTGAGGCAGGCGAACGGGCCTTTGAGACCGGCGATGTTGGGCAGCCGGTTGGCTTCGGGCACGAACACATCGTCCATGACGATCTCGCCCGTTACGGAGGCCCGCAGCGCGCATTTGCCGTCGATCTTCGGCGTTGAGAACCCGGTCATGCCGCGCTCAAGGACGAACCCATTGATGCTGCCGTCATCGATTTTTGCCCACACGACGGCGATATCGGCGAGCGGCGAATTGGTGATCCAGGTTTTCGCGCCGGTGAGGCGATAACCGCCGGGTGCGCTGCGGGCGCGCGTTGCCATGCCGGACGGATCGGATCCGTGATCGGGTTCGGTCAGGCCGAAGCAGCCGATGATCTCGCCGGCTGCGAGCGAGGGCAAAAACTTTTGGCGTTGCGCCTCGCCGCCGAAGGCATAGATCGGATACATGACGAGGCTGGATTGCACGCTCATCGCCGAGCGATACCCGGAATCGACGCGCTCGATTTCGCGCGCGATCAAACCATAGCTGACCGCGCTGACATCGGCACCGCCATAGGCTTCAGGCAAGGTTGATCCGAGAAATCCCATGCTGCCGAAGGCACGCATGATGGTGGCATCAAAACTTTCGCTGCGATGATCGGCGGTGACGCGCGGCATCAGCGTCGTGGCGCAGAACTTTCGAGCGCTATCTTGGATTTGCCGTTCGTCGTCTGTCAGTAGATCTGCGAGGCAGAGCGGGTCTTGCCAATCAAAGCTGGCGATTGCGGTCGCGGTGCCGGACGCGCGGGAATTTGCGCCAGTCGGAGCTCCGTCCATGCCTTCGGTTTCGGTCGTCGAACCCTGCATGTGCGTCTCGATCATTTAGACCTCTCACAGGGCGTATGGCGTTGGCGGGTTCGGCCTCGGCGCAAACATGAAACCGCAATCGCTGGCCCTTGCGAATTTAGCATTGATCAATACTTTGAGCAACGCGCTCAACATTCTTTATGCATCGTGATACGATGATTTTTGTTGCTATACTCGGAGACCATTGGTCGTGACCGCCGCCCGCAAAATCGCTCAGCCGCTTCCTGCGTCAACCCTGCCGCCCGTCGATGTCGGGGCGCGGCTGAAGGCTGCACGCATCGCCCGCAACTTCAGCCAGCGAGATCTGGCAACGCGCGCCGGCGTCACCAACGGCATGATCTCGATGATTGAACAGAACAAGCACTCGCCGTCGGTCGCGACGTTGAACCGTCTGACTGACGCGTTAGGCGTGTCGTTCGCCGAGTTTTTCTCGCTGGATGTCGCCGAAGCGCCGCGCGTGTTCTACGGACGAACGGAGTTGCTGGCCTTGACGGAAGGCAAAGTGGCGTTTCGCGTCGTCGCGGGTGAGAGGCGCGACAAGGCCGTGCAGATTTTGCATGAAGTGTACGAACCCGGCGGCGACACCGGCGCTGAGATGCTCACCCACAAAGGCGAAGAAGGCGGCATTGTCCTCGAAGGCGAGATCGAACTCACCGTTGGCGATCAGCGCCGTGTGCTCGGCCCGGGTGACGCGTACTATTTTGAAAGCAACATCGCGCATCGGTTCCGCAACACATCGAAGAAGCGCACGGTGCTGATCAGCGCGTGCACGCCGCCGTTCCTGTGAGCAATCTAGAGCGCCGATCTGATGGGCTCAGATCGGCGCTCTAGCATGATGCTTTGTCGCATTTTCTGCCGACGAACCGGGATCCACTTCGTCGGAAAATGCTCTAGGAAATTCCGCCAAGGCAGATGAACTTGGTCTCGAGGTATTCCTCTAAGCCCTCCGCCGCGCCTTCACGGCCAAGGCCGGATTGCTTGACGCCACCGAACGGCGAGACCTCGTTTGAAAACACGCCTTCATTGACGCCGACCATGCCGTATTCCAGCGCTTCGGCGACGCGCCATGCGCGCGAGATATTTTGGCTGAACAAGTACGCGGCCAAGCCGAATGGCGTGTCGTTGGCGATGTCGATGGCCTCCTTCTCGGTTTCGAAACGAATGAGCGATGCCACCGGCCCGAAAATTTCTTCGCGCGCGATCTGCATTTCGGACTTAACGTCGGAGAGTATGGTTGCCTGGTAGAATTGTGCGCCGTGGCCGTCCACGGATCCACCGACGATGATCTTGGCGCCATGCTTCACGGCATCGGCCTGAAGGGCTTGGACCTTCGTGATGGCATCGGCGTTGATCAGCGGCCCGAGCGTCGACTTTGGGTCGCGGCCGGGGGCGACGTGCAACTTGGCGACGGCGACTTTCAGCGCTGCAATAAAGCGATCGTGAATGCCCGACTGCACGAGGATGCGATTGGCGCACACGCATGTTTGCCCGGCGTTTCGGTACTTCGACGCCATGGCGCCGGCAACCGCTTGGTCGAGATCAGCGTCATCGAACACGATCAGCGGGGCGTTTCCGCCAAGTTCGAGCGTCAGCTTTTTGATTGTGTCGGCGGACTGGCGATAGAGGATGCGGCCGACTTCCGTTGACCCGGTGAATGTCAGTTTGCGGACACGGGCGTCGGCACACAGCACGTTGCCGACGGCGACGGCGTCCATCGTGGTGATGACGTTGAACACGCCGGCCGGTACACCGGCATCGACGGCTAGCTTTGCCAGCGCCAGCGCACACAACGGCGTTTCTTCCGATGGCTTGACGACGATCGTGCAACCGGCGGCGAGCGCGCACGCGACCTTGCGTGTGATCATGGCGACAGGGAAATTCCAAGGCGTGATCGCCGCGACCACACCGATCGGCTGCTTGATGGTGATGTAGCGGCGCGATGCCGCCGTTGTTGGGATGGTGCGGCCGTAGGCGCGCTTGCCCTCTTCGGCAAACCAATCGACGAAGGAGGCGCCATAGGCAACTTCGCCGCGGGCTTCGGACAGCGGTTTGCCCTGCTCAGCCGTCATCAATTGCGCGAGGCTTTCGGTCTCGGCCGTGATCAGATCAAACCAGCGCTCTAAAATAGCGCCGCGTTCTTTGGCGGTTTTGGCAGCCCAGGCGGGAAAGGCTTTCGCGGCGGCATCAATGGCCGCGCGCGCATCGATGGCGCCCAAATCAGAAACGCGGGCGATCTCCTCGCCGGTTGCAGGATCGGTCACGGCGAACGTCTTTTTCGATTGGACCCAGTTTCCGTCGATCAGACTGGCCGTTGGGAATTTCGACGTGATGGCGTTCATGGTCGTCTCCGTCAGGCGAGCGTGATCGAAACGGACTTGAGATCGGCATATTTGTGCAAGGCGTGCAGCGAGCGATCGCGGCCGAAGCCCGATTGCTTGAAGCCGCCAAACGGCATGGTGATGTCGCAGCTATCCCAGCCGTTGATCCACACGAGGCCAGCCTTGATGTCGCGAGCGAGGCGATGCGCCAGCGTGATATCGCGCGTCCAAAGTCCAGCGGCGAGGCCGTAGATCGTATCGTTGGCCACACGCACCGCTTCGTCGGCTGTTTTGAAACGAGTGACGGCGAGGACGGGGCCGAAGATTTCTTCGCGCGCGATCGTGTCGGTCGATTTCACGGCGTCGAAGACGGTCGGCTCGACGTAAAACCCGCCGCTGTCGGCCAGCGTTTGATGGCCGCCAAGCGCCAGCGTCGCGCCTTCGCGTGTCGCAGTTTCAATGTAGCGCAGGGCTGTCTTCATTTGTGTGGCGCTGACCATCGATCCGCACATCGTTTGCGGCGACAGCGGATCGCCCGCGACGATCCCGCGTGAGACGGCCAACACTTCGTCGATGAACGCTTCCGCAATGCCGTTCTGTACCAGCAGCCGCGATCCCGCCGTGCACACCTGTCCGGAATTGTAGAAAATGCCCCAGGCCGCTTCTTTCGCGGCTCGTTTCAAATCGGGGCAGTCGTCGAAAATGATGTGCGGAGATTTACCGCCGAGTTCGAGGCTGACCCGTTTCAGATTGCTCTGACCCGAATATTGCATGAGCAATTTGCCGACCGGACCCGAGCCGGTGAAGGCAATCATATCGACGTCGTTGTGAAGCGCCAGCGCCTTTCCGGCGACACCGCCGAAGCCCGGCACGACGTTGAGTACGCCCGGTGGCAATCCGGCTTCCAGCGCGAGTTCGCCAAGCCGCAACGCAGTCAGCGGCGATTGCTCGGCGGGTTTCAACACCATCGAATTGCCCATGGCGAGTGCTGGCGCAACTTTCCACATCGCCATGAGAAGCGGGAAATTCCACGGCACGATGGCTCCAATGACGCCAAGGGGTTCGTGCACCGCGAATGAAAACCGATCCAGCGTTTCAGGTCCGACTTCGCCGTAAACTTTGTCGAGCGCCTCGGCGTAATAGCGCAGGCACTTGATGGCCGACGGCACGTCTCCGCCAAGCGCATTGCGGATGGGTTTGCCGACGTCGAGACTTTCGAGCAGGGCAAGCTGTTCGCGGTCGCGTTCCATCAGGTCGGCGAGGGTGAATAGGATCCGCTTCTTGTCGCGATAATGCAGTTTACGCCACGAGCCATCTTCAAATGCGCGGCGCGCCGATGCGACGGCGAGATCAACGTCTCCGTCGGCGCATTCCGCGACCTGATTGATGATGCGGCCGTTGCGCGGCGTGACGTTGTCGAAGGTTTTGCCCGATTGGCTGGTCACAGACTTGCCGTCAATGACCGCCTTGCCCGGAATATCGATGCGGCCGGCCAGTTCTTCGAAATGGGCGAGTGATGTCATCGCATCAGCTCCTTAAAAAACGCAACGTATCACAAACGGTGGCGGCGGCGATCACGCGACCTGAGCATACCAGAGATGATCGAGGGACGTGACCACGCGCTCAAACGAAATGCGCTCGGTTTGTTTGAGTTTGGTATAGACGTCTTGGAAGGCTGACCCAAAGGCATCGCGCACGACTTCGGATTTGTCGAAGTGGTCGAGCGCATTAATCCAGGCTGTCGGCAAGCTCGGGGCTTCACAATTCTCGGCCATGCCTTCAGCGATCGGGCCCGGCGCGATTTTCTGATCGATGCCGTGGCGAACGCCGGCCAAAATTGCAGCGAGGACGAGGAACGGGTTTGCATCGGCGCCGGCGACGCGGTGCTCGACGCGGGTGCCGGGCCCCGAAGCGCGCGGAATTCTCAGCGCCACGTTGCGATTATTGATGCCCCAGTGCGCCGTCATTGAAACGTAGGACTTCGGCACATAGCGGCGATAAGCATTTGCCGATTGCGCCCAGACCGCCATGAAATCGCACATGGTGGTTTGCAGTCCGCCGATGGCATGGTGAAACAGCGGCGCTCCGCCTTCACCGGCAAACAGATTGCGACCGTTATCGTCGATCAGGCTGACGTGAATGTGCATGCCCGAGCCGCACCAATCGTGATGCGGCTTGGCCATGAACGTGGCATCGAGGCCATGCGCCTTGGCGGCAGCTTTGACAGCGCGCTTCAACAGCACGCCATCGAGCGCGGCCGCGACCGCATCATCGCGATGCTTCAGGTTGATTTCGAATTGGCCCGGACCGGATTCCTGCATGACGGCGTCGAGCGGCAAATTCTGCGCACGGGCGACTTTGTAGATGTCGTCAATGAACGGCGCCAGCGCATCCAATTCTTCAAAGCCGAAAGTTTTCGGCATATCGGGGTCATCGGTCAGGCCGTCGGGCGTGTTGAGCGTGAAGTCGCCGTTCGCCGTCGGCTTGGTGACGTAAAATTCGAGCTCGACGGCAACGACCGGCGTGCGGCCGCCAGCTTTCAAAGCGGCGACTTGGGCTTTGAGAACTTCACGCGGATCGAGATCGTCGTGTTCGGCCACCACGATGACAGCCTGCGCGCGGCGGCCATCACCGAGTGGAACGGGGCAGAGCGTGCCAGCCAGCATGCGAAAGACAACGTCGGGATCACCGGTTTCCCACAGGCGATTGGTTTCTTCGATCGAATTGCCGCGCGGATCGAGGATGAACACCGAGGCCGGCATCATGACACCCGACTTCGCGACATCGCGCAAATCATCGCGACGAAAGCGCTTGCCGCGCGGAATGCCGTTCATGTCGAACAAAATCAGATCGATCCACGCGACGCCCGGATGCGCGACGAGGAACTGATCGACCTCGTCGACGGTCACATACGTATCGGTCATTGGGGTTGGCCTCCGGCGGCTGCGCCGAAGCGGCGAAACAGCGAAATCGAAACGGGATTGTTTTTAGCCTGCCATTCGGGATGCCACTGCACACCGAGGCAGAAATCGTGCCCGGCCGGTGCGCGGATGGCTTCGACGAGGCCGTCGCTGGCGTGCGCTTCGGCGACGAGGTTTGGCGCCAGCTTGGCGATGCCCTGCCAGTGCAGCGAGTTGACCATGATCTCATCCTGGCCGATCCACGCACGCAAGTGACCCTTGAGCGAGACGGGATGCACGACGGCAAACTTCTCGTTCATATCCTCGATCTCACGCTCACGATGGTCGTTGTGATCGTCGACGTCGTGAACCGCCTGATGCAGCGTGCCGCCAAGCGCGACGTTGAATTCCTGAAAGCCACGGCAAATGGCGAACAGCGGAATTTTGCGGTCAACGGCGGTCCGAATGAGCGGCAACGTCAGCGCATCACGCTCGCGATCGACGGATGCAGGGTTTAGCGGCTGCTCGGTGCCGTAGTGCGACGGCTCGACGTTAGACAAACTGCCGGTGAGCAGAATGCCGTCGGCGATATCGAGGACCGCACCGAGATCGGCCAAGGCCTCGCCGAGCGGCACGATCAGCGGCTGACATCCGGCAACTTCGGCGACGGCGGCGGTATATTTCCGGCCCGCAGCATCGAACGGCAGACCGCCGATCATTTTGCTGCAGGCCGGGATGACAACGATCGGTCGGCTCATGCGGTCACCTCGTGGGCGACATCCTTCAATGTGAGATCGAGAGCCTTGGCGATCACGGCCTCGGCTTCGTCGAATTGTGCCTGCTGCCACATCAACGGCGGCGAGCAAACCATCGTGTCGTAGACGGCGCGCATGATGAAACCTTCGCGGAAAAAGTGATCGCGGCACATCAGGCCGACGCGGCCAGGATTGTCGAAGCGGCGGCGGGTTTTTTTATCGGCGACGAGTTCGATTGCGCCAAGCAAACCGATCGAGCGGACTTCGCCAACCAGCGGATGATCTTTGAACTTCGCCAGCATGCGAGCCAAGGCTGGACCGGTTGTTTCCTTGACGCGGGTGACGAGGTGTTCGTCTTCCATGATTTTGAGGTTGGCGAGCGCGACGGCGCAGGCGACCGGATGACCGGCAAACGTGTAGCCGTGATTAAAGTCGTCGTTGTGCTCCATCAACGCCGCCGCAATCATGTCGTCGATGATCAGCCCCGACAGCGGGATATAACCAGACGTCGCAGCCTTTGCGAACGTGATCATATTCGGGCGAATGCCATAATACTCCGACGCGAACCACGTGCCGAGGCGGCCGAAGCCGGTGATGACTTCGTCAGCCAGGAAAAGAATGCCGTACTTGTCGACGATGCGTTGCACTTCCGGCCAGTAGGTCGACGGTGCGATTTTCACGCCGCCTGCACCCTGCACAGGTTCGGCGGCGAAGGCCGCGACGTTTTCCGGGCCGACGCGGAGAATTTCGTCTTCGATGGCGCGGGCAGCACGAATGCCGAAGGCTTCCGGCGTTTCGCCGTCGAAGGCTTCGCCGTACCAGTAGGGATCCATGACGTGGCGGAAGCCTTCGTACACGGGGTAGCTATGCTGGTGGACGTGCGACATGCCACCCATCGAACCGGCCGCAATGGTCGAGCCGTGATAGGCGCTCTTGCGGCTGATGATGATGCGCCGGTTGGGCTGGCCTTTGAGAACCCAGTAGTGACGCAGCAGGCGAATGGCCGTGTCGTTCGATTCCGAGCCCGATGAGCCAAAGAACACCTGATTGAGGCCGGCCGGCGCAATCTCGGAAAGTTTGCGCGACAGCTCGATGACGCGCGGATGCGTGGTGCGGAAAAAAGTATTGTAGAACGGCAGTTCGAGCATCTGCTTGTAAGCCGCCTCCGCAAGTTCCTTGCGGCCATATCCGACGCTCGTCGTCCACAGGCCGGCCATGCCGTCGAGAATGCGATTGCCTTCGCTGTCAAAAATGTAGGGCCCTTCGCCGCGCTCGATGACGCGCGCGCCACCGTTGCGAAGCGACTGGTGGTTGGTGAATGGGTGCAAATGGTGGGCGGCGTCGAGCTGCTTGAGTTGCGCGGCGGTGATGGCGTTTGACACGGGAGATCCTCCAGAAACCGGAAATGGCCCAAATGGGCAATGGCAGTGTTCGGTGGGACACTTCAGTGCGGTGTGTAGCCAACGCGGGCGCACAGACGCAGCAAATTGGCCTTTCGCGTGAGCGACGTTGACGAAACGTGCCGGCTGATGCCGCAACGCAACACGCAGTTGGCCCGATGGCGGCGGGCTTTGATTTTCAGCTTAAAATGCTCGCCTTGTGCGCTCACGGCGTTTCCTCGGGAGAATTAAAGATTATCTATAGAATATAATCCGGTAGCATCTTCGTTTGTCGAAGCAAATCTAGCGTATGGCGACAATAGAAGAGTATTGCTTTCGCGTCACGACGCCCGCAATTTAGCGAAATCCATTGCGGACAATTAATACTATGGTCTACGCTGTAGAATTGTCAAGGAGGCAGCGGGATGGCGAAGTCTAAGCCGCGCGGTACAACCGGCAAGGACGACATTTTGGAGGCCGCCTTCGAGCTTTACGCAGAAGCAGGCGAAGGCGGATTTTCAGTACGCAAAGTCGCGGCGAAGGTCGGCGTTGATCCGATGACCGTCCTGCATCATTTTCGCTCGAAAAATGGCCTGATGCGCCAGATCGCCGATCGCGCCTTGCAATCCGTCGTCGTAGCACCGCCGACCCAGGATTGGGCCGGAGATCTGCGGTCAGTGGCAATGGCCTACCGCGAACTTGCCCATCGCCACCCGCGCGTGTTCCATCTGCATTTTCGCTATCATGCCACCGGGCCTGTCGACCACGAGAGCAGCGAAGTGGTTTATCGCGCCATGCGCGGCGCGGGTCTTACGGATAAGGAGGCGGCCGGCCTCGGACTGGCGTTCTATGCGTTCGTCCTCGGCTTCGCGCTGGCCGAAACCGAGGGACTTTTGCGGCCGATCGTCGAGGAGGACGAACGCGAACTGCTGGCTCTTGAAGGCGAGCGGTTTAGCGCGACCCGGGCGTTGATCCCGGCCTTCAAGGCGCTCGACCCCGATCACGCATTCGATGCGGCCATCACCGCATTTCTGACCGGGCTGACGACGCCGCTCAATGCGGCGGTTCTGCACGTCAGAACCGACGAGACCGTCACCACCGAGCGGATGCAACGCCTCGGTCACGGCTGAGGCCGCAGTCGTAAATAACCCCAAGCTGGAATGCGCCACCACGCTTCCCGCGTTCTGATCACGCATATCTCTTGCAAGCGCTGAAGCGCGGCGCATTATGGCTGCGATCAACGCGCGCCGCACGAATGGTGATGCCGTCAGCGCCGTTTCGAAGCGCCTCGTTTCGGAGAGCAAGAGATGTATCGGGTTCAAGCCGGCGCGACGACATACGCGTTCCCAGACCTGAAAACCGTTCTCGCGAAAGCCTCGCCACACCGGTCTGGCGATGTGCTGGCCGGTGTCGCTGCCCATTCGGCTGCGGAAAGCGCCGCCGCGAAAATGGCGCTGGCCGAAGTGCCGCTCAAGACGTTTCTGTCGGAGACGGTGGTGCCCTACGAGACCGACGACGTGACGCGGCTGATCGTCGACACGCATGACGCGGTGGCCTTCCAGGCGATTTCGCATCTGACCGTCGGCGGTTTTCGCGACTGGCTGCTGTCGGAAGCGGCGACGACCGAGGTCCTGGCAGCCGTCTCGCCGGGCGTCACGCCTGAGATGGCGGCGGCGGTCAGCAAGATCATGCGCAACCAGGACCTTGTGCTGGTCGCCCGCAAGATTTCAGTCATCTCCCGCTTTCGCGACACCATCGGTCTGCCGGGCCGTATGTCGGTGCGGTTGCAGCCGAACCATCCGACCGATGATAAAAAAGGCATCGCGGCGTCGATCGTCGATGGCCTCATGTACGGCTGCGGCGATGCGGTCATCGGCATCAACCCGGCGAGCGACAATATCGGCGCCATCACCGACCTGCTGGCCATGACCGATGACGTCATTCGCCGGTTCGAGATTCCGACGCAAAGCTGTGTGCTGACCCACGTGACCACCTCGATCGAAGCGATTGCGCGCGGCGCGCCGGTCGATCTGGTGTTCCAATCGATCGGTGGCACCGAGGCGCTGAATGCGTCCTTCGGTGTCACGCTGGGGGTTTTGAAAGAAGGCCACGAGGCGGCGTTGTCGCTCAAGCGCGGCACAGTCGGCAACAACTGCATGTATTTTGAAACCGGCCAAGGCTCGGCACTGTCGGCTGACGCGCACCACGGCGTCGATCAGCAAACGCTCGAAGCCCGCGCTTACGCCGTGGCGCGTCAATTCAAGCCGCTGCTGGTCAATACGGTCGTCGGCTTCATCGGCCCTGAATATCTCTCCAACGGCAAGCAGATCATTCGCGCCGGGCTCGAAGACCATTTCTGCGGCAAGCTACTCGGCCTGCCGATGGGTTGCGATATTTGCTACACCAATCACGCCGAAGCCGATCAGGACGACATGGATGTTCTGCTGATGATGCTAGGTGCAGCCGGCGTGACGTTCATCATGGGTATTCCCGGCGCCGACGACATCATGCTGAACTATCAGTCGACGTCATTCCATGATGCGCTCTATCTGCGCGAAGCACTCGGCTTGAAACGCGCTCCCGAATTCGAAGCTTGGCTGTCGCGGATCGGGGTCACCGATGGCGCCGGTCGATTGGCGAAGCATCAGCCGAGCAATCCGCTGTTGCGCCACGCTCAGGATCTCGCCGCATGACAACTTTGGACAGTTGGAATGTGCTGCGCCGGTTCACCGATGCCCGCATTGGCCTTGGCCGATCGGGATCAGGCTTGCCGACGCGCGAAGTCTTGGCGTTCGCGCTGGCGCACGCCGAAGCTCGGGACGCTGTGCTGACGTCCATCGCATGGGAGCCCGTCGAGCAAGATTTGCGCGAGCTTGGCTTTGAAACGCTGCGCGCTGCCAGCGCCGTTGAAAGTCGTGCCGAATATCTGCGCCGCCCGGATCTCGGCCGAAAACTTTCCCACAGCGCGCTCCAAACAAGTCTCGAGGCGGCATCGCTGCAATCCGCGCGGCCCGATCTGGTTATCATGGTTGGCGACGGACTGTCGTCTAAGGCCGTCGAGGCCAATATCGCGCCGATGCTGGCAGCGTTGAAGCCGCATATCGTGCAAAGCGGCTGGCGCCTCGGCCCGGTTGTTTTGGCGCGTGAGGCGCGCGTGGCACTAGGCGATGAAATCGGCGAGGCCTTCGCCGCTAAAGCCGTTCTGGTGCTGATCGGCGAGCGGCCGGGATTATCGTCACCCGACAGCCTCGGCGCTTATCTGACCTGGGCACCGAAGGTCGGCTTGAAAGACGCCGAGCGCAACTGCGTGTCGAACATCCGTGTCCGCGGCCTATCGTACGGCGAAGCGGCTTTCAAAATTTCTTGGCTGCTGAGCCAAGCCTTCAAGCGCGGGTTGACCGGCGTGCAGTTGAAAGATGAATCCGAGTATCAGGTGATCGGATCGAAAGTCGCGGCAACAGCCATCGGCGCCGCCGCCAAAACCTAACGCATCAACAGCATGAAACAAAAACGCAGCCACCGAATGATGGCTGCGTTCAATTTTGTTAACCAGAAGCAATCGGTGCCCTTAGACGGCGCCGCCCACCGCCTGCTCGGCAGCACGGATTTCAGCTTGACGCTGCGCGATGTCGGCGCCGATTGGCGGGCCTTTGAAGCGGCGGCGCTCAAGCGCAAACCACAGCACGACCAGCAGCACGATAATTCCGATCCCGTAGTTGATCAGAATGTCGAACGGCGGCTGAATGCCGGCGTACGCCAGCAGGCCGACGCCGATGATGCTGAGAACGGCAAACGGCTTGAACATACCCTTGAGTGTAAACGGTCCGAAGTCCGTCCACGACCGCCCTTCAGCGAACAAGCCCGCTGCGATGGGCATCACATACGAAATGTAGAGAAACAGCGCACATCCGGCCGACAACGCGCCATAAGCCGGCGAATACAGCGTCGCGCAGACGGCGAGAACAGCTGCCGTCCAAACAGCCGGTACCGGCGTGCGCCACGTCGGACTGACATGCTTTAGGAAGCCTGAGGCAGGCAATCCACCATCACGGGCGAAAGCGAAGATCATGCGTGATGTCGAGGTGACGCAGGCGAGACCACACAAGTAATTCGAAACGCTGATGCCAACCCGCAAGACGTTCTTCAGCCAATCCGGGCACGGCAATGCGTTGAACAAGTTGAACCAGACGTTGGCGCCTTCCTTTGCTGCGGCGGCAAAATCGGGGATTGCTGTGACGAACGACAAGGCCATGATGAAGCCGAACACCAGCGACCAGAACACCGACTGGATCATGCCGCGCGGAACGGCGCGCCGGGCATCAACGGTTTCTTCGGACGTATGGGCCGAAGCGTCGAAGCCCGTAATCGTATAGAGCGGGTACAGCATTCCGATCAGGAAGGCGGTGAAGGCCCCCGTCAGCGGTGTCCAGGGATCGCCGGCGACGACTTTGCCATCAACGAGCGATTCCACCGGAACGCCCGAATTGTTGGTGAAGGTTGTGAGCGCGCCGAGATCAAAGTTTTGAGCGCCGTAAACAAAGAAGGTCCCCGTCAGTAGGGTGGCGACCACGAAAATAATGTAGCCCGACAGATCGGTGAGCGCGGTCGTCAGGCCAATTCCGAAGGTGTTGAACAGCCCTTGCGTGAACAGGATGATGCAGAGGCCGATGATCTGTTCATTGACGCCCCAGGTCGACGTATCGATGCCGAGGATTGGGCCGATCACAAGATCTTTCGTCAGCAGGTAAACGCCGACGTTGACTGCAGCGACGACGAAAATCAGACCGAGAAGATTGATCCAGGCCGTGGCCCAGCCCCAGCCGCGTCCGCCGAGAATCGACGACCAGTGATAGAGACCGCCGGCGGTTGGATACGACGATGCGATTTGCCCGAGTGCGGCGGCAACCATCAGGGCGAACAAGCCGCCGACGATCCATCCAACCGTGACCGAGAATGGGCCACCCGTCGAATAGCCGATGTTGAACGACGTGATGCCGCCGGCCAAAATACAAATGATAGAAAATGAAATGGCGAAGTTCGAAAAGCCGCTCATGCGGCGCGAAAGTTCCTGAGCATACCCCATCGAGTGAAGGACTTTAACATCCTCATCGACAACGGATTTTGAGTCTTGTGATGTCATCGCTGGCAGTCCCCCGAGCAAATAGTCCCCATTGGGAAAAATCCGGGCGACGTGACGCTAAACGTCACTCGGCGTGACGGCATCCGCGATTTCCGACACAAAGCATGAGCTTAGGCGTGCGGCCTGTCAATCGCTGTGTGCGTTGCAGCATGCCGCTCGACGGGGAAAGGCGCACGAAATGGCAGGTGGCCGTGTCACTCGCCCTGTCACATTCTAATGACGAGGGGCGTGACTTCGCGTTTTGGGAAAATGGCTCCGCGGGTAGGGTTCGAACCTACGGCCATCCGATTAACAGTCGGACGCTCTACCACTGAGCTACCGCGGAATACTTTTGTCATCGTCACGAAGCGCCCCGCATAGCAGAACGTTGCAGCGATGGCGAGTGGCAACCTTTGCCGACCGTCAGTTGCACCTACTTCAGCGATTTCGCAGCCATTGCGGACTGCAGAGTGTTTGGAGGCCACGCCCGGAATTGAACCGGGGTACGAGGATTTGCAGTCCTCTACGTAACCACTCCGCCACGTGGCCTCAACGCTTAGCTTCGTCCCATTGCATCGCCCGACGACTGGGCCATCGGGGGATGATTAGGCGATCGAACTCAAATGGGTGCTGGTCGCCCGGTTCGAGACCTCGCCGTCTATCATAGGCGGCAATTGAATGACAAGACGTTGATACGCGACCCATTGGGGGTGCTCGCCGCCGCTCCCGCGACCGGCCAAGCTGTGACCGGATCGTGCGGCGTCGCCTATACGCTTGGCGGCGAACAGGATAGAACGCCCCGGGTAACGACTGACGGGGCGGAGTTTGCTTATGATTGACGCAATGATCCAGCGCAAAAACATGGTCGAGAGTCAGGTTCGTCCAAGCGACGTTACGGACCGGCGGATCACGGCCGCGATGCGCGAAATCCCGCGCGAACATTTCGTGCCGCTAGAGCTCGCCGACCTCGCCTACATCGACACCGAGCTCACGATCGCACCCGGTCGCGGCATGACCGCGCCGCGCGATCTTGCCCGTTTGCTTCAGCTGGCTGAGATCGAAGCGACCGATAAAGTTTTGGTCGTGGGGGGCGGGCGCGGCTACACGGCGGCGCTCGTGGCGCAGTTGGCAACAGAGGTTGTTTCGCTCGAGTCTGATGCGCAGTTGACGGCTGCGGCCCAGGCGACGCTCACTCGACTGAAGATCGCGACGGTGACCACGGTCACGGGGGGCCACCACGCCGGCGCGCCCGAGCAGGGGCCATTCAATGTCATATTCATCGACGGGGCAGTGAGCGACGTCCCCGATGGCCTCGTGCGTCAGCTCACACCAGGCGGCCGCATCGTCTGCGTTATGATGGAGCGTGGCGTGGGCAAGGCCGTGGTCTGGCGCAATAACGGGGCGTCGATGGGGCGTCGAACCGCGTTTGAAGCGTCGGCAATGCCATTACCGGGTCTGATGCCAACAGTCGAACCCTTCGCATTTTAGCGGCAGCAGGGTCGCCACAACCGCTCATTGTCCAAATTGCGGCGGCGCAGTTCGAAATTTAGTGAGCAAATTGAGCCGCCGATATCGGATCACGGTTGGCCGGGTCCAATAACGGCCCAGGGACTACAAATGTGGGAAATCCGCAACTTAGCGGGCGTAATGTGCCTAGAACCAGCCATCTGATGTCCGATGTGTATGATTCGTTGTCTATTCTGTGGGAGTGCGGCCGTTTCGATGCGGGATCAAGCAGCCGAATCATATTAGGTCGTGAGTCGGGCGGGGGACGTCCGAAGGTGGCGCTTTTCAAAATGCCGCGAACGGGATTGGGTAGAATGCAGGCGTCTTGCATTG
Source organism: Hyphomicrobium sp. (assembly GCA_019748215.1). Lineage (GTDB taxonomy): Bacteria > Pseudomonadota > Alphaproteobacteria > Rhizobiales > Hyphomicrobiaceae > Hyphomicrobium_B. Next base: position 15,342 of record JAIEPV010000164.1, read on the forward strand.
CGCATAGGCAGCGCGGGCCGACAGTACGGCGCCGAGTGCAGGCCGGAACGCGGCTGTTTGTGCTGGTGCTCGCGATGGCGGTGGCCGGTGGCCATGATGCGCGCGCGCAATCGTTGATCGATACGTTATCGCAGGCTTACTCATATAACCCGCAACTTGATGCAGAGCGCGCTCGCTTGCGCGCCACCGACGAAGACGTCGCGCGCGCAAACTCCGGCTATCGTCCGAGTGTGTTCGGCTCGGCTGATATTGCCCGCGAGCGCACGAACATTAGTCCAAACACCGGGACGAACGGCTCGAATACGCCGAAGGGCTATGCGGTGCAGTTGGTGCAGCCGGTATTTCGCGGCTTTCGCACGACAAATGCCGTAAATGCAGCTGAAGCGTCGGTCAGGGCCGGGCGTGAGCAATTGCGTTTGGTTGAGCAGGATGTGCTGTTGTCCGCCGTGCAGGCTTATGGCGACGTCGTCCGCGATCAGGCGATCGTTCGACTGCGCGAAAACAATTTGAAATTTCTATCGACCGAGTTGCAGGCCACGCGAGATCGCTTCGCGGTCGGCGAAGTGACAAGAACCGACGTCGCTCAGGCAGAGGCGCGCCGGTCGCTCGCGGTATCCGATCTCGAATTGGCCAAGGCCAATATCAAAACGAGCCGTGGCGTTTACGAGCAGATTGTTGGCAACCCGCCGCAGCGTCTCGTCGAAGCCAAGCCAGACACCCGGTTAGTACCCAGCTCCTTGGATGAGGCCATCGGCATTGGCACCCAGGAAAATCCGCAAATCGTCGGCGCGCTCTACAGCGAGCAGGCCAGTCGTTTTCAAGTCGATCAAATTCGCGGCGAGTTGTTGCCGGAAGCGCAGCTGGAAGCCACGTATTCGGACCGGTATGACGGGTCGAGCCAAATCGATCGCGTTGAATCGGCGTCCATTCTCGGCCGGTTGAATGTGCCGATCTATCCGGATGGCGGTGAGGTTTATGCCCGCGTCCGGCAGGCGAAACATACGCACGTGTCGCTTATTCAACAGATTGAACAGGCTCGATCTGTCGTGAAAGCGGATGTGATCCGGAACTGGTCGCAGCTGCAAGCTTTCAAAGCGCAGAGCGTAGCCGACCGGGCCCAAATTGACGCCAACCAGACGGCGCTCAACGGCGTTCGGGAAGAGGAAAAAGTCGGTCAGCGAACCTTGCTTGAGGTGCTGAATGCGCAGCAGGAATTGCTGCTGTCGCAGGTTCAGCTGGAAACCACCAAACGCAACGTTCTTGTCGCATCCTACGCGGTGGTGGCGTCAATTGGCCGGCTGAGCGTTTCGGAGGTCGGCGCGGCCAGTAACGTCTACGTTCCCGAGGCCCACCTCGACGAAGTGCGCAATAAATGGTGGGGCCTGGACATCTCGCATGACGACGGCCGCACCGAGCACATCGACGCCTGGAACGCCCGTGTCGAGCATGAGCCTGTGAAGTAGACCGGCATTCTCAACCTCGGCCGTTGTGCGCGGCGGGTCATCCACAAGCCGCTGAAAACTTGCCGGCGCGGCCCCTCGGACATTGAAAGTCTGGCGTGCCCGGAAGTGTGCTTGCCTCTAGCGATGCGTCGCCGATGGCGTGGTTGGCTAGCGCGCCTGCGAAAAATCCGCCCTAATTGCCTTGAGAGTGCCGTCCTTGGGGGATAAGTTTCCATCTAGGCGTTGCCCGAGGTTTTACATCCTGTCACGATAGAGGTCCGACCCTCGGCGAAACGCTGCCGTCGGCGTGCGGTGGTTTTGCGGCTTCGCTGCGTCTGCACCATTGCTCCGCACTGATGCACACGATCGTCGCCTAAGCCTGTTGGAGGCATCATTCACCGGTCGAACATCGCGGTCGCATTATCGGGATCGTGAGGCACTATGCGACGATATGCAACGATGTCCCGTCGTTTCGAGGCCAGCGCCGATCGGAAGCCTGGCTAGACCATCGCGAAAAAGCGTCATGCGAGAAGGTGTAGTATGTCGAGACTAAACGTCAGTAGCGAACCGAGCATGGAGGAAATCCTGGCGTCGATCCGCAAGATCATCGCCGAGGAACCATCCGATGCGCGGGCCGCACCCGCTCCAGTCCGGCACGCGATGACCGCCAGCCCCATTCTCGATCGGGCCATGTTTCTGCGCGACGCCGGCATGTCTTCGACCGATCGGATGATGGGTGCTGACAACGCGCATGACACGGTGCCGGCGGACCGGTCGACGGTGACCGAGACGTTGGCCGAACAAGCGGCACCTGTTATCGCTGATGCATTCGCGAAAGATCACCAGGCGCCATCTGAGCTATCTGTTTCGACGCGGCCTGACGGGCCGATCGATGACGGCGTGCGATCGTCGACACTATCGCCCTTGGTCAGCGTCGACGATCAGCTTTCGGGTCTGCTGGATGATGACGACCGAAACGAGGTTGCAGCTGGCGATGCTCATTTCGACGAAGTCTCTGCTCCCGACGTCGGCGACGATCGCCCGGCGTTTGTGTCGGCACTCGCAATCACCGCATCGGATCAGCAGGCTGGAGACGCACTAGATGCGGATTTCAGCGAGATTGCAGCGCCGCCTCAATCCTCTTCAGCGGCCGCGCGTCCGGGATTTACGGTGTCCCGCGACGGGTATCTGCCGGATGACAATTCAGTGCCATTTAGTTTTGCGTCGTCGACGGGTGACAGACCCGCGCATGGCGAATATGCCGATAATAAGCCTTACGAATTTAGCCTCGGCGCGTCGCCATTCGGGGCGGGAGTGAAATCCGCGAATGCCGAACGAGGTGGCAGGACCGACGATGCTGCACCAACCGCCGCGCCAGCCAGTGCGACGCCAGTTGACAGCGCTACACCTGCGTTTACGAAACCGGCACCCGCGCCGGCACCATTCCGAATGACGAACCGATCGTTTGCCGACGTCAACCTGTCGCGTGGTGTGGACGCGCCGCGTCGGCGCGATATCCTTGAAACGCCGAATGCAGTGACGTCAAGCGATGCAGGATCACAGTCTCAATCGCCCTATCCATCACTTGCGGAGCCGGTCTCGCCGCCCGGCCGCGCGGCTGCCCCAAGCATTGCGGCAACGTTGCCGCCGGTGTTGTCGCCAGCTCCAGCGTTCAAACCGCGCTATGCGAGCGACACGGCCGAGACGATCGCCCGGGTCACGCATGCGCTGGCAGATTCATCGAGGGCTGACGCGGCATCCGGCTTCGTTGCCGTTAAGGTGCTTGAAAATCCGGTCATGAGCGCGCTGATGGATCGGCCGCAACAGGTGCACGCGGTCGCCATTCGCGATCTGGCGGCTGGTGCATCGCACGTGCCAGATCGCAGCCTTGCCAACACCGGCGGTTCATCGCTGGCGGTGACGTCGGAATCGCAAATGCCGATGATGCGATCGATGGAAGATACGGTCGCGGATCTGCTGCGGCCGATGTTGAAAAGCTGGCTCGCAGAAAACATGCCGAAGATCGTCGAACGAGCGCTACGGCGGGAAATTTCGGAACTTGAAGTCCCCTCGCATTCCCGCGCAGCCGAGTGAATTGTGGGCGATTAATGGCCTTGATGAGGATAGGCGAAGCAGCGATGCTTCGCTTTTTTTATATTTTAGACGAATTTTTATTAACTTTGACGCGCTTCGCCACAAGTCCGCCTCGGATGCAACGCAAGATTACGATCAGCGTGTAATTTTTCTGGGTTGGTGTCGCGGGAACGACACGGATTGCACGCCGTCGACGGACATCGGGGTGGCTCATGCGGTGCGTGGCCGGAGCGAGGTTCGAGGAAGACGAACCGGACGGGGCAAATTACGGGGTGCCGGCGCGGTTCTGCGATTTTTTAATTCGTACGCAGAAGAGGAAGCGTCATGTCAAATATCAACGGGGCT
>JAIEPV010000183.1 GCA_019748215.1 Hyphomicrobium sp.
AGGCCCTGAATATGTGCGCCGAGGATATTTTCGTAATTCATTCCGTCCTCCGCTCGCCAACCCCTGCAAGGTTGGCTGTGGCGTTTCTTGCTGGCGTTCGCGAGATGACATAGGCGTTAAACCAGCCTGACGCCTGCAAACGTCGTCCCAAGCCGTAACTTTACCCTGACGAAAAATAGTGTCAAGCGCACTTAACACTATTGCGGTGCGAGAGGTGAGGAGTGAGCGAGTTTTGGAAAACCGGCGAAAAACCCTCCGCAGTCGCGTCAGGCTGTCGCCATCCCGATGCGCTCACGATTTGCCTGGCTTGCAGCGGGGCCTTCGGGCGCAGGTTGCGATCGCGACGCCAAGCCCCAGCTCCATAGGCGCTCGGCGGGAATCGGGATCACCAAAAACCAATGCTCGAGCACGGCGAGCGCCATCAGGATGGTCAGAAATGTCAGTCCCGTCACCTGGAACGGCGTTGCCGCGGCGTGTAGCGCGGCCGCCGCCAGCAGGGCGGTGACGACCGTCGACACCGTGACGGTGATCGGGAAAAACCCATTCATCGGCCGCCGGCAGAAATAGGTTTTGAGATATTGCAGGTGGTTGGGCAGAAATTGCTCGGTGAGATTTTGCACTCCGAAATAAATGTTGAGCTTGGCGCTGAGGCGCATCAGCCAAAGAATGACGAACGTCCACAAACCAATTTGATTGGGTCCGTCAAAGGTCAAGGCGAAGATCAAGGCCGCCGTTAACGCGATGGCGATCTCATGATAGATCACCGATCCAATCGCCGGCAGCAACGGCGCGCGGAGGCTTGTTGGCTCATCGGGACGACCAGGACACGGCGTTGTGCGCGGGCCCGTGACCTTGCCGGTGAGGAAGCTCATTTCGTGCCAGGCCCAGACCGTCAAGGCGGCAGCAAAAGCGCTATACGCTCCAAACACTGAGGCGTCGTCGCTCGTTGTCCACAACCCGAATAGCGCAACGGCTGCTAGTGCTGAGATCGCGAGCATGGCGTTGGTATGTGTCGCGGGCGGGCGGCCGACAACATACAGAACGACGCCGGTGGAAATCCACCAGATGAACATCGCAAACAGGGCCGGCAAGCTGTAGGCGAGCACGCGCGTCTCCTAACCGCCTACCAGACCGGCGACATCCTAATCTGTCGCGGGAGCGGATTGTCGACCGCTTTGAGGGTGTACAATCTCAAGAACGTGGCGAGCGCTGAGAGCGCAAGGCCACGCCGCTTCATGCCGGCAATAAAGCCCGGCACGGCGCTGAGCTCGCTAAATTGATCGTTGATGATGCGAAGTTTTTCGAGGCCGGCGCGGAACACGGGATTGTCGATATCGAGCGTGAGCGGGAATGTCTGCTTGGAAATTTCCGACGTCAGATGAAAGACCTTGTAGTCGTACTCCGTCGGATCGATCCCAAGCGCCTTGTGAAACTCTGGCCGGGCGTGGTCGCGCACGTACATGGTGGCGTAAACCGCGAGCACGAAAAATCGCACCCAAAGCCGGTTCATGCCGCTCAGCAAATGCGGATTTGAGCGCATGATGAGCGCGAACGCTTCGCCGTGCCGGAACTCGTCATTGCACCACTTTTCAAACCATTTGAAAATCGGGTGGAAGCGGAGCTGCGGATTGCGCTCTAGGTGACGGAAAATCGTGATGTATCGCGCGTAGCCGATTTTTTCCGACAGATACGTCGCGTAGAAAATGTATTTCGGCTTGAAGAATGTGTACTTTTTGGCCTTGGTCAGAAATCCGAGATCGATGCCAATGCCGAGATCCTTCAGGCTGTCGTTGATGAAACCCGCGTGGCGCGCTTCATCGCGGCTCATGTATTTGAAAAGCTCTTTGACGTCGGGGTTGGTGCCGCGCTTTTTCATTTCCGCATACAGCACGCAACCCGAGAATTCAGCCGTCAGCGACGACACCAGAAAGTCGACGAACTCTTTGCGCAAGCCCTCTGGGAGATCGTTGAGGTTGAAGGCGTCCCATGCCTCCGTGCGCTTGAAGTGGCCCTTGTTCGGGTCGTCGCGCAATTCCTTGATTAGCGCATCCCATTCGGTACGAACGGAGCTGACATCGATCTTGTCAAGTTCAGCGAAATCTGTCGTATAGAATCTCGGGCTCAACATCGCTTCTTCGGCGGCGATGCGGGTGGTCTCGTTGGGACCGACCCCAATCGTCTCGATCGTCATAACTTCCTCCCGGAAGAAAAGCTGACTTCATATAATTCGGTAAGCTCGAGGCGCGCCAAAAGCGTTGTCCACAAACGCTCAAGCCGACTGGCTCGAGTGACAGTCGCCATCCGCTCAAGTGTCAGCTTCTCACCATATGGAACGCGGATCGGGTCGCCGTGGACCAGCACTTCATCGCCGGCCTCGATCTCGATGCCACCATGCAGTTCGACATGCGCATGCAAGCTTTCAAAGGTGTTTTCGATCTCGATCGTGCATGGAACGTCGATGGTTCGCTTGCCTTTGAATGGGTCGGTCATGCCTACTCGCTCCGTCCACGGTTGTCGCGCGCGCCGAGCAATTCGGCGAACACGGCGCGATTTCCCGAGCCGAATGCGCCAACAGTGATAATGCGGCCGGTTGCCATATCTTGAAGAATGGTCTGACCGTCCGTGAGTTGACTGAGGCGAAAAGTTGCCGCTGGATCGATACCCTTGGACGTGCGCTCCTGCATCACACTCCGCAACACGATTTTGATAAAACCGTCGCTCTTCGCGGGCAATGTCTTGATATCGGCGTTGCGCTGCGCATCCCGGATCTCAATGGCGCCGTCCGCCAGCGTGATGAATTGCAAATCGACACTGGCGACGGCCGGTGCCGGGCGCAGACGGTGGGCGCCGATATCGCTCGTGCGCGCCACATAGGCGAAGGCACAGGTCAGCGACAAGAGCACGGCCGCGCCAGTGAGAACGCTTCGCGGGAAATGGATAAAATTGGCATCTGGCTGCTCGCCCGGCCGGATGTGAGACGGAGAGGTTGGGGTTGACGAAGCACTCATGGCTAATCTCCATTTTTCGTCACAAGGCGGTTAGAAATTTTTCCGGCAGCGTTCTAAGCCGACGCAGCACCGTATGTCATGTCGGAGCCAGCCGCAGCGACCGCGTTGGCGTTGGCTGCAAGTACGGGCGTGCGCGACGCTTCCGGCATGACGTCGGTCATCGCTTTGGTGAGCAGGTTCGCGACGCTCGACGGGTCCACGAGACTGCGCAAAACGGGCTGCGGATCCTTCAGATGCCACGCCCGGGCATGTGGCCATAGATGGAGATAGGCCAGCTTGCCATCACCATTCATCGTCAGGGCAATATTGCCCGTGCCGTCGCGGTTGAGCCCAAGGTTGGCGGCTGTGACGCTCGAAAAGGGCAGGTTGACCGTCAGCGGTAGCGCGATGCCGTAGCGCATCAACACGCGGCGCGAGGTGATCGAATAAATCGTCGTGCGCGCGGTCAAACAAGCGAGCAGAGCAATAAGACTAAGCGCTGCAGCAGCAACGATGCCAATCCACAGTGCAGATGTTCCAGCGACCTGCAGATCATCGCCAGTCCAATAGGCGGAAAACAAACGCCATCCCGCGAGCACAGCAAAGTACGCAGCAACTAGGCCAGCATGAAAAACATGACGGGCAATTGACATCCACTGCGGCGAGCCTTGCCAGAGGAGGCTTTCCCCCTCTGGCAGTTCCGCCGGCAACCCTGGAACGGGTTCGAACTCGTACTCAGCGTTCAAAATAGCGGCTCCTGACGCGATGGATCAGCATACAATGTGCCGCCTCCATAATAGGCAACAATCTTGTCTTCTTCCAGCAGAGTTACCTGGTTGGCGTTGGCCAGTGCCGGCACCTGAGCGAAGTGATGGCCCATGATGGCCTTGACGGCGACGCGGCCTCGGCGGCCATCGACGCGGGCAAAGTTGATGGGCAGCAGCACGGACTTACCGGCCGCCACTTCAACCTCCAGATACCGGATCAATACTTCCGACCGATCGACCCAGACGTCGCGCACGGTGCCACCCACGACGCCGTCGGCGCCATAGACAGTCAAGCCGCGTGGATCGGGATCGCGGGTTTCGAGGTAAAAGTTTGTTGCGACACGCAGCGGTACGATTTTAGGTACGCCCTCGTGGGTCAGATCAGCGGTGTTCGAGCGTTCGGCGTAGGAGCCGGGACCGACGGCAGCGAGCATCGGATCGCCGATCGGCGCCAGTGGCGCGCCAGGCCATGGCTCAACCTTCGCGGCGCGAAGATCGCGGCTATCGACTTTGCCACTTGGTGAACTGGCTGTGCCACCATGCGGAAGGCGGAACACTTTGGGTGGCGGGATAAAGAAGAAATCGCCGCTCTTGTATGTGTTAGAAGGTTCGGAAAACAGCGGATAGCCTTCGCGGCGGTCTTCGCGCCGAATGTAGACCATCAGCGCGACGAAGAAGCCGAGAAAGACGTAGAGCGTGATTTGCGCCACGTCGATGTAACTGGTGATTTGTCCTAGTTTCATGGTGGTTACCTCCATAAGAAAAGTCTCAGCCTGGGAATTCCGCTAAACCGAATTTTGGTGACGAGAACGCTGTTGACGGCGACTTCGCAGGCCGCACCAGCGGCCCGATCGCGATCAGTGTCGCAAACAACAAAATAATTTCGAGATTGTAGACGGCGTTATAGCCGGTCGCCGGTCCGGCCAGCGCAGGCCCAAGTTGACCGGTCGTCGCGAATGCCGACACGAGGTCTCGCAAGCCGCCGCCGATGGCGATGGCGAGACCGGCGGCGGTTGCTTGCACGGCTCCCCAGGCGCCAAGGGCAAGGCCGCGACGCTCGGCATCCGCCGTCGACATGGCAACCGTCAGCGTGCTGACCGAAAACAGACCGCCGCCAAAACCGATCAGTGCCACCCCGCAGCGAAACAGCGCCGCCGATTGAGCGGACGCGGACAGCATGATTGCGGGAAACGCAATTAAGCCCACCAGCGTGCCAAGCGCAGCGAGCCGGTAGGCTTCAACGCCGCGCGTCAGCAGGTGGCCAGATAACGCAAATCCGAGAAGGGTGCCGACGGCCAGCAAACCGGTAAGCGACGTGGTTTGCCCAACCGAAAGATGCAAAATCTCGCCGCCATAAGGTTCGAGCAGAATGTCTTGCATGCTAAAGGCTGCCGTCCCGAAACCGACGGCAACGAGCGAGCGCACAGCCTTGGGGCTGTCGCAAAATGTTCGCCAGGCCTCGCTGAAGGAGCGAGAGTCGACGGGTGTCGCGGCCAGTTGCGGATTGCGTGCCTCTTGCTTCCAGAGTGCGGCGACGTTGAGAACCATCGTGACGACAGCTGCGCCCTGCACCACTTGAATCAGCCGGAACTGGCTGAAGTCGGTCAGCAGAAAACCGAATGCGAACGAACTCACAACCATGCCGATGAGCAGCATGACGTAAAGAAAAGCTACAACGCGCGGACGGCTTTCAGCCGGCGCTAGATCCGTCGCCAGCGCAAGCCCCGCCGTCTGCGTGGTGTGCAAACCGGCACCCACAAGCAGAAATGCAAGGGCAGCGCCAACCGTGCCGACCCATTGCGGGCCGGTAGTGTCGCCGGAGAGAATAAAGAGCGCGAATGGCATAATCGCCAAGCCGCCGAATTGCAGCATCGACCCAAACCAGATGAACGGAACGCGCCGCCATCCGAGCGCTGTCCGATGATTGTCGGAACGAAAGCCAATCAATGCGCGCAGTGGCGCAAACAACAGCGGCAGCGACACCATCAGTGCAACCACCGCGCTCGGCACACCGAGTTCGACGATCATGACGCGATTGAGCGTGCCATTCAAAAGCACCACGGCCATCGCAACCGACATTTGAAACAGTGACAAACGCAACAGACGCCCGAGGGGGAACTCGGGCGTTGCTGCGTCCGCGAACGGCAAAAACCGCGGGCTTAGATTGACCCACTGCGCTGCCATCCTGGAATTCAACTGCTTCATCCGCGACGAATCTCCATGGCTTCCGACATGTAGAAGCCGCTGTCGATGCGCTGGGTCGGCTGCGGACTCCAGCCCTTCAAATCATCATGCGCTGCAATCTGCCGGCGCAACTCGTTGACGTCGACAGGCTCGATGGCGGGTGCGCGATCGGATTTGGGGAAAATCAACCCAACTGTATGCATGACCGTCAGCAGCGGCGTGCGCGGCGCGAATGTGAAGGCGACCGAGCGATCGGCCATCGCGGCGAGGCTTGCCACCATCGCGACCATGTCCGGCGTGCGATAATGAATGAGACTGTCCATCGCGACGATATGATCGAAGCGGCCGAGCGAGGGATCGAGCATATCGCCGACCAGAAACTCCACTTGGCCCGAGCCCGTGTCGATTAGGCCGCTGCTGGCACGCTCCCGCGCGACATCAACAAGCGACCCTGCAATATCGATCGCGACGACGTGCGCGCCGCGGCGCGCCGCCTCGACGGCGAGTGCGCCGGTGCCGCAACCAGCATCAAGCACGCGGCGGCCGGTCAAATCATCGGGCAGCGTGGCAAGCAGGCTTGCGCGCATGCGATCACGTCCGGCACGCACCGTCGCGCGAATGCGACTGACCGGCGCATCTGACGTGAGACGTGCCCACGTATCGGAGGCGGTGCGGTCGAAGTAGTTTTGAATTTGTCCGCGGCGTTGGCGGTAGGACATCGTTTGCATCTGCATTGATCTCAGTCGTAGCCAAGGAAGTCGAAAATCTCGCGGTCCTTCATCGGCCGGGCTTCCACCGGTTCCGATCCGACCCATAAGCTTGCAGCGAGTTTCATGTATTCATCTTTGACGGCGTCCAGCTCGGGCGACGATTCCATTTCAAACAGCGTCGACTTCTTCAACCGCGAGCGGCGAATGACGTCGAGATCAGGGAAGTGAGCAAGACGGTTAAGCCCGATCGCGGCATTGAAACGGTCAATTTGGTCGGTATCCTTGCTGCGGTTGGCGATGACGCCACCAATCCGCACGCCGTAATTCTTCGATTTGGCTTGAATGGCAGCGGCGATGCGGTTCATCGCGAAGATGCTGTCGAAATCGTTGGCGGTGACAATCAGACCGCGTTCTGCATGTTGAAGCGGGGACGCAAAGCCGCCGCACACCACATCGCCGAGAACGTCGAAAATGACCACGTCACTATCGTCGAGCAGATGATGCTCTTTGAGCAGTTTGACGGTCTGACCGACGACGTAGCCGCCGCATCCCGTGCCGGCTGGCGGACCGCCGGCCTCGACGCACATCACGCCGTTGTAGCCTTCAAAGACGAAATCCTCGACGCGCAGTTCCTCGGTGTGAAAATTCACCTGCTCAAGCACATCGATCACCGTCGGCATCAACTGCTTGGTCAGTGTGAACGTCGAATCGTGCTTTGGGTCGCAGCCGATCTGCAGCACGCGCTTGCCAAGTTTCGAGAACGCAACCGACAAGTTCGACGACGTCGTGCTCTTGCCGATGCCGCCTTTGCCATAGACGGCAAATACTTTAGCGCCCGTGGTGATTTGCACCTTGGGATCCAGATGAACTTGGACGCTGCCGTCGCCGTCGCCCTTCTGTTTGGTGTGAACCGCTGGGCGCGAGATGAGGGTGGTGGTCATGCTGCTGCGGCCTCCATGCCGACGCCTTCAAGGCGATCTTCGAGTTCTTCGCCAGCTCGGCGCAACGCTTCGAGAACGTCAGCGTCAGGCTGCCAGTATTTGCGTTCATGCGCTTCAAGAAGACGATTTGCGACCTTCGCCGATGCCGTTGGATTGAGTTCGGCAAGACGATTGCGCATCACGTCATCCAGGACGAAGGTTTGCGTAATCTGCTGATAGACCCACGGTGCTACCTGGCCAGTGGTTGCCGACCAGCCGAGCGTGTTCGTCACCTGGGCTTCAATGTTGCGCACGCCTTCGTAGCCGTGCTTCAGCATGCCCTCGTACCATTTGGGATTGAGTGTCCGCGTGCGGGTCTCGAGCGCAACTTGTTCAGATAGAGTGCGCACCAAGCCTTCGCCGCGCGTCTGATCGCCGATATAAACCGGAACAGCTTCGCCACTTGCGGCCTTCACCGCGCGGCTTATCCCGCCAAGCGTATCGAAGTAGTGATCGATCGTCGTGACCCCGACTTCGACGGAATCCAGATTCTGGTACGTCAGTTTCACGCCCGAGAGCACGCTTTGGAGCAACTCGGATTGCTTCACCGGTGTCCCGCTGCGCCCATACGCGAAGCTCTTGCGGTTGTTGTAGGTTTCAGCAAGCTCGTCTTCGCTGTTCCAATTGCCACTTTCAATCAACTGATTGACGTTGGCGCCGTAGGTGCCGTCGGCATTTGAAAACACGCGCAACGCGGCCGTCTCTAGATCGCAACTGTGCGCGGCCACATAGGCAAGCGCGTGTTTGCGGACGAAGTTTTGGTCGACGGGCTCGTCGGCAGACGCTGCGAGAAACGCGGCTTCAGCAAGTAACTTGGTCTGCAATGGCAGCAGGTCGCGGAAAATTCCCGATAGCGTGATGACAACATCGATGCGCGGGCGGCCAAGCTCGCCGATCGGTACCAGTATCGCGCCGGCCAAACGGCCGTAGCTATCAAACCGCGGCTTGGCGCCAAGCAATGCCAACGCTTGTGCGATCGGCCCGCCTTCGCTCTTTAAGTTGTCGGTGCCCCAAAGCACGACGGCAATGGTTTCCGGCAGTGCATTGCCATCGGCCTGGTGGCGCGCCAGCAGCCGTTCGGCCTGGCGCGCGCCATCGGCAACCGCAAAAGCGCTTGGCAAACGGAATGGATCGAAGCCATGTAAGTTGCGACCGGTCGGCAGAATTTGCGGCGCGCGGATGAAATCGCCGCTCGGTGCAGGGCGAACAAAGTTGCCGTCCAGGGCGTGGATCAACGCTGGCAATTCGTGATCTTCGGCGAGCAAGGCATTGGTTTTCGCAAGCTCACGCAAAGTGTCGAGCAGTTCACTGCGGCCCGCGTCGGCGCCAGCAGCCAGTGATTGTTCGGGCGACATGCCATCAACCAGGGCCACCAACGTGGCGCGATCGACGATGACGCCATGCGATGCTTCAGCGGCCGCCATGAGCAGGTCCACCCGCTCGTTGGCGGCAAGGCCTTCGCCAACGATATGCAAGCCATTCGGAATCAGCGCGTATTCAACGTCGAGAACCTTTTTCCAAAGATCTCCGACGAGCAACTCAGCGTCCGATAACATCCATTGCGGTTCTGCGGCAACGAGGTCCAGGCCAGCGGCCTGCGCCTGGATGAGCGAGACGAGGCCGCCACGATCACAATCGGCGTCTGGTTCAAGTCCGCGCCAACGTTCGATCGACGCTTTGAGATCGATCAGGCCGCGATACAACCCAGCCTGCGAGATCGGCGGCGTCATGTAGCTGATCAACGTCGCGGCGGCGCGGCGTTTCGCCATCGTGCCTTCGGATGGATTATTGGCGGCATAAAGATAGAAATTCGGGATGTCGCCGATCAGCCGGTCGGGCCAGCATTCAGCCGACATGCCGGCTTGCTTGCCCGGCATGAACTCCAGCGCGCCGTGCGTTCCAAAATGTAGGAGTGCGTGCGCACCAAAGTCTTCCGACAGATAACGGTAGAAGGCGCAGAACGCGTGCGTCGGCGCGAAACCCTTTTCAAACAACAACCGCATCGGATCGCCTTCGTAACCGAAGGACGGCTGAATTCCGACGAGGACGTTGCCGAAGCGCTGGCCAAGCACGAAGATCGAGCTGCCATCGCTCTGCTGGCGGCCGGGAGCTGGTCCCCACTGGGCTTCGATTTCGTCGAGCCAGCGCTGGCGAGACACATGATCATCCGTTGGGATACGATGCAGCACATTGGCATTCGCGCCAAAGCGTTCGGCATTGCCATGGATGACGGCATTGCGCAAATCATCGACGCTATCGGGGACGTCGACGGTGTACCCCTCGTCACGTAATTTCTTGAGCGTGTGATGCAGAGATTCAAACACGGAAAGGAATGCAGCTGTCCCGGTCGCGCCAGCATTCGGTGGGAAGTTGAACAACACCACGCCAATCTTGCGGTTCGCACGATCCGATTTGCGCAAGGCAATGAGGCGCGCGACACGGCTGGCAAGCATGTCGGCGCGCTCGGCACAGACGTGCATATTGTTGGCACCGCCGTCGCTCCCGCGCGCGCATCCCTTGGTGCAATTCGTACACCCGCCGCCGGCGCCGTTCGAGCGCCCGCCAAACACCATCGGCCCGGTTGACCCATCAAGCTCAGGAATGGCGACCATCATCGTCGCTTCGATGGGGAGCAATCCGCGATCCGACCCGCTCCACTCTTGCAGCGTCTGGAATTCAACTGGATGTGCGGCGATGTAGGGGACGCCGAGGCGCGCTAGAATATCCTCGGCAGCCTTGCTGTCGTTGTAGGCCGGTCCGCCGACCAGCGAAAAACCGGTGAGCGAAACCAATGCGTCGATGACCGGCTTGCCGTCTTTCAGGAAGAACTGTTCGATGGCTTGGCGCGCATCGAGCCCGCTGGCAAATGCTGGAATGACGCGAAGTCCGCGCGCCTCCAATGTGGCGATGACGCCGTCGTAGTGCGCCGCGTTATCGGCCAATGGATAGGAGCGCAGGATAAGCAGACCAACAGTGCCCGTGATGGTTGATAGCGAACGGTCCAGCGGCAGCGGAATTTTATCGGCGCGGTCGGCAAACCGGCCGGGCATGCGCGGGTGATAGACGCCGACTTCTGGATATTCGATGGGCGTTGCGGCTTTGATTGAGCGCAGGCTGGCGCGCGGCCCTTCGGCGTAGCGGCTGACAAGGAAGCGGATCATGTTGCCGATGTTCTCGCTCGATCCGCCGAGCCAGTACTGAAGGGTGAGGAAATAGGCGCGCACGTCCTGCGCTGTGCCCGGAATAAAGCGAAGGATTTGCGGCAGTCGGCGCAGCATCTTCATCTGCTGAGCGCCGGCCCCCGCCGGCTTGTCCTTACTGCCGCCGCGCAGTTTTTTCAGCAGCGCCATCGCGCCGCTTTGTTGGCCATCCATCGTGAATTTGCCCATGCGGGTCAACCGCATGACTTCCTTCGACGACAAAGCGCAAATCATCGCATCGCAGTGATCGCGGCGAGCTTCAAGATCGGCGAGAATCGGCAGGAAATGATCTTCCATGAACATCATCGTCGTGATGACGATGTCGCCGCGGCTGATGTCATTGCGCGCGCGCTGGAGAGCTTGCGGATCTGCTGCCCATTCGGAGGCCGCGTGCAGTTGCAACGACAGTCCGGGGATGTCGCGAAGCAGGCCGGCCACCGCGTGGCGTGCCGCACCGAAGACGTGCGTGTCCATCGTCACCATGACGACGCGGACAGTCGGTCCTCGCATTGCGGCCGCCTCAGCGGCTGAAATGTGCTTTTGCATCGTAAAGCGTCTCAATGGTGATGGTTGCAATGCCCTGTTCGGTCGCAAACTTCTCCGTGTTGCGGCGGGCCTTGCCGCGCACGAAGAACGGAATTTTGGCGAGTTCTTTTTCGGCCTCAAGTGACCAGCCGCTCATTGCCAGAGTTTCGGTTAACTGCGTCTGAGCTTCGGTTGTCGTAGGGCTGGCTGCCGGCGATGGCGCGGCTTCGGTCGACGCCGATGGCTGGCGTCCCTTTGACGGTCCAAGGTGCGACGGCGCCGCATCGTCGTGAAATTCGAAATCTTCGCGGAACATGCCGAGCAGATGCTCTTCTAGCCCCATCATCAGCGGATGAACCCAGGTATCGAACAACACGTTCGCGCCCTCGAATCCCATCTGTGGCGAGTGGCGCGCCGGGAAATCTTGCACGTGGACCGGTGCCGAGATGACCGCACACGGAATACCGAGGCGCTTGGCGATATGACGTTCCATCTGGGTGCCAAGCACGAGCTCTGGCTGGAGCTCGTGAACTTTTGCTTCGACTTCCAGATAGTCGTCGGTGATCAGCGGCTCGACTTCGTATAGTTTCGCCGCTTCGCGCACGTCGCGAGCGAACTCACGTGAATAGGTGCCGAGGCCGACGACTGTGAATCCCAGCTCTTTCGAGGCGACTTTTGCGGCCGCAATCGCGTGTGTTGCGTCACCGAACACGAAGACGCGCTTTCCCGTGAGGTAGGTGCTATCGACCGAACGCGAATACCACGGCAACCGCGAGGCATCGGGCGTCAAAAAGCGGCTGGCATCGACGCCTGAAATCGCGGCGATTTCCTCAATGAACGCCCGCGTTGCGCCGACCCCAATCGGAATTGTCTTGACGCTCGGCTGCGCAAACGTGCGTTGCAGCCAAGTGGCCGCTTGCCCGGCGATCTCCGGATAGAGCACGACGTTGAAGTCGGCGTTGCCAAGGCGCGCCAAGTCGGAGGGCCGTGCGCCGAGCGGAGCGACGACGTTGACTTCGATGCCGAGTTCGCCGAGCAGCGTCGTCACTTCTTTCACATCGTCGCGGTTGCGGAAGCCGAGAGCCGTCGGCCCGAGAATGTTGCAGCGAGCTTTCGTGCCGGCCGCGCGCTCCTCGCGCTTGGTGCCAGCTGGCGGTGCATGCGGTCCGGCAAACGTGCGGACCAGCTGATAGAACGTTTCGGCCGCGCCCCAGTTTTCTTTCTTCTGGTAGGCAGGTAGCTCCAGCGGCACGACGGGGCACGGCAGATTGAGAGCTTTGGCCAGGCCGCCTGGATCATCCTGGATGAGTTCAGCCGTACACGATGCGCCAACAAGCATCGCTTCGGGTTTGAAGCGCTCGTATGCCGCCCACGCCGTCGATTTAAAAAGGTCGGCGGTGTCGCCGCCGAGATCGCGTGCCTGGAATGTCGTGTAGGTGACCGGCGGGCGCTTTTTGTTGCGCTCGATCATCGTGAACAGCAGATCGGCGTACGTATCACCTTGCGGTGCGTGCAATACGTAGTGAACACCTTCCATCGCAGTTGCGACGCGCATCGCGCCGATATGCGGAGGTCCTTCGTAGGTCCAAAGTGTCAGCTGCATGAGCTAAACCTCCAGCCGGGTTCGGCGCACGAGCGGCCGGGCGAACAGTTCGGCGAGGTCGCCCGCCTGCTCGTAGCCCTGCACCGGCGTGAACAGCAATTCGATCGACCATTTCGTGGTGAAGCCTTCGGCTTCTAGTGGATTGGCAAGGCCAAGACCACACACCACGAGATCAGGCTTAGCCTCGCGGCAACGATCGAGCTGACGCTCGACATCCTGACCTTCGCTGATCAGGGTCGTTTCAGGCAGTTGATCGAGTTCCATCGCCAGATGCTGTTTGTGAAGATAGGGCGTACCGACTTCGACCGGGTCGACGGAAAGCTCAGAGTAGAGGAAGCGCGCGAGCGGCACTTCGAGCTGTGAGTCGGGGAAGAAGAAGATGCGCTTGCCAGCTAAGCGCAAGCGATACGGTTCGAGGGCGGCGCGCGCGCGCTTTTCAGCCGGCGCGATGACTTGGCGGAAATGTTCGGCAGGAATGTTCCAAGCGTCGGCGGCAGCCTTCAACCAGCCGGTCGTGCCCTGCGCGCCAAGTGGGAACGGCGCCAACAGCCGCTGCGCTCCTGTTGCTTCCAGCAGGCGTGCCGTGTCGGTGAGGAATGGCTGCGCCAGTAAAAATGATGTATTCGGCCCAACGGCGGGCATATCGGCGGCTTTGCGCGGTGGCAGGAAAGCGACGCTGTCGATGCCAAGATCAGCGAAGATGCGCTTGAATTGATCTTCAACGACGTCGGCGAGAGCACCGACGACGAGAAGCGATTTTGGTGCTGCAGCATCTGTGCGCCGCAATTCGGGAATGAGTGATGCGAGGCAGGCATCTTCGCCTTGAGTAAACGTAGTCTCGATACCGCTGCCGGAGTAGTTCAAAATGCGCACGCGTGGCGTGTGTTCGCGCGACAACCGTTCGGCAGCGCGCGATAGATCGAGCTTGATGACTTCCGATGGGCACGAGCCGACCAGAAACAGCATCTTGATATCGGGGCGGCGCTCGAGAAGCCGGGTCACAACGCGATCAAGTTCGGCGTTGCAATCAGCGAGTCCGGCAAGATCGCGCTCATCGATAATCGCCGTTGCAAAGCGCGGCTCGGCGAAAATCATCACGCCCGCTGCCGATTGAATGAGATGCGCGCACGTGCGCGAGCCAACCACCAGAAAAAACGCGTCTTGGATTTTACGATGCAGCCAGATGATACCTGTGAGCCCGCAAAACACTTCGCGCTGTCCGCGCTCGCGCAGCACGAAACGCTCGGCGCTCGGCGCTGCCGTTGTCGTGCTCGGGCAGGCGTCGAGATTGGCTGTGGATAGGCGCGTTGGAATGAGAACGGTCATTGCGCCACCTCCATCATGCCGGAGTGCAGGCGCGTCGACGACGAACTGGATGCCGCTTTGGCCATCGCCGGAGCTTGGCGGCGCGCCATGCGGAGTTTGATAATGAACTGGGCGGCGTTGACCAGATAAGTCGCGTAGGCGGCGAGGGCGAGCAGCATCAAGCCGGTGACCGTCAAGGCGCCTGTATAGAGCGCGATGAGGTAGGCGGTGTGCAGTGCCAGCACGAGCATAGAAAAGACGTCTTCCCAGAAGAACGCCGGAGCAAATAGATAGCGCCCGAAGACAGCTTTCTCCCAGATCGCGCCTGTCACCATAATGACGTACAAAACCAACGTCTTAACGACAATTGATGCTGTTGCCGCGGCTTCACCCGCGCCGGTGGTCAGGTAGCGCAGAACAAGCCACAAGCTAATGAGAAAAACGACGAACTGAAACGGCGCGAGCAAGCCTTGGACAAGTGTCCATTTTGATGCGTCGCGGCGGCGGCGTTGGTCGGGCGTATAAAGAACGTCGGCGACTTCGCGCCGCGAATGTTCGCTGCCGGTAACATCACTCGACCGCACCTCGGAAGACATCGCGCCTCGGCTCCCGTTTCGGCCCGTTTCCACATGGCGGACCTCTACCTGAAGTGAGACTAGGGCTACCAGGGCATTAATGTCAATCTGAATAGACGTACAGTTCGCTTTACAAATTGTTCTTTACAAACGCAGGCAGCAAGGATTGAATGCAACGGGCATGGATCACGCTGAAATCGTGGCCGTGACGTCTTTAAAACAATAGACGAACCGACAGAAAACTAACGAACGCGCGGGCGATCTGCCTGCACACCTGACGGCATCGAAGTCATGTTTCGTGTCTGAGCGCGATTGACGGGGGTAGTGAGGCGACCATGGTTGAAACCCGGCAGCTCGTCGCAACACGACAAAATTGGTCCGCCGTCGATGCCTACGCGCCTCCGCGCGCAACAAATTCCGCGATTCGGCTTTCCCGTCGGCAAGGCTCCGATTGTGAACAGGTGGCGCTGGCCCGAACGATCGAAAGCGAAATCATACCGCGTTTGATGCTGACTCATCGTATTGACGTGGCGCGCGACGAAAAAAACCCGCGAGGCAATGACATATTGGCTGACCTGTCGGTCGGCGATTGCGTCGTGACACTGGCTGATCTCGCTCTTGATCGCCCTCTCGACGTCGGAGTTGCCTTTCTGCAATCGATGCAGCTGAAGGGCGCTTCTGCTGAATCGTTGTTTATCGATGTCATCAGCCCCGCAGCGCGCCGATTGGGTGATCTGTGGAAGGCCGATATTCGTGATTTCACGGACGTAACTGTCGCGCTGACACGCCTTCAAGGCATGATGTGCGAACTGACTCCAGCATTTGAAAATCAAGATGTTTCGCGGTTTTCCTCGCGCACGGCCCTACTCGCGCCGTGTCCAGGTGAACAGCATTCTCTTGGATTATTTATGGTGCAGGAGTTTTTTCGCCGCGCCGGCTGGCACGTTCACCCGACGGCGCCCAAAGACATCGGCGAGTTGAAAGACCTCGTGCGCACCCGTCACTTCGACGTTGTCGGCTTTTCTGTCGGCTGTGAAATTTTCACAGACATAGTCAAGTCCGCCATTCAAGTAACGCGGCGCCATTCCAGGAATCGTGCAGTCGGCATCATTGTCGGGGGCCGATTGTTCAATGATCACCCTGAACTTGTTGCGGCAGTGGGTGCTGATGCGACGGCAGTTGATGGCCGAGAGGCTATTCAGCGGCTTCCAGACTTGCTCGGAATGACTGCGTCGATTTGCTAGCAGATTGACGCCGCACGTGCGCAAAAAGAAGGAATACGGTTGTTACGCAAGGATTTATAAGTGCTGGAATGGATACTCAGTCCGCACGAACAGTTTTGGATTCATTCCGGTCTCCGAAGAAGACACTCGGAGATCTCGATGCTGAAGCGGCGTCGAGACTGCTCACGGCTGCAGCGGATATCGCGCTCGTCATCGACTCCAAAGGCATCATCCGAGATGTCGCGGTCGGCAATGAGGATTTAGCGAAAGAAGGCTATTCTCAGTGGGTCGGCCAGCACTGGGTCGATACAGTGACGATCGAGAGCCGGGAAAAAATTGAAGAGCTGCTGCGCGATGCATCTGAGGGCAAGCGCGCTCAGCGGCCACGGCAAGTCAATCATCCATCCAAGCGCGGGCCCGATGTTCCCATTCGCTATGCGGCGGTCGAGGTCAACTCGAACGGCCGGGTTGTTGCTGTCGGCCGCGACCTCAGAGCGATCGCGGCGTTGCAACAGCGATTGGTTGAAACGCACCAATCGATGGAGCGAGAGTACGCACGTCTGCGCCACGCTGAAACGCGGTACCGGCTGTTGTTTCAGGTCGCAACCGAGGCCGTTTTGGTTGTCGACGCGAGTTCGATGAAGATCGTCGAATCCAATCCGTCCGCAATGCGTTTGCTCGGCCCCGCCGTCAAGCGGATCGGCGGCCGGTCGTTCCCTGAAATCTTCGACGCCGGAAGTGCCAAGGCTATTCAAACACTGTTGACGGCGGTTCGCAGCTCCGGTCGCGGAGAAGACGTTGCCGCCCGCCTGCTCGATACAAAGCAGGAGTTTGTGGTTGCAGCGTCTCTGTTTCGGCAGGAAAGTGTCAGCCATTTCCTTATTCGTCTGTCGCCAGTGGGGGGTATCGCATCGACGGCCGGTGATCGGTCGCGCGTGTTCGATTTCGTCGACAAGCTGCCGGACGGTTTTGTTGTGACGGACCTTGATTGCCGGATTTTGAAGGCGAACTCAGCATTTCTTGAATTGGCGCAGATCGCATCCGAGGAACAGGCGCAAAGCGAATCTCTTGATCGCTGGCTCGGACGACACGATGTCGACGTCAAAGTGCTCGCCACAAATCTCAAAGAACGCGGATCGATCCGCAACTTCGCAACGGTTATTCGTGGCGAATATGGATCCATCGAAGATGTTGATGTGTCGGCGGTCTCGGTTACTGCGGGCGAAGCGCCGTGTCTCGGATTTACAATTCGTCTGACGGGACGCAAACCTGAAGCAATCACCACGGCGCGCCGCGAACTTCCGCGTTCGGTCGAGCAAATGACGGAGTTGGTCGGCAGGGTGTCCTTGAAGGAGCTTGTGCGCGACACAACTGACATCATTGAGCGGCTGTGTATCGAAGCTGCCTTGGAGCTTACCGGCGATAATCGGGCGTCGGCGGCAGAGATGCTCGGATTGAGCCGGCAGGGTCTTTATTCGAAGCTGAGGCGTTATGGTCTTGGCGATCTCGACGGTGACGACGCCGACGAATAACGAGCGAAACGATCGAGCGACCGGGAGCAAACGTTCGCTGCGACGCGGCCATGAATTCAAGCACTGTCGTCGCCCGAGGCAGAACGAAAAAGTGTAAGCTCAGATTGACAGAGTGTCGTCTGAGGCGTACTTTTGAGCATGGCACAACCCGCAACCATCGTATCAAGGCCCGATCCGGCGGTCGTGCTCGAATTGTTGAAGCCCATCACGTGGTTTGCGGCGATGTGGGCATTCATGTGCGGCCTGGTGTCGGCCGGATTCTCGCTATCTCAAGCCAATTGGCCGGTTTTCGTTGCCGGCGTGTTGCTCGCTGGGCCGCTCGTGTGCGGGACTAGCCAAGCGGTGAACGACTGGTTCGACCGCCACGTCGATGCGATCAACGAACCCAACCGGCCCATTCCTTCCGGCAGGCTTCCTGGACGCTGGGGTCTGTATATCGCGGTGCTTTGGACGGGGCTTTCGCTCGTTGTTTCGACCGCGCTTGGCATCTGGGGCGTGGTTGCAGCCGTCGTCGGCCTTGCCCTTGCTTGGGCCTACAGCGCCCCGCCATTTCGCTTGAAAGAGAATGGATGGTGGGGCAACGCCGCCTGCGCACTTTGCTATGAAGGGCTGGCCTGGTTCACCGGTGCAGTGGTCATGGTCGGCGGATTGCCGGACACACGGATCACCACGCTGGCGCTGCTCTATAGTCTGGGTGCGCACGGCATCATGACGCTCAATGATTTCAAGTCAGTCGACGGCGATGCCAAAATGGGCGTGCGCTCTCTACCTGTTCAGCTCGGTGTCGCGGCGGCGGCACAGTTGGCATGTGTCGTCATGGCTGTCGCGCAAGTTGCCGTCGTGGCGCTGCTCGTGTGGTGGGGCAAGCCAACGCATGCAGTGATCGTCGCGGCGCTGCTTGTGGCTCAAATCGGTTTAATGGCCCGCCTCCTGCAGAAGCCGCGCGAATTGGCACCCTGGTACAATGCCACCGGCGTCACGTTTTACGTTCTCGGCATGTTGGTCAGCGCCTTTGCCGTGCGCGCCTTGCTCGCGGGAGGCTGATATGCGCGGCTCATTGGGATGGTTTGGTATCGTGCGCCTCGGCCTCGTGCAGACCGCACTCGGTGCGATTGTCGTGCTGACAACATCGACGATGAACCGCGTCATGGTTGTCGAACTGGCGCTGCCCGCTGCGCTCCCAGGCGCCCTTGTCGCCTTTCATTATGCGCTTCAGTTTTTGCGTCCGCGCTGGGGTTATGGTGCTGACATTGGCGGCCGTCGCACACCATGGATTCTCGGTGGCATGATCACACTGGCGGTCGGCGGCGTCGGCGCTGCCATCGCGACCGCGTGGATGGCGACGAACCTGATCGCTGGCGTGTTGCTCGCGATCGTCGCCTTCGCAGCGATTGGTGCGGGCGTTGGCGCAGCAGGCACCAACTTATTGGCGTTCCTCGCAACCCGGGTCAGCGCTGAGCGTCGTGGTGCGGCTGCGACAATCGTTTGGATGATGATGATCGCAGGTTTTGTGGTCACCACGATCACTGCCGGTCATTATCTCGATCCATTCTCGACGACGCGCTTGATCGCCGTCACGTCAGCGGTATCAGCGGTGGCCGTCATCGTGACGGCACTGGCTTTGTGGAAAATGGAGGCTGAGCCCGAGCGGCACACGGCCGTCGAAAGTTCGTTAGATACCGAAAAACCCCCATTCCGTGAGGCGTTCGCCCAGGTCTGGCGCGAGGCTGATGCGCGCCGCTTCACCATCTTCGTATTTGTCTCGATGCTCGCCTACAGCATGCAGGATTTAATTCTCGAGCCGTTCGCCGGCTTGGTATTCGGCATGACGCCGGGTGAATCGACAAAGCTGTCCGGTGTCCAGAATGGCGGCGTTTTCACCGGGATGCTGCTCGT
>JAIEPV010000010.1 GCA_019748215.1 Hyphomicrobium sp.
ATGGCGGGCGGACCAGGTTGCCCTCGCCCCGGTTGGTTCAGCGATGCCGCGCCGAAAACCCCTCGTGAGACGAGTGCAACCGAGTATGCGCGATGGTTCGGACACGGGGATAAGTTGGCTGCGATTTATTTTCGAGATGGTGAACGCGGCGCGCTACGAACGTGCGGATCAACGCTGGCGTGCGAGATAGGACAGAAATCGCGCTCGCGTTTCCGGCAGCGTTTGTTCGCGCGGATGCAGCACGCGCTCCGTGAGAAAATGCCCCGTCAGCGCGAACCCGGCTGTGACATCGTCGGCCGTGACGGTGCCCGAGCGCTGCTTGGTGAGAAACTGCGGCAGCGCCAAAAGGCGCTCGCGATATGGCTCGCCGGCAGACGCTGAGACCGCGCGCCCCGTCTTCGGCGACACGTACAGCAGTTGATCGTTACTGCCCGTCGCGGCGCACTGGCTGAGATCGAGACCGAAGCCCAGCTCTTCAAGTAGACCCAGTTCCCAGCGCACCAGAAGCGCCGGCCAAACCGTCACATCATCGAGGAAGCCGAGGACGAACAGCGTGATCTCATAGAGGTTGGGATGGGGATCGCGCTCGGGCAGCAGGCGCGTCAACGACATCATCGATGACAAGGCGGCAAGCGCGGCACTGTCATCCATCGATTCCGCTGCGAAGCCGCGTCGCAATTCAAGCGTGATATGGCCGAGCTGATCGCTGAGCCGGGCTTTCCAGGTTGCATCGACGTGATTGCCGGTTTGCAGAATGGGCCGAAGCTTGCGCGAGCGCCCGCCATGGACGAGGCCGAGATGGCGGCCGTGCGACCGGGTCCACAATTCGACGACGGCCGCGGTCTCGCCATGCGGGCGAACCGAGAGAACGATACCTTCATCGGACCACTGCATGCCGCGTCACGATTTCGGGAAGGGCAGGCCCATCTCGCGATAGCGCTCGGGGTCGCTGCCCCAATTTTCGCGCACCTTGACGAACAGGAACAAATGCACCGGGTGATCGGCGATGTCGGCGATGGCGCGGCGCGCCTCCATCGAGATCTGTTTGATGGTCGCGCCGTTTTTGCCAAGCACAATGGCTTTTTGCCCGTCGCGTTCGACGAAGATGGTTTGTTCAATGCGGGCGGAGCCGTCTTTCAAGGTCTTCCAGCTCGTCGTCTCGACGGTGGTCGAATACGGCAGCTCTTCGTGCAGCCAATGATAGATGCGCTCGCGCGTGATTTCGGCGGCGAGCACGCGCAACGGCGCGTCGGTCACGTCGTCTTCCGCATAGTGCCAGGGCCCGAGCGGCATGGTTTCGGCGAGATAGGATTTGAGTGCGGGGACACCTTTGCCATTCGACGCCGAGATCATGAACAGCCGGTCGAAGCGGATCAGGCCATCGACATGCTTGGTGAGGGCGAGAAGGCGCGGCTTGTCCTCGACGCGATCGATTTTGTTCAAAACGACAACGCGCTTCATGCGCGAGGTCTTGAGCTTGTCGATGATTTTGGTCGCGTCTTCGTCGACGCCGCGCGCCGCATCGAGGACCAGTACCACGACGTCGGCATCTTCGGCGCCGCCCCAGGCCGCATCGACCATGGCGCGATCGAGACGGCGCTTGGGATTGAAGATGCCGGGCGTGTCGATGAACACCATCTGGCTGTCGCCTTCGAGCGCAATGCCGCGCACCGGCACGCGCGTCGTTTGCACTTTGTGCGACACGATCGAGACCTTGACGCCAACCAGCGCGTTGACGAGCGTCGATTTGCCGACGTTGGTTGCGCCGAGGATCGCCACAAAGCCGCAGCGGCGGTTGCTGGGCTCGATCACGGCCGGTTCGTTGTCTGCCTCAGACATCGCTAACCTGTACTCTCACGCCTTCGCGCGTTAATAGGGCGGTCGCTGCCGCCTGCTCGGCAATGCGCTTCGAAGCACCCTCGCCCTGCGCCGGAGCCCGGCCGCTGATCAGAACTTCGGCGGTGAAGCGGGGCGCGTGATCGGGTCCCTTGCGGGCCACGACCGTATACTTCGGCAACGCCAAACCCTGCCCTTGCGCCCATTCCTGCAGCGCCGATTTGGAGTCGACAGCGACTTCCGGTACCGGCTCCGATTGTTCTTTCCAGAGCTTGCGCACAACCCCACGGGCCTTGTCAAAGCCGCCATCGAGAAACACCGCGCCGAGCACCGCTTCAACGGCGTCGGCCAGGATCGTGGTTTTTTCCCTGCCACCGCTGTCGGCTTCGCTTTCCGACAGGATGAGATGATCGCCGAGGTCCATGGCGCGGGCGACGCGGGCGCACGCTTCGCCTCTGACGAGGCGATTGTAGCGGCGCGCCAGTTCGCCCTCATTGGCCTCGGGATATTGCAGGTGCAGCACTTCGGCGATGGCGAGACCGAGCACGCGATCGCCGATGAATTCGAGGCGCTCGTTGTCGGCGCGCTCGGATTTTCCGCCGCGCACGCTGGCATGCGTGAGCGCGCGTTCGATCAGCGCCACATCCTTGAAGCGATGGCCGAGCTTGGTTTCGAGAATTTTAAATTTACGGGGTCTCAGCATGACAATTCTATTGGCCGGCCAAATTGTTGGCCGTTACCGAACCAGAGTGAAGAACCTGTTCCAGCGAATGTCAAACGGCCATGACCACGGCGCCCACCACTGCATTTTGCCTTCATCCAGGAAGGGGGCGGAGAAGAAGATGATTTCGGCGCGGCCGACGAAATTTTCGAGCGGCACAAAGCCGACGGCGCTGCGCACCCGGCTGTCGGTCGAGTTGTCGCGGTTGTCGCCCATCATGAAAAAATGGCCCTCTGGAACCTTATAGGGGGCGGTATTATCGAGCGCGCCGTTGGGATCGCTGTCGAGCACGTTGTAGCTCACGCCGTTTGGCAAGGTTTCTTTGAAGACCGGAATGCGGCGCGCGTGCTCGCCGTCTTCGTCGGTGACGAACTCGCCGGCGGGCTCCTTCGGGATGGCTTGGCCGTTGATGAACAATTGGCCGTCGCGCATTTGCACTTCATCGCCGGGCAGACCGATCACGCGCTTGATGTAATCGGTTGCGTTATCGCGCGGCAGTTTGAACACGGCGACGTCGCCGCGCTTGGGCTCGGCTGAGAAAATGCGGCCCGAGAATAGATTGGGGCTGAACGGAAACGAATACTTCGAATAGCCGTAGGACAGCTTGGAGACGAACAGATAGTCGCCCTCAAGTAGCGTCTGCTTCATCGAGCCCGACGGAATGTTGAAGGGCTGATAGAAAAAGATGCGCACGAACATGGCGATGGCCAGCGCTTCGACGACGATGACCGCCGTTTCCAGCGCTCCAGACCGCTGCGCGCTCGAACGGCTGCTCATACGTGGCTCCCAAGGCTGACTGTCATCGCCGGACGGGGTGAGCCGGGGGCGTTCGCAACATAAGTTGCCCGCTATAGCGGCTTTGAGGACCGTCCGCAATCATCAGACGGCATCCGCGATTTTGACGCAAACTACCGGAAACAAAGGCGGAAGATGGCCTGCCGCGAGGCTGAGCGCCGTTGAAGGCTCCCAATGACGGGAACGGGGAAGCGCCGGGCCGCGTGGTGGGTCAGTCGCGCGGCTCAATCCGGGTTGGGACAGCTGAGATGATGACCATGGCCTCGGCCAGCGGATACTCGTCGGTGAGCGTCAAATCGATGCGCGCGTCGTAGCCGCCGGGCAGCAGGCGGGCCAAGTGATCGGCGGCGCCGCCGGTCAGCTTGAAGGTCGGTCGGCCGCTGACTGCATTGACGACGCCGATGTCGCGAAAATACACGCCGTCGCGAAAACCGGTGCCGAGTGCCTTGGTCAGCGCTTCTTTGGCGGCGAAGCGCTTGGCGAACGTGGCGGCGGGATGGGCGCGGCTTGCGGCTTTGCGGCGTTCAACATCGGTGAAGACCCGCTGCAAAAACCGATCGCCGAAACGGGCGATGGTTTTTTCGATGCGGCGGATGTCGCAGAGATCGTTGCCGATGCCGAGGATCATAGGGCCGGTCGCCGGACGTCCACGGTGCGCGCGTCATCCATCAGGTGGCGCATCCGGCGGACCGCACTCGACAGGCCGCAGAAGATCGCTTCGCCCATGAGGAAGTGGCCGATGTTGAGTTCGACGATGTCGGGCAAGCGGGCGATTGCGGCGACGGTGTTGTAAGTCAAGCCATGGCCGGCGTGCACTTCAAGGCCGGCGCTCGCGGCAGCGGCGGCGGCGATGGTGTGGCGCTGGACTTCGCGCGCTAAGCCTGCCGCATCGTGATCGAGGGCCGCGTGGCAATAGCGCCCGGTGTGCAGTTCGACGATGTCGGCTGCGAGATCGGCTGCCGCGTCGATGGTTGCCAGATCCGGCTCGATGAACAGCGACACGCGAATGCCGGCGTCCTTCAAGGCGGCGATGTACGGCTGCAGCGTTTTTTCATTGCCAAGAACCGCGAGGCCGCCTTCGGTGGTGCGCTCCTGGCGCCGTTCGGGGACAAGGCAGCAGGCGTGCGGCACGTGGCGCAGCGCAATTTTAAGCATCTCGTCCGTCGCCGCCATTTCCAGATTGAGCGGCCGGGTGATTTCATTTTTCAGGCGCGTGATGTCGGCATCGGAAATGTGCCGGCGGTCTTCGCGCAGATGCGCGGTGATGCCGTCGGCGCCACCTTCAATGGCGAGGTGGGCGGCGCGCAACGGATCGGGATGCAGGCCGCCGCGCGCGTTGCGAACGGTCGCGACGTGATCGATGTTGATGCCGAGGCGAAGGACGCGCGGTGGCGGCATCGCTGGTGCTGTTTCACGCGGGGCGTCTTGCGGCAGCGACACTGCCGATTGCAATTTTTCCGCGAGTGACTTCGGCGCGCGTGATTGGGGCATGAGTGTCCGTCGTGACCTAGAGCATTTTCCGACGAAGTGGATCCCGGTTCGTCGTCAGAAAATGCGACATAGCGTAATACGAGAGCGCCGATCTCAGTCTATCAGATCGCAAACCGCTCTGGTGGCATCCACCGCAGCCCGCCGCACGATCACGACCGTGGATCAAGCGCCGGGGTGCGACGTGAGCGAGCGATGCGTTTGAAACAGGCGAACGGCTCTGCGCGTAGGATAATAGCTGACGGCCGCTGCAATCAAGCCGATCAGCATCCCGCCCAGGGCCAGCGGACGCAAAATCGACGACAGGTTAACGACGGCCGCGTCGATGACTTGCGGCGTCGGCTGGCGGATCGACGCGCTGATGAGGCTGGCGCTATCCGACAGGTGGGCGGCCAGATGTTCGGCCGCGTAGGCTGGATCGAGGCCGAGCATCCAGGCGCCGGCAACGTAGGATGCACTCCAGATCGCCGGCCAGCTCAGCGGATTGCCGACGAAAGTTCCGAGCAGCGCCGCGGCGACCGAAACGCGCAGTAGATAGGCAAGCCCGCCGGCGAGAAGCATTTGCGCGCCAAAGAAGGGTGTGCAGGCGGCGAACACGCCGATGGCGCAGCCGAGCGCGACTTGATGCGGGGTCGCGCTGACACGCAGCACGCGGCGCCACAGGTACGCGGCGCGTTTGCCTAACAGTTGTCGTTCGCGCGACAGGTTCGCGGTGCTCGCGGCGGCCAACTGTTGCAAGGGTCATTCTCCTGAGGCGCGGACCGTGACGCCGCGGCTGCAGCGTCATGATCATCGCGAAGCCCACTGACGCCCGCGCCCGCCAGCGCGAATCCAAGGGACTAGATCATTCGAACAGGCGCTCGACTTTTGCAACCGTTGCCTGCGCCCTCAAGCCCGCGACGATGTGATTCAAATGCACCAGATCGAAGACTTCGAGCTCGATCGTGATGACAGTGAAATCAGCGGCGCGGCGCACCATTCTGACATTATCAATGTTGCCGCCGCTCTCACCGATGGTCTTGGCGATCTCGGCCAGCGTGCCCGGCGAATTGACCGCGGTGACCGAAATACGGGCTGGAAACCGCTGCGGGTTGTCGGGATCGATGTCCCACGTGACGTCAATCCATCCCTGATGCTCGAAGTCATTCAATCGCGGCGAGTGGATCTGGAAAATCCTGATGCCTTCGCCGGGCGACATGACGCCAATGATGCGATCGCCGGGGACCGCTCCGCCGGGTTCAAACAAAACGGGCAGATCGCCGTTTGGCCCGCGGATTGAAATGGCGGTCGTGGTTTCACCCTCCGCGGCGCGGAATTTGAGGCTCAACACCTTGTCGATATTGAACCAGCCGTCCTGGGCTTGGGCGCGGCCAAATCGGCGCGAGGGTTTATAGCTTTCGCTGGATGGCATGACGGCGGGCGACGGCATCACCGCGGCCAGCAGCTCGTGCAGCGGGATGTCGTTGCGGCCGACGGCGCACAGCACGTCGTCCGCCGATTTGAGCTGAAAGCGCGGCGCGGCGGCGCGAATTTTTTCTTCCGAGTAGTCGGCGCCATTGCCGGTGATCGTCGACATCACGAGCTGACGGCCAAGTTCGGTGTAGCGGCGTCTCTCGGCTTCCCGCGCGGCGCGGCGGATTGCGGCACGGGCCCGGCCAGTGACGGCGAAGGCTTCCCAGGTTATTGGCCGAACATGCGACTTGGAGGTTTCGATCGTCACCTCATCGCCGTTGCGCAAGCGCGTGTCGATCGGCACATGACGGCCGTTGATGTAAGCCGCGACGGCTTCATTGCCGATGGTGGTGTGGACGGCATAGGCAAAATCGAGCGGGGTAGCGCCGCGCGGCAAGGCGATCAAGCGGCCCTTCGGCGTAAAGCAAAAGACCTGATCCTGAAACAGTTCGAGTTTAGTGTGTTCGAGAAATTCTTCCGGGTTTTCCGATGACAGCAGTGTGCCGATCATCACGCGCAGGCGGCCGTAGGGACTGTTGTCGGCGTCGCGCGTCGAGGTTGCGGTGACAGCGGCGCCATTGATGGCGCCATGTGCGCCGCCCGCCCCGGCCGATGAAGGCGCGAGCGATTTGGGAGCGTTCAGCATGACGGCCGTTTGGAAGGCGCGCTGCTCCTTGTAAAGTGCGTGCGCGGCGATGCCATATTCGGCAACGCGGTGCATGGCGGCGGTGCGGATCTGCAATTCCACACGCTGATGGCGCGGGCCGTACACGGTGGTGTGGATCGACTGATAGTTGTTGCGCTTTGGTGCCGAGATGTAATCCTTGAAGCGTCCGGGCACCGTCCCCCACGTCGTGTGCACGATGCCGAGCGCGCGATAGCAATCATCGATGGTGTCGACGATGACGCGAAAAGCGAACAGATCCGATAGTTGTTCGAGGCCAATCTGTTTGTGCACCATCTTACTCCAGATGGCGTAGGGTTTTTTCTCGCGGCCGGACGCTTCGGCCTTGATGCCGGCGTCGGAAAATTTGCGCGCCAAAGCCTGGCGGATTTCTTCGACGAGACCCTTGTTGCGATCGCGCAGTTCGACAAGTTTATCGGTGACCGTTTGGTAAGCGTCGGGATGCAGCCAGCGGAAAGCGTGTTCTTCGAGTTCTTCGCGCAGCGCCTGCATACCCATCAGGCCGGCGAGCGGCGCATAGATGTCAAGCGTCTCCTCGGAGTTGCGCCGCCGGCTTTCGGGCCTCATGTGTTCGAGTGTGCGCATGTTGTGCAAGCGGTCGGCGAGTTTGACCAGCAGCACACGGATGTCACTTGAAATGGCGATCAGAAGCTTGCGAAAATTTTCCGCCTGTTCGGCTTTTTTGGAGACGAGGTCGAGGCGCTTGATCTTGGTCAAGCCGTCGACCAGCGTGCCGATTTCAGAGCCGAACAATTGGTCGATTTCGGTGCGCGTTGCATCCGTGTCTTCGATCACGTCGTGCAGCAACGCCGTCGCGATCGTGGCGTCGTCGAGCTTCAAGTCGGTGAGGATGGCTGCGACTTCGAGGGGGTGCGAGAAATATGGCGCGCCAGACGCGCGCTTCTGGGTGCCGTGCGCCTTCATGGCGTAGACGTAAGCGCGGTTCAGCAGCGCTTCGTCGGCTTTCGGATCGTATTTGAGAACACGTTCGACGAGTTCGTATTGGCGCATCATGAACCGGCACGCTCCTTCGCCGGTCAGCGTAGCCGAAGACGCGACCAAAACAAAAGAAAGGCTTTAGTGCCTTTCTGGGTGTTGGCCATCGATCATTCCAAGAGCGAAGTTCAAGCCATACGGCGCGCTAAGGTGCGCGCAACGAGTTGCAGATCAACGCATCCGATCGCGCGGATCGCGATCACGCTCGCGTTCGCGCGGGCCACCGGTCGACCCGATGTTCGCCGACGGCTCAAGCGGTGTCATGCTTTCGAGACCACGCAGCAGTTGCTCTTCGGTCATGACATCGACCTGCGTATCGCTCGACGCGTCGTCGCGGCCGAGCTGCGGCGCGCGGCGATCGGGCGGCAGCAACGGCGCGGCCACGGCTTCCGGCTCATCGACTTCGGTGTTTTTCTGGATCGAGTTGATCAGCGTCTCGCGCATGTCGTCAGGCGCCATCATGCGGTCGGCGATTTCGCGCAGCGCGATGACTGGGTTTTTGTCGTTATCAGCGGCAACGGTAATCGAGCTACCGTTGGCGATGGCGCGGGCGCGGTGGGCGGCAAGGAGGACGAGTTCAAAGCGGTTCGGAATTTTGTCGACGCAATCTTCGACGGTGACTCGAGCCATCAGGGGGTCCTTCCGGTGATAAATTCAACGCTAAAATCGGGATTGGTGTGGGCGCAAGGGGTCGGCGGGACTGCCTCTCAGCACCTCGAGCCTCTTACTAGGCATGATATCTAGTAGAAATCAAGCAATGATCGCCACTTTGGCGGCGCCCTGCTGAGCGGGTGGCCAGCGGGACGCGGCGTCGGCAAGGTTTTTCCGTTCATTTTCTAGTGCTAACCGCACTCGAAGCTCTCTCAGAACGCTCCGGCGCATGGGTCGGCACGGCCAATCGAATGGTTGTCACAAAGATGTCGCGATTGTCGCGCGACTAGAAAGTCTGTTATGCCCACGGCTGGCTATTCTACGCCGCAGGAATTAGCCAATAACTACCGCGACCTGCTGAAATTTCGGCGGTCGACTGGTCGTTGGGAATTTTGCGCCGGCGCCGCACTTGCCCGACCCATGCCGCCAGATTCACTTCTGACGCGTCGTGACAGAGATCTAACGAAAGATTTCAACAATGCATTTTTATCCCAACGAGCGCGTTGCGCTGTTTATCGACGGCGCCAACCTCTACGCAACCGCAAAGTCGCTCGGCTTCGATATCGATTACAAGCGTTTGCTTGGCATGTTCCGATCCAAGGCGCAGCTCATCCGGGCGCTGTACTACACCGCGCTCGCCGAGGAACAAGAATACTCATCGATCCGCCCGTTGATCGATTGGCTCGACTACAATGGCTTCACGATGGTGACCAAGCCGACGAAGGAATTCACCGACGCCACCGGCCGTCGCAAGGTCAAAGGCAACATGGATATCGAACTCGCGGTCGATGCCATGCGGCTCGCCGATACGCTCGACCATATTGTTATTTTTTCAGGCGACGGCGACTTTCGCTCCCTGGTGGCGGCGCTCCAGCAGAAGGGCAAGCGCGTCAGCATCATTTCGACATTGCAAACTCAACCGCCGATGGCGGCCGACGAATTGCGCCGTCCGGCCGATCAATTCATCGACATTGCCGACCTTGAACATCTGATTGGCCGCGAAGGCACCGGACGCGCCGCACGTGATAGCCGTGGCTACGCACCGCGCCCTGTCGGTCCAGTCGCACGCGAACCGGCCATGGCGGCGAACGTCAGCCACGCGGACGACGATATCTGACGGCGATATTCGCCTTCGCGCGACGCGCCAAACGCTGGAGACGATAGGGTGGCACCATTTCGCCCAGCGGCGGAGACGGATCGTCGTTTTCCCGCCGAAGCACCAGCGCAGTGCCGGCTTTGTCCTCGTCTCGTTGCGTATCGCCACGACAACGCAGCGTCCGAGCCGCTTTGGTTCAATGGTGCGGTGGCGTCGTTCGGGTCGCCCGATGCGCGCTTGCTCATCGTCGGCTTGGCGCCAGGACGCGGGGGAGCCAATCGCACCGGGCGGCCGTTCACCGGTGATCATGCCGGAGTGCTGCTGTACGACACGCTGTTGAAGTTCGGTTTCGCGCGCGGCGTTTATGATGCCCGCCCCAACGACGGTTTGCAGCTTGTCGACTGCATGATCACCAACGCCGTGCGCTGCGCGCCACCCGGCAACAAGCCGACGCCGATCGAGATCGCGACGTGCCGTGCATACTTTTCAGCTCGCCTCGACGCCTTGCCGAAGCTGCGCATGATGCTGGCGCTCGGCCGCGTCGCGCACGATCAGATTTTGACGACACTTGGCCATCGCAAAGCCGCGTTCGCGTTCGCACATGGCGCGCGCCACGATCTCGGCAGCGGCATCGCGCTGTTCGATAGCTTTCACTGCTCGCGCTACAATACCAACACTGGGCGTTTGACGAGCGACATGTTTCAGGCGGTTTTTGCCGCCATCCGTTGCGAGCTTGGCCGCGGGTAAGACGCCGCGATGACCGGCTCGCAGCTTCATCTCGCGCACGGAAACCCACCATGTCGACACGTCTATTTCGCCTGATCTGGCGCTTCAATGCGCTCTCGATCGCTGTCGTTAGCATGCTCGGGCTGGTGATCGGTTTGTTTGGCACCTATCAGATCGCCCGCGATCTGTTTCGTCCCAATCGGGCCAGCGATACCGCACGGGTCGCGCCGTTGGACGGCAGCGGCAAGATGACTGGCGACCCACCTGGCGTCGAAACAGACCTGGAATTGTCGACGTTCACGCGCATTCGCGGCACGCCAATTTTGGCGTCGCAACTGACCGCGACGCAATCGTATGACTTTCGCTATTCGAGCAAGCAGGCCGGCAGTCGACGCAATGTCGTGTTCTACGACACGGCCAGCGGGCGAAGCCGGAAGCTGCTGCCCGATAACGCCCGGCTGATCATCGACGCGCAAGAGCTGCGGGGCGACACCGACAACAATGACGCCGCACCGCGCGCACTGTTCTATCGCCTGATCGAAGCCGATAGTACGGGTGACGGCGTCCTCAACGGCGACGATCGCGCCACTGCGGCGCTGGCGCGCGCTGACGGACAAGGCCTGACGCGGCTCGATACGGTCGCTGGCGATTATCTCGGCAATGCCGTCATCGGCGATGGCGCGACGCTGATCTTGATGGTCGGCGATGCCAAGGCTGCGAAGGCGGTGCACGTCGATCTCGCTACCTTCAAGATTTTGCGCAGCGAGGATGTTGTGCGCTAGACGGCGGGTGACGCGAGCGCGCTGAGCAGGGTCGCCGCGTGCGTCTGCGGCGGATGCACCGGATAGATGGTGCGGTAGATGATGCCGTTGCGGACATATAGCGTCAGGCGTTTGAGATAGCGCACGCCGCCGGTCTCGAACGTCGGCAGTCGCAGCGCGTCGGAAAAACTCAGGTGAGCGTCACTGAGCAATTGAAACGGCAGTCCGGCGCGCGTCGCGAAGGCGCGCTGTGCGTCGATCGATTGGCCGGAGACGCCGAACACTTCGGTGTCGCGGTTCTGGAATTCGGCATAATGATCACGAAAGCCTTCGGCTTCGGCGGTCGAGCCATGGGCACCGGGGAGGGTGTCCCAATCGGGCGGATTTGGCTGTCCCGGTGTGCCGGTGAAGGGATAGAAGAAAATCACCGCACGCTCCTGATAGCGCGCCAGCGTTACCGGTGCGCCGTGCGTTGCGGTGAGCGTAATGTCGGGCAGCCGCGTGCCGGCAATCAGGTGTTTGGCGGCACCGTCGTTGATCGGCTCGGGCCAGGGGTAAGCGTCAGTAATGGCCATTGCAACGTGCGCCTTTCCGGCAGAGAGCGTGACCGTTCGTTTGCCATAGTCGTCGAGCGTCGGCCATCACTGATCTGGGCCGCCTTGGGTGACGGTGAAAGGCAAGCCTGTGAACTCGACGGCAAACCCGGATCGTTGGAGGTCAGTTCAACGCGCAACACTTCAAATCGAACGAGCGGCGCTTAGGACGCAGCTCTATCCCTTATCGCGCATGACGCGGGCTTTTTGCCGGTTCCAGTCGCGCTTGGCATCGCTTTCGCGCTTGTCGTGAAGCTTCTTGCCTTCCGCTAAGCCGATCTTCAGCTTGGCCATGCCCTTGGCGTTGAAATAGAGTTCGAGCGGCACAATGGTCATGCCTTTGCGATCGACAGCGTTGGCGAGTTTGACCATCTCGCTGGCGTGCAGCAGCAGGCGGCGCTTGCGGCGCGGCTCGTGCTGGAACAGCGACGCGCCCTTGTATTCGGCGATGTAGCTGTTGATCAGCCACAGGCCACCGTCTTCGAACGAAGCATAGCTTTCGGCGACGTTGGTTTGGCCGACGCGCAGCGATTTGACTTCCGAGCCGAGCAGCATGATGCCGGCTTCCCAACTGTCGGTGATGAAGAACTCGTGGCGCGCCTTGCGGTTTTCCGCAATCAGCGTGGTGCCGTCGTCGCGTTTGGAGGCCATGCGTTGCGTGCTCTTTTTTGCTGGCGCTTGGCGACTCGCGTTCCGCGAGCCGGCCGCCAAGCGCGGAAGTGTGTTGCTGGCGCTTGGCGACTCGCGTTCGCAGAGCCGGCCGCCAAGCGCGGGAGTGTGTTGCTGGCGCCTATGATTTGGCGGACCCGCGCCGGGATTGCCACTTTCATACAGAGAGAAGAAAAAACTGTCACGTCATCCTCGGTCGCGTGAGCGCATGCGAACGAAGACCGGGGATCCAGCGTCAGGAGCGTCGTAGACCAAAAAGCTTTTTTGAGCCTTCGGCACTCAGTGCGCTGGATCCAAGAAGCACGTCGCACGCTCCGCCCTTCGAGGATGACGATTGGCCTTCGAGGATGACGTTTGGCCGTGTTACGCCGCCGCAGTCGCCTGCCCGTTGGCGTCGAGCAGGCCCAGTTGGACGAGCACGGCGTCGATGGCGTTTTTCGATGCGTCCGAAATTGCCACCATCGGCAGGCGCATGTCGGCGGTGCCGAAGCCGAGACGTGAGACAGCATACTTGACCGGGCCAGGATTGGTCTCGATGAACATCACATCATGCAGCGGCATGAGCTTGTCTTGGAGGATGAGCGCCTTCTTGAAATCGCCGGCTAGGCAGGCGTTTTGGAATTCGGCGCACAAACGCGGCGCGACGTTGGACGCCACCGAAATGCACCCGCGTCCGCCATGCGCCATGAACCCGAGCGCGGTCGCGTCCTCGCCCGAGAGCTGGCAGAACTCCGGCCCCATGGCGGCGCGCTGCTGCGATGGGCGCGCTAAGTTCGCCGTCGCATCCTTGACGCCGATGATGTTCTTTAACTCGAATAGGCGGGCCATCGTCGCGACCGACATGTCGACGACGGAGCGCGGCGGAATATTATAGATGATGATCGGGATGGTGATCGCGTCATTGATTGCCTTGAAGTGCTGATAGAGCCCTTCCTGGGTCGGCTTGTTGTAGTAGGGCGTGACGATCAGCACGGCATCGGCGCCGGCCGTCTCGGCATATTGCGACAGCTCGATGGCTTCGTCTGTCGAGTTCGAGCCGGTGCCGGCGATGACAGGCACGCGCTTTCGCGCCGCAGCGACGGTGAGATCGATAACTTTCTTATGCTCGTCGAAATCAAGCGTTGGGCTTTCACCCGTGGTACCGACCGGCACGAGGCCGTGGCTGCCCTCGGCGATCTGCCATTCGACGAAGCGTGTGAAGGCCGCCTCATCCAGCGCCCCGTTCCTGAATGGCGTCACAAGCGCCGTGATCGAACCTTTGAACATGCGTCTCACTGAAGAATAGAAGAAGGCGGTCAGCGCTTGGCTCCAAGCGCCATGGAATTGCAGCGACGTTTAGGCCAGCACGCGGGCCACAACCGGTTGTAGACGATACCCGGGAGAGACTTGCTCCCGGCGGAGCACGGCAAGCTTCAAGCTGGACCACAAGACACGGTCTTGCCGCACCGGCGTGGCACCCCGCAAGAGCAAAGCACTTGCGCCAGCGCCGCAGCGCTTGCCTAATGCGGTGACGGAGTTGAGTTCAATCGCATCAACGCGGGCCGACATTAGGCGCTCGACCGCGACCCTGCAAGAATGCTTGACCGGGCCTGCAGCACCATGGCCGGGGCGTCGCGAAGCGTCCGGATGAAGGCGGATCATCGTGATAATTCGGACAGTTAAGGAGCACTCTGCGATGCGCGACAGTTCGACCGGTAGCCGGCCCAAAGCGCGCGGTGGACAACGCCGCCCTGCCGCGGTCGCGTTGGCCGTCACGTTGTCGATCGTGGGGATAGGCGCGTCGTGCGCCGCAGCTCACGCGCAAGCGACGCAAAGCGAGGACAGCCGTCAAAGTCCCGCGCCAAAACGGACCAAGTCCGAGGCGCAGTATGTGGCGCGGTTAGATAAAGCCCTGGCGCCCGTCCTCGCTATCACACCCGCGGCCAGCGATGCGGACGCTGTTCGCTCGGCCATCGCTGCCATCAAGGCCAATAATCCGCAACGCCTGGCCGATCTCAGTGCCGGGCTCTCAGACCCGACGGCGAAAAAGTTCGTGCTGTGGGCGCGATTGCGGGCCGGATATGGCGATGCCGGCGAATATCGCGCGTTCCTCGCCGGTAATCCGCTATGGCCGGATCGCACGATGCTGGTGCAGCGCATGGAGGAAGCGCTGTTCATCCAGGGCGGCAGCGCCGCGTCAATCAAAGAGTATTTCAAATCAGCGGAGCCAAAGACCGGCATCGGCATGGCAGCCCTCGCTTCGGCGCACCTCGCCGAAGGCAACACCGCCGAGGCTCGCAAGCTTGCAAGCACAGCATGGCGCGCCATGACCATTCCCGGCACGCTCGAGACCGGATTTTTGCGCCGCTTTGCGCCGCTGCTGACCGAAGCCGATCATAAATGGCGCTTCGACCGCATGGTGACGGATGACGTGCGCTTCGCTGACAATCGCGCCGACCGCGCCGCGTTTGCGCGCCGCGTCATTCCACTGCTTTCGGCAGCAGAACAGAAGAAAGCCACAGCGCGGCTTGCGGTCTTCACCAAATCATCGAACGCGAAGGCGCTGATGTCGGCGCTGCCGCCGGATGGCGACGACACCGGCCTGGCGTTTCATCGCGCCCAACTGCTTCGCAAGGACGGCAAGGTCGAGGAGGCGGCCAAGATCATTCTCGCCATACCGCCCGACCCTCAAAAAATTGCGGTCATTGACGAATGGTGGGCCGAGCGCCGCCAACTCGCCTACGGCGCGCTCAAGGCGGGCAATGCCAAGCTCGCCTACAAGCTCGTTCGCGACGCGGGGCCCCTCACCGTCAATCCGCTCAAAGAGCAGACGTTCATGGCGGGCTGGGTCGCCTGGCGCTATCTGAAAGACGAAAACGCGGCGACAGCGCACTTCAAAGCCTTCGGTGCGGCAGCCGACGGACCGTTGAGCCGCGCCAAGGCGGCGTATTGGCTTGGCCGGTTGGCGGAGAGCCGGGGCGATAAGACGGCGACGGCCGATTACTACAAGCTGGCTGCAAAAAATCCCGACACCTTTCACGGTCAGCTGGCGATGCAGAAGCTTGAGCCGGGGCGCACATCGTTTGCGCTAACGCCACCGGATTATCCGACCGACGCGCAGATCAGCGCCTTTGTCGCGAGCGATGCCGTCAAGGCGTTGATGATCGCCTATCAGGCAAAACTGTCGCGCGACTACACGCGAGGATTTTTAACGTCGCTTCGCGTTGGCCTCGCCAGTGAAGCGGATGCGGCCATGGTGGCGCACTTGGCGGATGCGATCGGCGATACGCAAATGTCGGTGCGGATCGCGAAGGCCGCCATTGCCAAAGGGCAAAATCTGCTGACCTACGGCTATCCAGTGCACACGTTCCCAGCCTTCAAGCCGCTACGCAGCCCGCCCGAATTGGCGTTCATGCTCGCCATCACGCGCCAGGAAACCGAATTCGAGCCCAAGACGCTGTCGGGTGCCGGTGCCAAAGGTCTGATGCAGGTGATGACGGTCACCGCCAAGCACGTGTGCGGCGACTACAAAATCAAATGCGATATTCCCCGCCTGATGACCGACACCAGTTACAACGCCACGATTGCGTCCGCCTACATCGCCGATCGCATGGGCGAGTTCGGCGGGTCGTATGTGCTGGGGCTAGCCGGATATAACGCAGGGCCCGGCAGAGCGCGCCAATGGATTCGCGAAAACGGCGATCCGCGTAATCGCAAGATCGATCCGGTCGATTGGATCGAACGCATCCCAATTACTGAAACGCGTGAGTATGTGGCAAAGGTGCTATCGAACATTCAAGTTTATCGGGCGCGGCTCGGTGATGAGGCCAGGGCGCTTCGGCTCGAAGACGATTTAGGCCGCGCGCGCGGATCTTCGACGACGCCTGCGGCGGCGATCGGGGATGATGCAACGCCGGCGGCGAAGGACAATACTGAGGGCTAGCTGGAACACTTTATCGCATTTTCTGACGACGTACAGGCATCCACTTCGTCAGAAGATGCTCCAGGTGTGCGGCCGTCATCATCAGGCGACGGCGGTGTGCGCATATTTCATTGAAACGATTTTGCGGGGTGGGGCGAATGGCTGAGGCGACAGCGGTTTTCAACGAGCAGTTTATTTCAGCGCGCGATGGCTTGCGGCTGTATGTGCGCCACTATCCAGCACTGGCCGGCGGCAATCAGCAGGCGACGCGCCCGGTGCTGTGCCTCGCCGGATTGACGCGCAACAGCCGCGACTTCCACGATGTCGCGCTGGCACTGAGCCAAGACGCCAACGCGCCGCGCGATGTCTATACGCTCGACTCGCGCGGACGCGGCATGTCGGAACACGATAGCGACTGGAAGGGCTATTCCATCCCCAACGAGATGCACGACGTCATCGACGTGATGACCGTGCTCGGGTTGTATGAAGCGGGCATTATCGGCACGTCGCGCGGCGGGCTGATCACGATGATTTTGGCTGCGGCTCAGCCGGGACGCATTGGCGCTGTTGTGCTGAACGACATCGGCCCGGTGATCGAGCAGGATGGATTGGCGCGCATTGCCGGCTATGTCGGGCGCATTCCGATGCCAAAAACCTGGGCAGATGCGGCGCGCACGGTCCACGATCTGACAAAGCGCGATTTTCCGATGCTGACGGATACGGACGTCGACAGCGTCGCGCGGCAACTTTTCAACGAACGCAAGGGACGGCCGATTGCCGGTTATGATGCCAAACTCGCCAAATCACTGTCGGTGCTCGATGGGCCGATCCCGGCGCTATGGCCGCAGTTCGACGCGCTGAAGCGAGCCCCGTTGATGGTCATTCGTGGGGCCAATTCTGATCTGTTGTCGGAAAAGACCGTCGATGAGATGCAGCGGCGGCATACGATGATGACGCGGCTGACGGTGCCCAATGAAGGCCACGCGCCGCTGTTGCGCGACGCGCCGACACTGGCGGCTGTTGTGCGTTTCTTTGCGGCGAGCGATGACGCCACGGCGCATCAGCAGTCGAGCGCGGCGTAAGCGCGCTTCGTTTTATGAATCCTTACTGGTTTCGACTTCGCCGCGATCGACGCGCCGGGAAAATTCGGTATGCCCGCCGCTGGACAAAATGCGCGCCTGCTCAACCCAGTTTTCGCGCTCGATGCGGCCTTGGAAATCGAGCTTGCGGCTGATGCGATCGATGTCGCCGCTGGTCCAGTTGGCGATCTGCTCGTAACGCGTGACGCCAAGCCCGTTAAGACGTTTTTCGATCAGCACGCCGACGCCGCGAATGCGTTTGAGATCATCGCCGCCGGCATCGTCGGCAGCGCGCGGCGCTGAAGCTTTGGCCACCGGCTGCTCGGGATCGGAGCGCGGAACCGGCACGGCGTCATTGGCGCTCTTGTCTTTGCCACCCTGCACTTTGCCACCCTGTTCTTTGATGGCGTCAGCAAGCCGCGTCGGCATGACCAAATTCGGATCGGCTTTCGACAGCGGCGAGATCGGCTCGATCGGGCGGATGCCGCGCGTCACGCTGGCCGATGCTGCCGCGATGGCCGCGGCGGCGGCAGCGGCGAGTTCGGAAACTGAGCGGCCCTGCGGAGTGGACGGCTTCGACGCTGGTGCAACGATCGAGGGGACGGAATTTGCGGCTTTGGAATCTTCGCTCGGGGGCGCGGGGGGCGCTGATGCAGCGGGTTTCGCGGGCTCGGGTGTCGGGGCGGGTGTCGGGGCGGGTGTCGCGACTGCGCTGGTCTTCGGCTCCGGCGCGGCGATGGGCGACGCTGGGCTATCGGCTTTGGCATCGGCAGCGATGGTCTTTGCGGCGGGGGCAATCGTCTCGGGTTTTGCCGCGTCAGTTTTTGCAGCGGCGGGTACCGCTGCGGTTGCGGCAGGGATCGCCGCGACGGTCGCCTTGGCCGCGGTGGCGCGATTGCGGGAATAATACGTCTCGCCGCCTTTGGCAAGAATTTGCGCCTGTTCGATCCACTGCTCGCGATCGATGCGGCCTGCGAAATTCAGTTCCTGATCGAAGAGATCGATGTCGTCTGACGTCCAGTTGGCGATGTCTTCAAAGCGCAAGACGCCGAGAGACTTCAAGCCTTGCTCGGCGTTGGCGTCGATAGCGCGAATACGCTGAAGGTCATCGCCGTCCGAGATGGGAGTCGTCGGCGGTTCGACGGGTTTGGCAACCGGGGAGGTGGCCGCTTTAGCGGCGGCGGCGGTCGTGGCAGCCGTCATCGCAGCCGCAGCGGCTGCGGCGAGCGCGGCCCCCGTCGACGTTGTGACGGATGGCGCTGGCGCGGGCGCCGCAGGCGCTGTGATTGCGGCTTCGGACTTCGCCGCGACGGCTGGCGCGGGCGGCGGGATTGGCGCGGCGGGTGGTGGCGGAGTTTCCTTAGCAGCGGGCCGCGTATCTTTCACCGGTTCGGGCTTTTTGGTGTCGGCGGCGATGACGGATTTCGCCGCGCCGGACGCCGGCATCGCAGATGACGATGGGTCCGCCTTAGTGACGTCTGGCTTAGTGACGTCTGGTTTCGCGCCTGACTTGGCGACGGTGTCTGTGACGAGTGGCTCTTTTTCTTTCGCTTTCGGCTCTTCGGCTTTCGGTGGGGCGATGCTGGCTGCCGCAGCTTTTGCCGCGGCAATAGCCGCAGCCGCCGCATTCGCAAGCGCGCCGCTCATGCCCGGCGCACGGGCCGGCGCCGGAGGTGTTAGCACTTTTGCGACAGCCGGTTTGGCGGCAGCGGCCGCTTGCTGCTCGGCCTCGGCGGCAGCGATGGCAGCAGCGGCCTTGGCCGCGGCCGCCTCCTCGGCTCCGATTTCGAAGGCCGTTTTCTTCGGTGGCCACGGCAGCGCCGGACCCGTGATCAGCTTGAACACGGCGGGCCTGATCTCGACGATCGGCACGCGCGGCATGTTTTCATTCAGTTCAGGGCCCCACAGCGCCCGGTCGAAGCGCATGACGTCGGCCACCTTGGGCGCCGGACGCGGAGCCGGACGTGGGAGAATGTCGATCTTCGGCTGCACCGGGTCGAAGCTGCGCGGCTTGATGACCGGTGGCGGCGGTGGCGGCGGCTGACGTTCGACGCGCGGCTCGCGCAGTGGCGGCCTCAGAGCAGGCGGCGGCATTTCGATTTGCGGCGCACGTTGTGGTCCGCGTTGCAGGTCTCTTTGCTGCTCTCGTTGCGGAATCGCGGGCGCCGGCTCGATGCCTCGCGCCATGCTCGGAGAACCTTGGGAGCCGGCAAGGGCCGGCTGGTTGGCATAGCCCGCCGCAGCACCTTGCAGCCAGCGTTTGACAACGCACGCGACGAACGCTCCGAAGAAGTAGGCCGAGAGCAGACTCTGTGGCGCA
The DNA here is from genome assembly GCA_019748215.1 of Hyphomicrobium sp. GTDB lineage: Bacteria > Pseudomonadota > Alphaproteobacteria > Rhizobiales > Hyphomicrobiaceae > Hyphomicrobium_B. The sequence continues at coordinate 19,770 of JAIEPV010000010.1, forward strand.
ACGTCTGCAAGGTCACGGTGCGCGAACAACTTTCGTCGGCTTTGAGAGCTGCAAGGGGAAAGCCCATCCTCTGGGTCCGGC